>DASWOP010000281.1:0-27149 GCA_036404255.1 Acidobacteriaceae bacterium | reverse complement strand
AGCAGCAGAGGTTGTGGGAAAGCGGGAAACGCGCGCCCTCTTGCCCGTTTCCCGAGGCGCTCCCCCCCGCCTTTTCCATAACCTGCCTTGACAAATCAAGACAGTCGCTGAGCGCAGCCGAAGAATCTGCTTCTCGCCTTTCCCCGCCTCTCGCACCTCCGTGCAGAGTCAAGCACCGCAAAACCCCTCTTTTTGCCTTTGTTTTTGATTTTTTGATAAAGGCCACCAGACGCAACGGTCTAAACTATCTATATGCGCCGTCTTTTACTCTCTCTTGCGCTTCTCGCCATCGCCATACCTGCGCACGCCGTCGAACTCCACATCTCCGCCAAAGCGCTGGAGCGCACCCTGATGCAGCAGCTCTTTACCGGGGAGCAGAACCGCTACTACATGCGCGGCGATGCCCACTCAGCCTGCTACGTTTACGCCGAAAGCCCAAAAGTCTCCTTCAAGGATGACCGCGTCGTCGTTCACGTCCGCACGCATGCCCGGCTGGGCACATCAATCGCCGGAAAATGTATCGGCGTCAGCCTGAATCCGGAAGCAGACGTCTCCGTGGTCCCCGATGCCGAAGGCGAATCCATCGGTTTTCGTGATGCCAAAATTGAAAAGCTCTCAGAATCCCGCGAGTTGAACTTCCTGCTCACCCCCTTCCTCAGCCGCAAGCTGCCCCAGGCCATGAAGGTGAACGCCGCAGACCTGCTCCGCCAGTTGCTCACAAAATCCACAGAGAGCATGGGCTATGCGCTGACACTGAATAGCCTCAAAATCCACTCCATGGTCGTCCAGCACGCCATCACCGGGGACAATCTCGACGTTGATATCGATGGAGATATTGGCGTCAACTAAAACTCTGGCTACCCTCCGGCGCATCTCCACGTCTAAGCCATGAGCGGGCAGCTTTTGCAGCGCTGTGCCCGTATACTTTACTGTGTTGCGCCTGAACTACTTGAACGAGGAGTTACCTTGAAAATAGATAAATCGTCCCTGTTCCAATGGGTCCGGAATCGCCGTCTTTCGACCGTTTTTGGCGTTCTTGCTACTCTCACCGTTGGCATCCTCATCGGCTCCGTGCTCTCGGGCCGCGTCCATGGCAAAGAAACCGGTGTGGATTCGTCTGACGCAGCCCCGCTGCACATCCCAGACCCCACCCACCTCGGCAACGGCTTTGCCGCGATCGCCAAGCAGGTTGGTCCAGCCGTGGTGAACATCAACACCGAATCCACCCCGCACCAGGAGAAGACCGCCCGCAACCGCCGCGGCTTCCAGGCCCAGCCACAACCGCAGGATCCCAACGGCGACGACGCCGACAACGATCAGCAGAACGGTATGCAGGACTTCTTCAACCGCTTCTTCGGCGGCCAGAATCCCTTTGGCGGCGGTGACGGCGGCGAAGGTGCAGGCACCCGCCGCGCCCTCGGCTCCGGCTTCATCGTCGATCCCCGCGGCTACATCATCACCAACAACCACGTCGTCGAAAAGGCTGACAAAATCTACGTCAAACTCTCCACCGATCCTGACGGTGGCCCCGGTGACAACGGCCGTCCCGCCACAGTAATCGGCGTGGATAAAGACACCGATATCGCCGTCATCAAGATCAATACCAAGGAGCCCCTGCCTACCATTAAGCTGGGCAACTCAGACGGCGCTGACGTAGGCGACTGGGTTCTTGCCATCGGCAGCCCCTTCGGCCTCTCGCAGACCGTCTCTGCCGGCATCGTCTCGGCCAAGAACCGTAGTCTCAATGAGGGTGGCCGTCCCAGCCAGTTCCAGCGCTTCATTCAGACAGACGCCGCCATCAACCCCGGCAACTCCGGCGGCCCGCTGGTCAACATGGCTGGCGAGGTCATCGGCATGAACACCGCCATCTACACCCAGTCCTCCGGGTATGAAGGTGTCGGCTTCGCTATGCCGTCCAACACCATCGTCAACGTCTACAACATGCTCATCAGCCCGGAACACAAGGTCGTTCGCGGTTCCATCGGAATCACCTTCCAGGCTGCTCTGCCCGCTGCTGTGGGCCGTGTCTATGGCTTTAACTCCGGCATTCTGGTCAACACGGTTGAGCCTAAGGGCCCCGCTGCTGCTGCCGGAATCCAGCCGGGAGACATCATCACCACGGTCGACGGCAAGCCCGTCAAAACCGGTGATGACCTCGTCGCGGACATCTCCGTCCGCCGTCCCGGCACTACCGCTAAGATCGGCTACATGCGAGACGGCAAGCAGAGCACCGCCACTGTCGCCATCGCCGACCGGGCCAAGCTCTTCGCCGGACTGCTGGGCGGCGCGCAGGAAGAAGCCACGCCCGACCAGAGCAATTCGTCTGAAAGCAAGCTCGGCATCACTGCCGGAGCAGTCCCCATGGATATGGCCAGCAAGCTCGGCATACCCGGGGGCGTAATCGTCAAGGCAGTTCGCCCCGGCACGTTCGCCGATGATATCGCGCTTCCAGTAGGCGTTGTCATCACGTCGATCAACCGCAAGCCGGTCACGGACCTGAACTCCTTCAACGCCGCCGTCAACTCTCTAAAGTCAGGCAGCGACGTTGTCTTCATTGTGCGCGATCCCCGCAACAAGGCAGCCGGTAACACCTACGTAGGAGGCACTTTGCCCTAACCGGCAAGTCCTTCTTTATCAGTAGTTTCATGCTGTAAACAAAAGATGCGCGCCCGTGTACAGAACAATGACACCGGCGCGCATCTTTCCTGCTTGCCAAGTGTTCACTTAATCGGTACAGTCTCTAAGGAATCCCCCCGAGAGTGTGCTGTACAGCTCATAATGCAACAGAGGTTTGCAACACCCATGCGCTTCTTCAGGAATCTGACCACCATCGCAACAATGCTGTTTGCAGTAGCCCTGCCAGCGATCGCCGCCACGCATGCGCGCCGAGGCCCCACCTCCCACCTTTTCGTGAAGAAGAAATTGAAGTCCGGTTTCCGTCCTGCCGGCGCTATCGCCCCGCAGCGCACCACCCAGATTCAGACCGCCCTGATCAGAGCCGGCTATCTGACTGGTGAACCCACCGGTGCGTGGGATACCCCAACCCAGCAGGCTCTGCAGAAGCTACAGGGCGACAACGGCTGGCAGACAAAGCTCACGCCAGACTCCCGCGCGCTCATCAAGCTCGGCCTTGGCCCAGGCAGCACTCCTCCTGAGACCGCAACGGCAGATACTTCGGCGTCTCAGGAAAGCTCCAACTAAGCCACTATCTCTTCCCATCATCTTCAAATTGCCGCAACTTGTGCCTGCGGTTGAGCATCTCCATGTCTAGCGATTGAACTTCTCGAGATCGCAGGAGAAATTTTGCTCAAGCAGACAGCTTTAGTCGTTGGCGCCTCTGGCATTGTAGGCAACAGTGTTGCAAACCTTCTGGACACCTCTGGCGACTGGACCGTCTACGGCATGTCGCGCCATGCCTCATCCATCGGCAACATCCTTCCCGTCCGTGCCGACCTCCTGGATCCCCGCTCCGTAGACGCAGCCCTGCAAGCCATCGCCCCTACGCACATCTTCATCGCCACGTGGATGCGCCAGCCGACGGAAGCCGAAAACATCCGCGTCAACTCCGCCATGGTTCGCAATCTGCTCACCTCGGCTTCGCGTTCAAAGTCGCTACAGCACGTCGCTCTCGTCACCGGCCTCAAACACTACCTCGGCCCATTCGAAGCCTACGGCAAAGGCAAACTCCCGCTTACACCCTTCCGTGAAGATCAGGCCCGTCTCGATATTGATAATTTCTACTACGCGCAGGAAGACGAACTCTTCGCCGCCGCAGCCCGCGAAGGCTTTGGTTGGAGTGTCCACCGGCCCCACACCGTCATCGGCTACGCGATTGGCAATGCGATGAACATGGGTGTCACCCTGGCTGCATACGCCACCATCTGCCGCGAAACCGGCCGCCCCTTCCAGTTCCCCGGCTCAGCCGTGCAATGGAACAGCCTCACAGACATGACCGACGCCCACCTTCTCGCCCGTCATCTCCTCTGGGCATCCACCACGCCTGCCGCTCGCGATCAGGCCTTCAATATTGTGAACGGCGACGTCTTCCGCTGGAAATGGATGTGGGCCGAACTGGCCCGCTGGTTTGGCATCGAGCCCGCCCCGTTTGCAGAAGGCCATCCCCTCGCCGCACAGCTCGCTGACGCCGCGCCGGTCTGGGCTGAAATTGCCTCAAAGTATCGCCTCGTTGAACCGGACCTGAATATCCTAGCCTCGGCCTGGCACACTGACGCAGACCTTGGCCGCCCCATCGAGGTCGTCACCGACATGTCCAAGAGCCGCAAACTCGGCTTCCTCGACTATCAGTCCACAGACGACAGCTTCTTCGCCCTCTTCGAATCCCTGCGCAAAGCCCACATCATTCCCTAATTAATCCCTGTCATTCTGAGAGTCTGTGACTTTTTGGAGTAACGGTGGGTTAATGCAAGAGCTGGAAGTAAAGCTTTATAACGAGAGGTATGAAGGAAGCGAGTGTAGTGGGGAAGCGTCTTCGTCGGCCTGAGCGAGGGCAACTGGGTTGGGTGGCACAGTGTGCGGACGATCTGGTGGGTGGGGACCATCCAGTACGGGTGATCGCGGCGGTGGTGGAGAAGCTGGATCTGTCGAAGTTTTACGAGCCGATCAAGGCGACTGCGGGTGTATGTGGCCGAGACAGCACTGATCCACAGCTTTTGGTGGGGCTATGGTTGTACAGCTGCACCCGAGGGATCGGATCGGCACGGGAGTTGGCGCGGCGCTGCGAAGAGAGTGCTCCGTTCCTGTGGCTATGCGGCGGAGTGACGGTAAATCATCGTCTTCTGTCGGACTTCCGGACGGATCATGGGGAAGCGTTGGACGCTCTATTTACACAGGTGATCGCGTCCCTGGTGGATAAAGACGTGGTTAAGGTGAGCCTCATCAGCCAGGATGGAGTACGTGTGCGAGTGAGCGCGGGAGCCAGCAGCTTCCGGCGGGAAGATCGTCTCAAGGACTTGTTGCGCCAGAGCCAGGAACATGTGGAACAGTTGCGCCAGCAGGTGAATGACGGAGTGGCAGCGGAGCTAAGCGCGCGGCAGAAGGGAGCACGGAAGAGAGCCGCGGAAGAGAAGCTGAAGCGTATGGAACAGGCCATATCGCAGTTGCCTGAGCTGCAGCAGAAGCAGGCTGAATCGGAGCGACGGGCGGGCAACGGGAAGCAAGGAGAGAAGGTACGCAAACGGGAACCACGGGTGAGCACGACCGATCCGGAAGCCCGGCGGATGAAGATGCCCAACGGAGGCTTCAACCCCGCGGTAAACGTACAACTGGCCGCCGATACGGAGAGCCGCGCGATCATGGGCGTCGAAATAACTTGTGAAGGAAGCGACCGTGTCGGTCTGAGTGAGCCGATGCGCCAACAGGTAGAGAAGCGTACAGGTGGGAAGGTCGAACAGCATCTGATCGATGGCGGCTACTTGCGTAAGGAAGACATCGAGAAGGCGGGCGATGTGGAGCTGTTCGTTCCGCCTAAAACAGCCAGATCACCGAAAAACCGTGGACGTGAGTTGGAGCCCAAAAAGGGTGACAGTCAAGCGATACTCCGTTGGAAGAAACGGATGGCAAGCGAAGAAGGCAAGGATATCTATAAAGAACGGGCCTCCACCAGCGAAACCATCAACGCCGATTTACGCAGTCATAGAGGGTTGACGCAAATGACGGTACGGGGAACCTCCAAGATGCGCTGTGTTGCCCTGTGGTGCGCTCTTGCTTACAACATCTTCCACTACGGCCATCACCTACTCGGATAGTAGAAATACCCTTCAAACTCCCTCTTCTGCTTCCCCACAACGTCTTCCGTTGCCCCACCAACTGCTACTCCATCTCCCAAAACCACAGACAAATCCTAAAACCTCCGCGCCAGCCCCAACAAAAATCCCTCGAAGGCAAATAGTCACAACCTCTGAGCGCAGCGAAGAATCTGCTTCTCGCTTTTGCCTTTGTTTGTCATTCCGAAGCGTAGCGCGCGGAATCTGCTTCTCTACCGCATCGCTCGCACCGCCACTACTCCGGGTGCCGGGTGCCCCGGGTCTCGCTTCTGAGACCCGGGTTTCCACCGCCGCACATCTCTCCCTCGAGTCATTCTTGTATCTGAGCGAAGCCGGGTGCCGGGTGCCTCAGGTCTCGATTCTGAGATCTGGGATGTAGGTGCTCGCACGACTCCGGGTTTCCTCGGAAACCACAAAACCGGGAGACCTTGGATTGATGCCCGCATCACGACCATCCTCACAGGATCAGTACCCAAAGTGGGTGCCCCATACATCGCGGCTTTATGCGATGTGTGGGACATTCGAACAAAGCTCGACCCGCTCCCGCCCATCTTCACCTGTCATCAACTTCAGAGGAGTGTCATTCTGAGCGCGCTCTTGCGCGAAGAATCCCGACGAACCCAACATCACCAGACTGCATCAGGCTTCCGCTGCACGAATTCAGCAGCTCGCTCACCCAGCCTGCGTCAGCTTCTCCGCCAGTCTCACCGCAAACGCCACCGCCAGCAGCGTAGAATTCGCCTGTCCCGTCGTCGGGAACACGCTCGACGACGCCACAAACAGATTCTCCACCCTATGCACCTTCAGGTCCGAATCCACCACGCTCTCCGCCGGATCGTCCCCCATGCGCGTCGTGCCCACCTGGTGGAAACCATCCGCAGCCTGCTCGTACACGCGCTCCGGCAACTCCCCCGCCGGATACCAGTACTCCAGCCGCCCAATGCCATTCGCCTGCAGCGCCTCGTCCAGAATCCTGTGCGAATCGATCACGCTCTGCACATCCTGCTCCGCAAATCTCAGGTCGATCACCGCGCGCGGCACGCCATACTGGTCCGTCTCCGTGCCCAGCGTAATGCGGCTCTCGCGCTGCGGAATCTGTTCCGCATGATAGTGCAGCGCATACTTGCCACCGGAGTTTGAAACCAGGAATCCCGGCTTCTTCGGCTTCCGGATAAAGCGGTCGCGCAGAATCTTGTAGATGTCCGCAGCGCCCTTCGGCGCGCCAAGAATCGCATTCCGCAGATGCGCCGCCAGCTTATACGGCTTCGGCCCCGTATGCGCCAGCCGGATCGCCTCCGAAAGCAACTTCCGTCCCGACGGCGGAAAAGCCAGCGCCAGAAACACAGACGATAGCACCCCGCTCCTGTGTGCCGGGTCATACAGCGGCGGATTGTCCGGCCAGAACGCCGTATTCAGCACCTTGTGCTGTATCTGCGCCTCCGCCGTCAGCATAAAGCGCCTGCGATAGAACGCCGTGCCATCCAGCTTGAAATCCAGATCGGCAATCGTCGCCGGATCGTCGAAGAGAATGCTCGCGATCTTTCCCGAGATATGCCCCATGTAATACCGGCCCAGCGGCCCATCCACTCCGCCAAACAGCCCCGGCGCACTCTGCTGCACGTGCAGCAGCAGCCGGGTAGTCTCCACGCCGCCCATCGCCAGCACCACCCGCCGAGCCCTCACGGTCCGTACACCAGCCCTGGTGCTCACCGTCAAACTATCCACGCGTGCCGTGCCTTCACCCGTAAAATTCACCGTGGTTACCGTGGTATTCAGGCACACTTTAATCCGCTCAGAACCCAGCAACCGCGCCCGGTGCAGCAGGATAACCTTAGCCTCCCGCGCCCACCGCTCCACGCAATCCAGCGTCAACCCGTCCTTGAGATTTTTCCCGTAACTAACTGAAAAAATATCACTTCCACACAGAAGATACTCCGCCGCCTGCTTGTAGTAAGGCCGAATCTGGTCATGCGTCAGCGGCCACTTTGCGTCCGCCACAAACTCCCTGGGCATCCAGTCGATGTCGTCATAAGCCACGCACCGCCCCCCCCAAGTCCACGACGTCCCCCCCACTGCCCGCACCACCGCAATCTCCATCGGCGCATGCCGCTCCGGGTCCACAATCTCCGCATGAGAAGCAGCGCTGCCCGCCGCCGCCATCTCCATCCCGCCGGACTCCAGCACCAGCACCTCATGCCCGAGGCGCTCCAGTTCCAGCGCCAGCGCCATGCCCACAGGCCCCGTGCCTACAACGCACACCGGCCAGACTTTATCTTCAGAATCCAGAGTATGAATCACGATGCACCTTGCTAACGAGGTGAGTGAGAGTGAGTGCCGGCTCGGTCCGCACACTGCACAGATTGTACCCGCCGTACTTCAAATTGCATGGCTAACGCAGCGCATTCCGCAGCAGCGCAAGCTCTTCCGGCGCAAACCGGCACTCTTGCACGGCGCGGACATTCCCAGTTAGATGCCGTAACTGCATCATCGCGGGAATTACTGCCTGCACACCAGTACCGCGCAGGATCACATTCAGCACCACCTCCGGCATCAGTTGCGCGTCCGGCGCCAGCTTCTCGCGCAACTCCACCGGCAACGAAGCATCGTTCCGCATCGCCTCAATCCGCTGCTTGCATGCGCTCACGCCCGCCGGCCCGCCAAACGGATGGTTCGCCACCAGGAACCAACCCTCCCTCGCAGCCTTCTCCGTCGCATCGGCAAAACTCATCTGCTGCGAGTTCATCGCAAACTGCGCTGTCGTCAGCGCTCGGGGCCGCTGCGCAAAGCTCGCCGCAATCACATCGTGCTCGCCGGAAATACCCGCCATCCGTACCTTGCCCGCCTCCACCAGCCGCTGCAGAGCTTCCATCAAATCATCCTGTGCCAGCACGCTCATGGGAGCCGCATGCAGCAGCAGCATATCCACATACTCCATCCGCAACGCCCGCAGGCTCGTCTCCAGGCTGCTGTGCAGCAGTTCCACGGAGAATTCCCCCGCCACAATCTGCCCTGCCGCCTGCCGCTGCGCCACCGCCCGCAACCCGGGAAAGAGCTTCACCGCCGCCTGCGCCAGTGGCTTCACCCTCTGCTTCCAGTTGCGCGCCGCAGGCAGAATGCCGAACTTCGTGCAGATCACGGCCTTCTGCCGCCGCTCGCCTGCAAAAAACTCGCCCAGCAGCCGCTCCGATTCGCCATATCCGTAGGAGCGCGCCGTGTCGTAGAAGGTGATGCCCGCATCCCACGCCGCTGTCAGCGCCGCCAGCGATTCTCTCCGGCCCGTCCGGCCCAGCATTGCTGCACATCCAAGACCAAGAACCGAAACCTCAGGTCCACCCACCGGCATAGAGACATAGCGCATGGCGCCAGAGTACCAAACCCCATGCACTCTTGTACCTGTACTCGCCACACACTGTCCCTTGTGGTGCAATAGAGAGCGTGAACACCTTCAGCATCCAGAACGTCCCCGTCGGCACCGGCCAGCTCTTTCTCATCGCCGGCCCCTGCGTCATTGAAAGCGAAAAGCACGTCCGCACCATGGCAGACGCGCTCCAACGCATCACTACAGACCTGAAAGTCCCCTTCATCTTCAAAGCCAGCTACGACAAGGCGAACCGCACCTCCATCACCAGCTTTCGCGGTCCCGGTCTGGAAGAGGGCTGCCGCATCCTCGCCGCTGTCCGCCAGTCCAACGGCCTCCCCATCCTGACCGACGTCCACACTCCGCAGGACTGTGGACGCGTCGCAGAGTCCGTCGACGTCCTGCAGATCCCCGCCTTCCTCTGCCGCCAGACCGACCTGCTCATCGCCGCCGCCGAAGCCACCGCCCACAACGGCGGCGTAGTCAATGTGAAGAAGGGCCAGTTCGTCGCTCCCGCAGACATGAAGTACGCCGTCAAAAAAATTACCGACTCCGGTAACGATCGCGTCATCCTCACCGAACGCGGCGCCAGCTTCGGTTACAACAACCTCGTCGTTGATATGCGCTCCCTGCCGATCATGCGCGCCTTCGCCACCGTCGTCTTTGACGCCACCCACTCCGTGCAGACGCCCTCCGCCGCTAACGGGGTATCCGGCGGCCAACCCGAGTTCATCCCCGTCCTGGCACGCGCCGCCGTCGCCGCCGGGATAGACGGAATCTTCCTCGAAGTCCACGACAACCCCTCCCAGGCCAAATCCGACGGCGCCAACGCCCTGCATCTTGATAAACTAAGAGACGTTCTGGCTGAACTGCTCGCAGTCCACGCCGCCGTCAATCCCAAATAACCCTTCGTTACAGCAAACCCGCTCTCTTCCATAAGGAGAATGCTCTTGCACATCCGTTCCGCGCACATCGTACGTTCGCTTGCCCTCGCCGCCACCATCTTCCCGCTCGTGGCCCACGCCCAGATCAAGCAGCCCATGCCGCTTCCCCCCCCAGTCCCGGAAGCCACGCTGCAGGACACGCCCTACGCGCCCGGCACCATCGAACTCACCGTCGATGTCACAGACACCACGCGCCGCATCATCCAGGTCGATGAGACCGTGCCCGTCGCCCCCGGCCCGCTTACGCTCTTCTACCCCAAGTGGCTCCCCGGCAACCACTCGCCCAGCGGCCCCATCTCCAAGATCGGCGGCTTGGTCATCACCGCCGGCAAGAAACACGAGCCCATCTCCTGGGAGCGCAATCCTGCGGACGTCTTCGCCTTCCACGTCAACGTCCCCGCAGGCGTAAAGGAGATTCACGTCTCCTTCCAATACCTGCAGCCCCTGCGCTCTGGAGAGGGCCGCATTAGCGCTGACGACAACATCATCGACCTCGAGTGGAACACCGTTGTGCTCTATCCCAGCGGGCACTTCTCGCGCGACATCACCATCAAGCCCACCCTCAAGCTTCCCTCCGCGGACTGGCTGTTCGCCACCGCGCTCGAGCTTGACAAGCGTAACGGCGCCACCGTGCACTTCAAGCCCGTCACGCTGAACACCTTCATCGATTCGCCGCTCTACGCTGGCACCCACTTCAAGCGTATTGATCTCTCCACCGGCCCAGACAATCCCGTCCACCTCAATCTCTTCGGCGACGACGACGCCAGCATCACCCTCACGCCCGAGCAGATCACCCTGCACAAGAACCTCGTCGCGCAGGCGCAAAAACTCTACGCTGGCCATCACTACGACCACTACGACATGCTCTACCTCATCAGCGACAAAGTCGGTGGCGTCGGCCTCGAGCATCATCAATCCAGCGAAGACGGCTCCAAAGCCAACTACTTCAAGGACTGGGCTGGCTCCGTCATCTACCGCGACCTCGCAGCACATGAATACACTCACTCCTGGTGCGGCAAATTCCGCCGTCCCGCCGACCTCTGGACGCCAGACTTCAACGTCGTCCCCATGCGGGACTCCCTGCTCTGGGTCTACGAAGGCATGACGCAGTATTGGGGCAACATCCTCACCGCACGCGCTGGCCTCCGCTCTGCATCAGACACCCGCGACATTCTCGCCTCGACCGCCGCCGGCTTTGAAGCAGCGCACGGCCGCCTCTGGCGTCCGCTGGAAGACACCACCAACCAACCCATCGTCTCGCAACGTTCAGCCGTAAGCTGGGTCAGCTGGCAGCGGCCAGAGGACTACTACACCGAAGGCATGCTCATCTGGCTCGATGCCGATACCAAGATCCGCGAACTCAGCAACGGCGCCAAATCGCTCGATGACTTCGCCAAGCTCTTCCTCGGCCGGAACAGCCCCAGCTTCGTCACCGAAACCTATACCCTTGAAGACGTGGTGCACGATCTGAACGCCGTCCAGCCCTATGACTGGACCAGCTTCCTCCGCACCCGCATCTACGACCTCGCCCCCAAGGTCCCCACAGACGGCATCACCCGCGGCGGCTACAAGCTCGTCTACGGAGATACCGCCCCCGCATGGCGCGCGCTGTATGAAAAGTCCGCGCCTGCCGTCGGGTTTAGCACTTCACTTGGCTTCTCCCTCATGAAAGATGGCACCGTCGGCGACGTCTGGTGGAACTCCATCGCCTACAAAGCTGACATCGTTCCCGGCATGAGCCTGCTCGCCGTCAACGATAAGGTCTTCAGCGTCGATGCCCTGAAAGAGGCCATCCTAGCTGCGGAAAAGTCGAAAGACCCCATCCGCCTGACCCTGAAGCGTGACGAGAATGTGAAGACCATCGCGATCGACTATCACGACGGCCTTCGCTACCCCACCCTCCAGCGCGTAGACGGCACCCCGGATCTCCTCGATAAGATCCTCGCGCCTGTCCAATAACTTGACGCCTCATAACTCAAATGGAGCCGGTTCCGATGGGAGCCGGTTCCATTTCTCGTTCACAGGGATTAACAAGGAAAACATTCATGAACAAGATCAACCTGGAAGATAAGCTTGCAAGTTTCACCGAACATTGGTCACCCAAAATCATTGCCCAGCTCAATAACTACGACATTATGGTCGTAAAGGTTGAAAACGAATTTGTATGGCATAAACATGACAATACCGATGATTTTTTTTACGTCCTGAAAGGCAGCCTGGATATTGAACTGAGAGATCAGGTTATAAGTCTCGAACCAGGCGAACTCTTCGTCGTCCCGTGCGGAGTGGAACATCGTCCCATTGCACGCTCTGGCGAAGTTCACCTATTGCTCATCGAACCGCAGGGCACACCGAATACTGGAGACGTGACCACGGCTACGAAAAAAGAACGTATATAAGCGCGTCCCCCGCCTCTACTGCACCGCCACCACCCTTACCTCCGGGTAAGTCTGGTTCCAATCCGTATACACGTGCTCAAAGCTCAGCCGGAAATCCCGCGAATCCCCTGGCTTGAGCGGCTCCGCGCTGATCATCTCCGTATCCACATAGGGATCGCGCGTGCGAATCAGCATCAGCGGCCCGGTCTCTACCTGCGGCGGATACTTCAGGTCGTTGGCAAACACCGTCTGCACCGTAATGCCCTTCACCGTCTTCGCGCCATTATTCGTAATGTGCCCATCGATATAGATCAGCCGCCCGCCACCGAACGTATCCGTGTCGGACATCTCAATGCCCGTAATGGAGAGATTCGCCGCATATCCATCCAGCGGCAGCATCGTATTCGGGGGAACTACCGGCACCGCAGCCCTGCGATGATGCGCCATCAGCACAATCCCGCCGACGATCACCAGCACCACCACCGCAGCCGCAATCCACGCCGCCGCACCCAATCCGCTCTTCTGCTCGTCGTTTGTACTCTGCAAATCCATCTGCGAATTCTACCTCGCCCAAAATATGTATGCCCTGCATTTCTCCGGTAGCCACGGATGTGGATACAGGCAAAAAATGTGGGTGCCCCGGGTCTCGCATCTGAGACCCGGGTTCATCCCTCACCACGACACCCCACGGCAGAGCACCTATGCGAACGAAGCCCGTTTCACACTCTGCCGGAAATCCTCACCCTGCATCTCCACCACCACGCACATCTCCTGCAGCCGCGACCGCATGCGCTCGCCAATGCGGTCGCCCAGCGTCTCCTCGCGCATCGCATTCCGCGCCGCAGCCAGCGCACTGCCCGAATCTGCCCCCCCCAGCGGCGGCAGGTTCGCATAGTTCGTTGTGATGATGGTGGTCCGCTTGTCGTTGTAGCGCGTGTTCAGAATCTGCGCCACCGTATCCCATACCCAGTCCGTCGGCTTGGAAGCCCCCAACTCATCGAGCACCAGTACCTCCGCCTCAAACACCGGCGCCAATATCTGCAACTCCGTCGCCGCCACCTGCTTGTTGTACGAGTTCTGCACCTGCTTCAGCAGGTCGCGATAGTCGCAGAAGAGTCCCGTCGCCCCGCGCTCCGTCACCAGCGCCCGTAGAATCCCGACCGCCAGATGCGTCTTCCCCACCCCGATCGACCCCGTCACCAGCAACCCGCTGCCGTTATTGCCCAGCGGATAATTCTCCACAAACTTCTTCGCAGTCCGGTGCGCCGCCGCCAAAGAACGGTGCGCCCCCGGAAACAGATCGTAATTATCCAGCGCGCAATCCGCATACCGCCGTGGAATCCGCGCCCGCGTCAGCATCTTGGCTGCGCGATCAGCCAGCCGGCACTCACACGCCTGCACATACTGCTCGCCATTCTCGCGCTGCATCACGCGCATGCCCGACCCATCACAAATCCTGCAAACCTCAGCCATCACCATTCCTCTTGCCTGCCACTACTCGCCAACTGTCGCTATTCTCCAACCCACCACTACCGTCATCCTGAGCGCAGCGAAGGATCCCTGTAGTTGCTTTTATCGTTGCACGGCATTTGATCCCAGGAAGGCCGTTGTCTCTTGCCTTTGCCGCTGAGGCCTTGCCTTTGCCTCTAAGGTAGGTGCGGGCTTTAGCCCGCACACTCACCTCGCCACAAATCCGGGCTTTAGCCCCTGAGGTATTCGCTACCGCTGCGCCAATCTTACCCCTGCCGCATCCGTTGATAAGCCGTCCCCCGCCGTGGAAATCACCCCAGCTCCAGCCGGTACATCCTGTACGTCTCACCCGTCCCATACCAATCCGCAAAATCCCCCAGAAACCGCGCCCCGAACCGCGCATTCAACCCCTGGCTCGCCCCCGGCCGCGCATGACCATACACAACGCGGAACCCCTTTCCCGCCACCAGCCCAAGCCAGTGCGCCTTCAGCACCATACCGAGCCATTTCCCCTGGAACTCCGGCAAAACCGTATTCGAATAGCAGTAAAACCCGCCATCCTCCACCAGTTCCGAGCCTTCCATGTCATCCCTAAACCCATCCACCGGAATGCCGTATGACTCCCCCGCCAGCACCCCATCCACAAGCATCCACACAAAGATCGCGCCCGGCACCCGCTGCAATTGCTCCTTCGCCCCCAGATCCATCTGCAGCTCCACCGGGTAAACTCCCTCGAACTCCATCGTGGTCCCCATCGGCACGTCGTATTGGAACGTAATCACAGTCATCTCCATTGATTCTAATCGCCTTTCCATCCTCATCTTGCCGTGTCCCACCCACTCCGGTAGAATGGGAACAGCGTCTTCACAGGGTGCTGACGCTACCATCTACCAGCGGCCGCCATTGGGCGAAAGCCGCGAAAGGTTCCACCGAATGCCAAAGCCAGGAATTCATCCGCAGTACGAAACCATCACCGTGAAGTGCGCCTGTGGCAGCGTCTTTGAGACGCGTTCCACACACAAGGGCACCATCTCGCTGGAAATTTGCTCAGCCTGCCACCCGTTCTTCACCGGTAAGCAGAAGCTGGTTGACACTGCGGGCCGCGTCGAGCGTTTCCGTCGCAAGTACGCAGCGTCGGACGCCGGCAAAGCAGCAGCCAAGTAAACCGAAGCAAGCAGACCGCGAAGGCCTCCGCACTGCGGGGGCCTTTTGCATGCCAGATACACTGAATCAGCATCGAATCTCACTATGAAGAAGCACTGGGACAATCCGGCCGAACACGCCATGCCCGCCCACGCGCGGGTTCCGGCGGAGTTCACCATCGGCAACGTGCGCATCGCGCCCGCCACCGTTCTCGCCCCCATGGCCGGCGTCACAGATACTGTTTTCCGCCGCTTCATCAAGAACGCCAGCGTCTTCCAAACCAGCGAGAATGCCGGTGCCCCAGCCACCAGTGTGGGTGCCCCGGGTCTCGATTCTGAGACCCGGGTTTCGCAGGATGCTCAAGCGCAGCATACGGCAGCGTCCCCAAACATCTGTCATTCTGAGCCCAGCGAAGAATCTGCTTTGGTCTCTGCCGTCGAATCCCCCACCAGCAACCAATCCTCCGGCTGCGGCCTCATCATGACCGAGTTCACCTCCGCAGACGGCCTCGCCCGCATGCGCAAGTCCAAGGTCAAGCGCTACCTCACCTACTACGACGACGAGCACCCCATCGCCGCGCAACTCTTCGGCTCCAAGCCAGACTCACTCGCCGAAGCCGCCCGCGTCGTACAGGACTCCGGCTTTGACATCGTCGATCTCAACCTCGGCTGCCCCGCCAAGCGCGTCGTCTCCAACAATGGCGGCTCCGGCCTCCTGCGCGATCTTCCCCTCATCCAGAAGATCTTCGAGTCCATCCGCGCCGCCGTCACCATCCCCTTCACCGTCAAATTCCGCATGGGCTGGAACGACCAGGAGATCGTCTGCGTCGAGCTCGCCAAGATGGCCGAAGATTGCGGCCTCAACGCCGTCGCCCTCCACGCCCGCACCCGCGAAGACGGCTACTCCGGCCAGGCCCGCTGGCAATACATCCGCGCCGTCAAAGATGCCGTCCGCATCCCCGTCATCGGCAACGGCGACGTGCGCACGCCAGAGTCCGCCAGTGCGCTCATCGAGCAATCCGGCTGCGACGCCGTCATGATCGGCCGCGCCGCGCCGGCGAACCCATGGATCTTCCGCCAGATCGCCCAGTACACCGCGACCGGCCGCTACGACATCCCCACCGAACTCGACCGCTACCGCATGATCCGCACCTACTTTGAAATGCTGATAGGCGAACTCTCCAGCGAAGAATCCATCCAGAGCGCCCTCAATCGCGACCTCGGCCAGTCCGTTGAAGATCAGCAGGAGATAGAAAAGAGCCGTCGCGAAGCCGTCGGCAAGATGAAGCAGTTCGCCAGCTGGTTCACCCACGGCGTCCCCGGCGGCGCCATCCTGCGCAAGGCCATCTACGAAGCCAGGAGCGGCACCGCCGTGCTCGACGCCGTAGAAAATTTCTTCGACGCCCGCGTCAACCACGCCGAAACCATCAACTCCACCTTAGAAGCCGAGATCGCCCGACAGGAACTACTCGCCTCAACCGCCGCCTACTGCGATTGATATACTTCCGGCATCATGAAAGTTTTGTTCGCCACGATATCTAGTTCCCTGCTTTTTGTAGCCGCACTCCCGATGCGGGCAGCAACCTCGCAGGTTGGTGAACCGCACGAACTTATGGGATTTCTGTTGCGCCAGTCGCCAGATGCCTTTGCGACTCTCGGTAAGCCTTTTAAAGAGGGCTCACATGGAAATGGAACAACCTATCAGGCCTTTCATATTCCTAACGCCAAAGAAACTTATCTGGTCGCCATTTTTGCGAAAGTAGCGACCAGTGCAAAGGCACAAGCCATCACGCTGGAATTAACTGGCACCGACTATGGCGGGCCCACAGGATTTCTAGGACTCAAGCTTGGGGAGGATGCCTCCTCGGTTGAAGCACTGCTTGGTAAGCCTTCAGCTAGTAGCCATGAAAACGATGTCAACCTTGATCTATGGGACTACAAGCAGAAAAACTACTCGCTGGAGTTCACGGCAAATCATAAGCTATACAGCATTCAGATAGTTGACGAGATCAAGTCCAAACCTGAGAGTTCGGCAGGTGCTACAGAAGTACATGATTATGCTCTGGCGATCCAGAAAGTCGATGTAGATAAGTTGATGCAGATGTCTTCCGGTGAATTGGAGTGTACGCAGAAAAATGAAGCTTTTGGTTTCAATGCTAGTTCTGCACGTGCCGAATTGGCGAATCATAATGGCAGCCTGTCTAAATGCTTAAATATCGCTGCAAAGGAAATTCTTCGACTCGGATCAACGATGAAGGGCGCTGATGACCAGCTCCGCCTCTACGAAAAGGCGTTATATATGGGCGCAGTCACCAAATTTCCAAAGACTTCGCCGCTAAAAGAGGTTGTATTTCAGTGGGAAACCGATCGCTGGCGCGTCTATGAAGTAACTTTCCGATGAGCTACTAATTACGCCGACCGCTTTTCCTCTTCCTGCAACGCCTCATGCAGCAGCATCTTCAAGTAAGTCTGGTAGCGCAGCCCTTTCTGCTCCGCCAGCTTCTTCGCGCGCGCCAAATCACCCTCATCCATCCGTATAGTCGTACTCTTCGCCGCTTGTTTCTCCGCGGCCTGCTTCACCATGGTGCCTCGACCCAACAAGCCGTTCTTTGCCGCCTGCTCAAACTTATCCGCAAGCTGGTCCTGATTGTCGAACCACCACTGCGCTTCTTCCTCTTCGTTTTTGAACGCAGGCGTTTCAATCTGAACACTAGGAACTTTTTTTGTAGGTTGCATAGATGCGCCTCCATTTCAACTTTGCCGGGTATGCCGTAACCACCCGAATTAAATTCCCACGCCATGTTGCGATCACGACCAGAATGCGTCCTGCGGTCGTCTCTCCCAAATTGGTAAATCGCAGTTCACCGCCGCGAATCTGGGCATCCAACTCCAACGGTTCATGTTGCAAAACCTCTTCCGCCTCTACAGGTACAACACCATGCACAGCGAGATGCCCTACATTTGCCTCGTCCCAATCGAACACTTACTCTCTCCCTTATCGTACATACACTGTACATACAGTTGTCAAGTCCGCTGCCCCCGGCTCCTCTTCCTAAACACCACCCTCACCTCGTCCCGCCATCTCTCATCAATCGCCACCAGCGTCCAATCCACCTCTGGCTTCAGGTACTTCAGCACCGTCTCCGTCGCCGGATGAATCCGTAGCGCTGGAGCCACCAGATAAAGCCGCGGCGGCAACTCCGACAGCATCATCCCGCCAAAATACCCATGCCGCTGAAACTCCGGTAGGCCCGTCGCATGGTCACTCTCTCGCTGATGCCACCGCACCCGCACCCAGTAATCCAGCCCCTGTAGCGCGAGGTGCAGGTCCTCGTCCGCCTTCAGCTCGATCACCGCCAGACGCCCATCGCGCGTCACGCTCAGCAAATCCAGCATCCCGCGATCCCCTGCGGCGAACGCCGGCACCTGCGTATACACATGCTCGGCCTGCAGATGCTCATCCAATGGTTCAACATTCCGCCGCAACACAGACTCCAGCCACCCCTCCGGCTGCATCCGGTAGAGCGCATCGCGCTTGTCCCCCGCCGCATGCCGTCGCGCAAACAGCTCCACCAGCATCCCGCGAAACTGCTCCTCGTTCTCCGTCGTCAGCGGAGTCTCATTCGCCCCCGCGCCAAACGTAATCTCTTCATGCCGGTTGAACGAGTTCGCCGCCACGCCCATCCGCACCCGCGCAAACTCCAGCCCATGCAGCGTGAACGCCATCTCGCTGCCGCTCCTCACCACCTCCTGCATCACGCCGCGCATTGCCTCCGGCAGCAGCTCACGCACCCGCGCCGTTGCCTCCGCAAATCGCTCTCGCGTCGCCGCCACATTCGGAGCATGCAGCAGCTTCGTCGCCAGGTTCCCCTGGTCCGCCAGATCGCGCTGCTCAATGTCCTCCGTCCGCTCGTCCAGCTCCCAAAGCTCCCACTGCGCCGCCGCCGGATGCAGCCACGCCATCCGCGAGAGCGTCAGCGTCGCCGCACCCTGCGGCACAATGATCTTTAGCCCCTGGAACAAACGTCTCCCGCCACCATGTTCGCGGCAATGCTCCAGCCACAGAATTCCCAGCGTCAGAATCCCATCCATCGAGCCCTGCGACTCTTCCGCATTGATCCCGATCACCGCCCACGCGCTCTGCCCGCGCACCAGCACGCCCCGGGCATACGCCGGACCAAAGCTCCGCTCCAGGTCCATCGCGCTGCGGAACCCCGTCGGCTTCCACTCCGCAAACTGCCGCAGCAGCACCCGCTCCAGCACCTTCAGATACTGCTTGCGCGCCGCATCGCGAGCCGTCGGCGTGCGCCGGTCCTTGTCCGCCACCAGCTCCAGGGTCTGCGGCTTCGTCTGCCCAAATTTCAGTGTGGAGATCTTCAGTACATCGTTGCGCAGCGCCGTGCCCACCACGCGCCGCACCATATTGCGCTCGTCAGACCATACCTGCAGCGTGCAGCGCCCATGCTCTGCAGAGAGCGAATACTTCGCCGCGCGCATGTCGAATGCGACGCGCCCATCTTCCATCATCACGGCCTTCGGATGTTCCGCTAGAAACTCTTCCAGCGCGCGCGCCAATGCCGCAGGCTCTGGCGGCGCAGCACCGGCCACAGCTTTTGTTCGTTCCCGCTGCGCCAATACTGCCATGTGCCGTACCTTACCAGCCCTTGTTTGCCCGGAGCTGTGTGATGTGTGCCGTGTGGTGTGCGCCGTGCCACGCATACAGCAGGGTCGCCTGCTCTATGGTCGATGGGCCCCGCTCCGCATGTTTGAAGCCTCGCTGCCACTGCCCCTCGCCAAGCGAGCTCAGCAGCATCCCCCAGCGCGCATGCGTCGCTTCAATAATCTCCAACGACCACTCCACCGGAGCCATCACGGAATCCTGCAGTTCAGCCCACGCCTTCTCGTCGTAGCCCATCACCGTGGGCCATTCTTCCGTCAGCGCCCAGCGCAGCCGCATAAACGCCTGCGCATGGCTGTCCGCCACATGGTGCACCAACTGCCGCACCGTCCATCCGCCCTCGCGATACGGTGTATCCGCCTGCTCTGGCGTCAAGTCATCCACAGCATTGCGCAGCTTCTCCGGCAAACTGGCAATATGTCGAATCGCTGCCACACGCAGTTCCTGCGTTACGTCCGCTGGCATCTTAAATTTTCCGATAGGATAGCGCGGGTCCTGTTCCGCGTTTGCAAGTGTCGTTACTACGCTCGTGCCCATGGTGGCAAGTTAGCACAAAATCTCTCCGCATAAAAATCTCATCTTCCATGCACATCTTCCCCTGCGAATCCGCTCCGGCGGGTATGCTGAATTCAGCCGATGCTCTTTCTCCCCAACACTCCGAACCCGGTTCCTGTGCACGCGCCCCATCCTGCCGGGATAACCTTCATGCGCTACATGCTCGGCTTCGGCCTTCCCGGCCTGCTCTTCATCTCCATTGTCGATTCCTCGCCCATCCCGCTGCCCATCCCCGGCTCAACAGACATTCTCCTTATCCTGTTTGCGGCCCAGACCGGCCACTGGATGCTCCTCGCCCTGCTGGCTACCGTCGGCTCCGTCATCGGCGGATACATCAGTTACCACGCCGGCAAAGCAGGCGGCATGCATGTACTCGAACGCTATGTCTCCAGGCGTTATCTCAAGCGCATCACCGAATGGACGGAGAATCACAGCATCATCGCCGTAGCACTGCCTGCGATTCTGCCGCCGCCCATGCCGCTCACTGCATTCATGCTGGCCGCCGGCGCGCTCAAGATCTCGCTGCGCCGCTACATGGCATCCTTCACCATCAGCCGCGCTCTGCGCCACGGCATCTGCGGCTGGCTCGGCGTGCACTACGGCCGCCATATCCTACGCGCATGGAACCACTTCTACGCGCGCTGGAGCACCACCATGTTGATTATCATTATTGCGCTGATAGTCATCAGCATCGGCGTGCCCATCTACGCCATGTGGAAAGAAGCGCAGGCCCGCAAAAAATCCGGCCAGCCCGGCTTTCTCCACGAGATAAGCGGCCCCCGTCCAAGCCGCACGAAACCAGCACGTTAGCCTTTCGCTGACTTGCTGACCCGCTGCTTTTTTATATTTCCCACTGCAGCAGCGTAGCGCCCACGGTAAACCCGGCGCCCACCGAAGCCAGCAGTACCAGGTCGCCCTTCTTCAGCCGCCCCTCATCCGTAGCCGTCTTCATCGCCAGCGGAATCGTCCCCGCCGTCGTATTCCCATAGCGGTCGATGTTGATGATGACCTGCTTCTCATCCAGTCCCAGCCGTTCCGCCGTCGACAGGATGATCCGCTTATTCGCCTGATGCGGAATAAAGCAGCCCAGATCGCTGCCGGTCACGCCATTGCGCTCCAGTATCCCCGTCGAGACCTCTTGCATCTTGCGTACGGCAAACTTGTACACTGCGCCGCCATCCTGGTGGACATAGTGCATCTTCTTTGCCACGGTCTCAGCCGTAGGCGGATTCAAACTCCCGCCGCCCGGCATATTCAGGCTGGCCGCGCCAGAACCGTCAATCTCGTGGATATAGTCGATCAGTCCGATCTCACCCTCAGCGCACGGCTCCAGCAGCACCGCCCCCGCGCCATCGCCAAAGATCACGCACGTCGTACGGTCGGTGTAGTCGATGATCGACGACATCACATCCGCCCCGATCACCATCACCTTCTTCTGCGCACCGGATTCAATCAGCTTCGCGCCCACCTGCAGCGCATAGATGAACCCAGAGCACGCCGCCGACAGATCAAATCCCCACGCATGATGCGCGCCAATCTTGTCCTGCACCAGGCAAGCCGTCGCCGGGAAGAACATATCCGGCGTCACCGTCGCCACGATGATCACTTCCACTTCATCCGCGCCAATGCCCCGCGCCTCCAGGCACTTCCGCGCAGCTTCCGCGGCCAGGTCACTCGCGCCAACGCCCTTCTCCACAATGTGCCGCTCGCGGATACCCGTGCGCTCCATAATCCACTGGTCGTTCGTGTCCACCATCTTTTCCAGGTCTGCATTGGTCAACAGCTTAGGCGGAACATACGTTCCCAGCGAACTGATCTTGGCCCGGACCGCAGTGCGCGGCGCAATCTTCAAACTCAAGGTCTCACCTCATAAAACATGAAAAAACAAAAAAATACGAACGTTGCAATCATAGGCGTTAGCGCCCAAAGTTGCGAATACTCTGCAGAAACCGGCTATCTTTTGCGTATGCGGATCATGTCAGGGGGGATTTATGTACCGGGTGCCCTACTGCGCACGCACTAGCCCGTTACCGTTGCTTCCTTCCGGACCTGGCGGGGTTGGCGGGATTACGTCGCGTAGGTCCCGGCACACGTTCAATTTTACCAGCTATTTGCGCGCCCGTCCTGCCACCAATCCGAGGCTCGCGTCGCCACCACTCTGGGTGCCCCATACATCGCGTCTTCATGCGATGTGTGGGATAGCGTCGCGTCAGCGACGGCCGCGCGACGCGCGCAAATCTTCCTGGCGCGTGCGCAATTCAGGGAAGTTCTCACAGCCACAATCTCCACCCCAACCAAACAACAATGGCCTCTTTCGAGGCCATCATCGTTTACTTCTCACTCTGTTTACTTCTCACTCTGCATCACAGCCAGTTCATTCCCCGCCGGATCTACAAAGTGAAACCGCCGTCCCCCCGGATACGCAAAGATCGGCGCCGAAATCTTCCCTCCGGCCTCCCGAATCTTCGCCTCCAACGCCTCGATATCCGTGGTCTCGATCACAGCCAGCGGAGCCTTGGTCCGGCTTGCCGCCTCGCCATTGATGCCGCCATCCAGCCCAGCCTGCGTAAATGCGGAATACTCCGGCCCGTAGTCCTGAAACGTCCAGTCGAAGAGCTCTCCATAGAATTTCGTCAGCCCTGCCACATCGGTTGCGGGCAGTTCCAGGTATGCGATCTTGTTCGATGCCATAGGTTCCTCTCCATAACGCGTTCTTGCGTCTCTCTCGCAGTCGCCCCCATCCGTCCAGCGGCGAGAAAGGCGCCGTCCGGGTAGAGGCCAAACGATTTGGCCTCACGAGGAACACCTCGATCATAAGACCTCAGAAATGATTGGACAATCAATCTTTGCAGGTAAAACTAGCCCACTTCTAAGCCTTAGCAGCAGCCGCAAATCTGTCCGTGCCAGACTGATCTACCCTCTCGGATCAGAATGGGAATCGCCACCAGCGCAGCAGCCCCATCGAACCACGCAATATGGAAAAAGGCGTTCGCGGCGAGCCCGGCCAGCGTGATCAATGCGAGGTAGGCACAAGTGGCTGACTGTGCCGCATCGGCAGCCAGCGCGGTGTTCCCGCTGCGACGCGCTTCCCGGCGCTTGAGCCATGCGAGGATTGGCATAGCCAGCAGCGCGGCAAAAGTAATGCCGATTCCCGCCCGGCTCGTCTCCGGTCGCAGCCTGAGACCGAACGATGCAAGGGCCGTACCCGTTACCGCAAAGGCAAGAATGAACAACAGCACTGCGGCTGTTCGGGCCGCTTTACGTTCCGAAATAGCCACGCCCGGCACCCATTGCAGTAGTACCACGGTGGCGGACATGAGCTCGACAAGGCTGTCCGAACCAAAGGCCAGCATGGCTGGGCTGTGTGCCGTGATCGCGGCATACGCTGACACACCAAACTCCACCAGCATCCACACCAGTGTGACGCCCTGTAGCCAGAAGACCTGTGTCCGGGGATTCTCCTTCGGCGCACAGGTGGAGTTTTTTGCAGGCTGAACACCGATTTGTACGAGCTCTGCCATACCTTCATGCTCTCAGGCTCCGGAAAGAGAAGCAAGACGTGCACCATGAAATGGACATACTGCGTCCTTCCGGGCCTGAATCCATTCCTCCAGTGCCCTGGAAACTCCAGCAGGTAGCGCCTCAGCACAGTAGAATAGAAGTGTGAAGAACTTCCCCAAAACCGCGGCTGTAGACATCTCCGCCAGCCCCACCGCCACCCTCGAACCAGCCCGCCCAAAGATCGGATTCATCTCCCTCGGCTGTCCCAAGAACCTGGTCGACAGCGAAGTCATGATGGGCATGCTCCACGGTGCCGGCGGCCAGCTCACCAACGACGCCTCCGACGCCGAAATCCTCGTCGTCAACACCTGCAGCTTCATCGACTCCGCCAAGCAGGAGTCCGTCAACACCATCCTCGAGCTGGCCCAGCACAAGGTCGCCAACGGCGGCCGCGCCCAGCGCCTCATCGTCACCGGCTGCCTCGTTGAGCGTTACCGCGACGAGATCCAGAAGAACATCCCCGAAGTCGATGCCGTCGTCGGCACCGGCGAGTTGGAACTCATCCTCGCCGCCGCCGGTATGGCGCCCAACCAGCAGACAGACTCCCCCTTCCGCATCCTCACCGAGTCCGACCTCGTCTCGCGCGCACATTCCGCGGTACACAACGTCTCTCGACCAGCCTCGGAAAAACATTCGCCGTCCGCGCAGGACTCTGCCGTCCACAAAGTCTCACGCCCGGAAGGCGACCAGCGCGAGCAACAGGGCCGCTTCTCCCGCGAGCACTGGGACGGAGCCATCGCCTCCCTGCCCAACTACCTCTACGACGAGGCCACCCCGCGCATCCTCACCACGCCGAAATCCTCGGCCTACATCAAGATCGCCGAAGGCTGCGACCATCCCTGCGGCTTCTGCATCATCCCGCAGCTCCGCGGCAAGTTCCGCTCGCGCCGCTTCGAATCCGTCATCGCAGAAGCGCAATCCCTCGTCGCCCAGGGCGTCCGCGAGATCACCCTCATCGGGCAAGACACCACCTGCTACGGTGAAGACCTCGGCATGAAAGACGGCCTCGCCACCCTGCTCGACGCCCTCGCACAGGTCGAAGGCCTCCGTTGGCTGCGCTTCCTCTACGCCTACCCCAACAAGGTCACCACCAAGCTGCTGGAGACCATCGCCAAACACGATAACATCTGCAAATATCTGGATGTTCCCCTCCAGCACGCCTCGCCCTCGGTCCTCAAGGCGATGAAGCGCGGCGGCAGCGGCGACATCTTCCTCCGCATGATCGAGAAGGCCCGCGCCATCGTGCCAGACATCGTCCTCCGCAGCTCCTTCATCGTTGGCTTCCCCGGCGAGACCCCAGCCAACTTTATCGATCTGGAAAACTTCATCCGCGCCGCCCAGCTTGACTGGCTTGGCGTCTTCACCTACTCCGACGAAGAGGGCTCCCCGGCCTTCGACCTCGGCGAAAAGGTCCCCCAGCGCACCATCGAATCGCGCCGCCGCAAGCTGATGAAGCTGCAGCAGACCATCAGCCGCAAGCGCCAGACCAAGTGGATCGGCCGCGAGATGGACCTGCTGGTCGAAGGCGAAAGCGAAGAGACCGAGCTCCTCTGGGAAGGCCGCACCAAAATGCACGCCCCCGAGATCGACGGCAAAGTCTTCATCAACGACTTCGGCCCCCACGAAGAGCTGGTCCCCGGCACCTTCTACCGCGCCGAGATCACCGAATCCCACGACTACGACGTCGTCGCAAGAATCGTAGAATAATATTTGTCATCCTGACCCGATGACTCTGTCATTCTGAGCGAAGCGAAGAATCTGCTTCTGTCGTTGTTTGTCCTACCTCAAGGAAAGCCGATCAAATCACCATGACCACCGAACAAAAAATCGTACCCTGCCCCATCTGCAAAAAACCCGTCCCGCTTGACAGCGAAGACGTCCCCTTCTGCAGCGCGCGTTGCCGCACCATCGACCTTGGCCGCTGGGCCAGCGGCACATATAAGATCTCCTCGCCCATCCTCGATCCCGAGGTGCTCGAAGGCCTGGAATCCGGCAGCAGGCCGAAGATAGACGAGGACGATGAATAGCCCATCCCCGCAGAAGCTCCCTGCAAAGAAGACCCTCTGGGCCTGGACCATCGCCACCGTCTGCGGTGCCGGCTTCCTCAAGCCCGGCCCCGGCACCTACGGCTCCATCGCGGCCATGCTCTGGTGGATGGCCGCCGCCCACACGCTCCATCCCTCATCCCTGAATCTCGCCATCGGCACCATCATCGCGGCCATCGTTGTCACCGCCATCGGCATCCCCGCATCCACCATCGTCGCCCGCGAAGCCGGCCGCGAAGACCCCGGCTTTGTCGTGATCGACGAAGTCGCCGGCCAGCTCATCGCCCTCATTGCCATCCGCCCCGACTGGCCCCACGCCCTGCTCTCCCTCGTCCTCTTTCGCGCCTTCGACATCGTGAAGCCGCCCCCCTGCCGCCAACTCGAACATCTCCCCGAAGGCACCGGCATCATGATGGACGACGTAGCCGCCGGCCTCTACGCCCTCATCATCGCCCTCGCCATCGGCCACTGGTACTAGCTACTGTTTGTCCCGTTTTTTCTGCTTTTCCGCAGCCTTCCGGTCGCGTTCCGCCTGCTCTTCCGGCGTGTAGAGCGTCGGCGGAGCCTGCCGCTCATCCACATTCAAAGGCGCCTCGATCACCGTTGGCTGAGCCACCTCCGCCGCAGCGGGTTTGGCTGCCGTAGCAGGCACATCAGCAGCGGGTACGAAAATAATGTCCTTCGGCTTGATCTTCGGTGCCGGAAAATCCTTCATCGGCGCCAGGTCATAGATTGCGATCGCGTCGTGCTGCAGCACCGCCAGATGCATCCCGTCGTCTGACAGCGAAAAATTCTGCGCCGCCCTCTGCACCGGCTCCGCATCCACAGTCGCCACTAGCATGCCGTTTTTGATGTCGCGTACCTCAACACGCTGCGCCGTAATGCTGTCCGCTGGAATCACGTCCAGCAACGCCGTCGATCCGCCGCCGTTCCGCAGAATCCTGCTGATTGCAAAACGCCCGGATTCAGCAGCAGTTCTTACATCGGGATCAGTCGTATCGCTCCCCATCGCTTCCTGCCACAGCTCATGCCTGTCCAGCGATGCAACCGTCATCTCACGATTTCCGTCGCCGCCATTGCAGGTCACCACCAGGAACTCGCTGCTGTTCAGAAACATGCTCTGTGGCGGACACGTACTCACCACATCGCCCAGCAGTTTGGCGCCCCCACGCCACGGCGCGTAGAACAGGTTCCAGTCGTCGGGCGATACCATCTCCGCCCGCAGATACCCGTCG
>DASWOP010000280.1:0-9041 GCA_036404255.1 Acidobacteriaceae bacterium | reverse complement strand
CCGGAGCCAAAGTGGCCAAGCACGGCAACCGCAGCGTGACCTCGCTGAGCGGCTCGGCCGACGTGCTGGAGGCGCTCGGCGTGCGCGTGGACCTGGACGCGGAGGCCAGTGTGCAGACCCTCCGCGCCACTGGATTCATGTACATGCACGCCCCGTCCATGCATCCCGCGATGAAGCACGTGATGCCGGTACGCCGCGCGCTCGGCGTTCGCACAGTCTTCAACATCCTCGGCCCGCTCACCAACCCTGCCGGTGCCCGGCGGCAGGTCATGGGCGTCTACAGCGCCCACCTGGTACCGCTGGTGGGTGAAGCGCTGGCGATGCTCGGCACGGATCACGCCTTCGTCGTCCACGGCTCTGATGGGCTGGATGAACTGACCATCACGGGTGCAAGTAGCGTGGCAGAAGTACGCGGTAATACCGTGGCACTACGCCAGATTTCACCGGGCGATGTCGGGCTTTCCCCCGCGCCGATCACCGCTCTGCGCGGTGGCGATGCGGTGGAAAATGCGGGTATCCTGCGGAGTATCTTCGGTGGCGAACAGGGCCCGCGGCGCGATGTTGTACTGCTGAACGCATCGGCCGTGCTGGTTGCAGCAGGCGTCGCGGAGGACATGCAGGATGGCGTGGTGCGCGCGGAGACGGCGATTGATTCTGGCGGCGCGCTGGATGTGCTTGCAAGGCTGCAGCGATAATCTGTGTATATTTTAAACATATACAAAATGGTGTAGGATGAATGCAGAATTGGTTACGGGTTTCGATTGGGATCATGGTAACGCGCGCAAGAATGACAAGCACTGCGTAAGCATGACAGAGGTAGAGGAGATATTTCTCAACGCACCACGCGTAATGGCACAGGACGAGAAACACAGCCAAAACGAAGAGAGAGAGAACACGCCCTGGGCCAGACTGACGCAGGACGCTGGCTCCACGTCACATTTACCGTACGGAAGAGTCTGATACGCCCTATATCTGCCCGGGCGATGAGCAGAAAGGAGAGGATGATATATGCCAAAGCGTTTAAAAAAGGTTCCGCAGTTTAAAACTGAATCAGAAGAGCAAGCTTTCTGGGAGTCGCCAGAGAACGATAGCTCGGACTACGTTGATTGGAATCAGGCCAAGGTGGTTCGCTTCCCAAACCTGCAGCCATCGACCAAAACAATTTCGCTGCGCTTGCCAGAAAACTTGCTGGCATCCATTCGCGTTCAGGCGCGTAAGCTGGATGTGCCTTACCAGTCGCTCATGAAGGTGTGGCTGGCAGAGAAGGCAAAAGAGCAGACTTTTACCCGGTCTGCAAAGTAAAATTTTTACGTGGTCCTAAAACCGCAGGAGTTTCCCTTATGTCGATTGATCCAAGCCGTACGCTGATGCCAACCCCGGAAGCCGAAGTCACCTTCACCCGCTGGATCAAGCAGCTGAATGAAGAGTTCACCCGCCATCAGGGTTACGAACGCCGCTGCGATATCGTGCGCGACGAGCTCTTCCAGCTCTTCCTGGATAAGCCGCACGGCGGCCGCATCAACACCAAGCTGACCAGTGAACTGCCGATGAATGTGGTCGAAACCACGTTGGATCCGCGCAATGTGACGCTGGAAGCGGAGTACCTGGACGGCATCGACCGCGAACGCTATATGGACCGCAAACCTCTGATCTTCATGTGGCAGATGTTTGACCGCTCACCACTCGGTCTGAATGTGTGGCTGGGCTTCAAATTCCGCTGTATGCTCGGACACCACATCTTCAAGCAGATGGGTTGCCGCGTGAAGGTCCACCATGCAGTGCACTTCCACTTCGGCTACAACATTTCCCTGGGCGATGATGTGGTGATTCATCGCGGTGCAACACTGGATGACCGCACCGAACTGGTGGTTCCTGCGGGAAGCAGCGTGGATGCCTTTGCGACCATCAATGCGGCCAGCCGCGACCATGCCGTAGTGGAACACGAATACTAGCGCCTGCCTGCGAAGCCGCTGGCCGCGATGCTACCATCATTTTTGATGGCCTTTGGCCGCACAAGAGAGATTCCGCAACCGCTATGGACCAAAAGGTCGTCCTCTACGTCTTTGAATTCGTTGTCCTGATCTTTGCCTTCAGCATTCACGAAGCCGCCCACGCATGGACCGCTGCCCGACTGGGCGATCCCACGGCCATGATGCTGGGGCGGGTGACGCTGAATCCCATCAAACACATTGATCCCTTCGGAAGCATCCTGCTGCCTATCCTTGGCATTATTCAGGGCGGCTGGATACTGGGCTGGGCCAAGCCCTGCCCCATCACGCCGCGCAACTTCCGCAACTACAAGCGGGACGATATCTTGGTGAGCATGGCCGGGCCAGCCGTGAACCTGCTGATGGCCATCGTTGCGGTCGTTATCCTGCTGGTGGTCAAACACGTAAGCGTACAGGGCAACGTGGCCGTCAATATGGTGGCGCAACAGA
This sequence comes from Acidobacteriaceae bacterium, assembly GCA_036404255.1. Taxonomy (GTDB): domain Bacteria; phylum Acidobacteriota; class Terriglobia; order Terriglobales; family Acidobacteriaceae; genus JARLFX01. The sequence continues at coordinate 6,603 of DASWOP010000280.1, read as the reverse complement.
TCATGTTGACACCGGACCAAGGGCAGAGCCTGATCTTCCCGCTGGTTTTGCTGCTTTACGTTGTCATTTTGGTGAACCTGTCGCTGTTCACCTTCAACCTGATCCCGGTTCCGCCGCTGGATGGCAGCCATGTATTGCGGCATTTTCTGCCCTACAACGCCGTCCAGGTGTTTGACCGCATCGGCATGTACGGATTGATCGTGATTTTCTTCGTGCTTCCGTTTCTGACCGGTATTAACATCTTCAGCATGCTCTTTCACCCCCTGTTGTCCGCGTTCCGGCAGGTCATTTTGACGGCATAGCTTCTGCAGGTCCTTTGGCCAGAATAGAGCGCCAGCGCGGCCAATCATTTACCATCCTGAGATAGCGATGAATGGAATAAATACAACCAATGCGCCACGGCGCGTGCTGAGCGGCATGCGTCCCACCGGTAAGCTGCATCTCGGCAACTACATGGGCGCCCTGCGTAACTGGGTCACGCTGCAGGACGAAGCCAACACTGACGGCAACAGCAAGTACGAGGGCTACTACTTCATTGCCGACCTGCATGCGCTGACTACGGATTACGCCGATCCATCGGGCATTCGCAAAAATATTCAGGACGTGGCAATGGATTTTCTCGCCGCCGGACTCGACCCCGAACACTCCACCATCTTCGTTCAATCTGATGTGCCGCAGCACGCTGAACTTTTCGCTCTTTTCTCCATGTTCACACCACTCAGTTGGTTGGAACGCGTACCTACATACAAGGACCAGCAGGAGCAGCTCAAAGAAAAGGACCTGGCCACCTACGGTTTCCTCGGCTATCCGCTGCTCATGGCGGCGGACATCCTGCTCTACCGGCCAGACTTTGTACCTGTGGGGCAAGACCAGGAAGCGCACGTCGAGATCACCCGCGAGATCTCCCGCCGCTTTAACAGTCTTTATGGTCGCGATTCCTTCAATAAAATTCCCAAACATGCGGTTCACGATTTCATCCTGCCCGAACCACAGCCTCTCCTGACACCATCCCCGAAACTTCCCGGGCTGGATGGACGCAAGATGTCCAAAAGCTATAACAACACCATCCTCTTGAGCGATCCGGCAATCTTTGTCGGAGAGAAGATGTTTAAGATGTCGAACGGCGGTCAACGGGCCTTGCAGTCCGAGCCGGGCAATCCTGACATCTGTCCGGTAGGAGATATGCATAAGCTCTTCAGCTCCCCAGAAGTGGATGGTTTTATCCGCGCGGGCTGCCGTAATGCGTCGATTACCTGCCGGGAGTGCAAAGGACTGGCTGCGATCTCCATCAATGAGCAGCTGAGGCCGATCCAGGAGAGACGCCGTGAACTGGAGAAGGATCCGGAACGAATCGAAGCCGCGCTAAAAGCCGGAGCTGAAAAGGCGCGCAGCGCAGCAGAAGAGACGATGAAAATCGTACGCCGCGTGATGGGGCTGGAGCGTACGGTAACGGTCGGACGAACATCTAATTATGGTGTAGTTGACGCGCCCCATTCTCTGGTACAACAACAGAGCTGGTGGGATGAGACCCCGTTGCTGCGCGGCAAGCATCTTCGGGAATACTGGCTGGAGCGCATGGTGCCTGGAGATATTCAACTCAAGCGCATCGACGATAGGGTCTTCGTCAATGTAAAAAACAGGCGGGTATTTGTCAGAACGGCCCAGCAAAAAAATCCTTCGGTTAGCCGGTGGCGGTTTGACTCTAAGCCGAAGAGCTATGAAGTGATCGTGCTGCTGTGCTGGCAGAGTGATTTGGCATTATTGGACTTTGTGATTCCCCAGAAGATTTATGTAGAAGAGTGGTCGCGCATTAAGAAAGCGAATAAGAACGGCTCCATCGAGTTCGAAGTTTGGCGTGAAGGCGATCAATTCTTTCTTGAACTGGGAGCGCAGCGAATTAATATCACTGCGATGCGTGGTGACTATGCACCACTCCGATGAGGTTGAAGTGAGCGAAGAGATCAAGCAGGACCTTCCCCAAGACGATTTGGAACCCGGTACGACCAGCGAACCAGGCGGCATTGCAGATGCCGAAGGCGAAGCTGCGGCTGTGCAGTCGACGGAACCCGTCAGCGTAGAGCAGGAGCTCTCGCGTGAAGATGCTGCCGCCGAGCAGGAGGCCGCATCCACAGCCGAGGCCACGCCAGCACCAGAGCCTGCGCCCGAAACCGGCCTCTCCGCGAAGCAGAAGGCTGACTCCGCCAAGGCCGATACCAAGAAGAAAGAAGAAGCGAGCCTGTCGCCTTTTTCCGTCACCGTGGGCACGGTGTACGACGGCCCCCTTGACCTACTGCTAGACCTAATCCGCAAGCAGGACATCGACATCTACGACATTCCCATCGCGCGCGTCACCAAGCAGTTTCTGGCGTATGTAGAGAATCTGAAACAGACGGATGTGGATTCAGCGGCAGATTTCATCTACACGGCTTCACTGCTGATCCACATCAAGAGCAAGATGCTGCTGCCGCGCGATCCCAGCGATGTGACCGGCGGCGAGGCAGAGGATCCCCGGCGCGAGCTGGTGGAACGCCTGCTGGAGCATGAACGCTTCAAGGCCGCCGCACAAATGCTGATGCAGAAGCAGCAGGTGGAAGAGGCGACATGGACCAATCCCGGTATGCGCGAGTTCCACAACGCACCCGGCACCGAGCCCGAGTTTGCCGCAGACACGATGGACCTCGTCCGCATCTTCCAGGAGATTCTGGACCGGATGCGAGAGCGGCCTGTGCTCAACGTAAATGAAGAGTCTGTAACCGTGGCGCAGATGCTGGACTATGTGAAGCGCCGCATGGTGATGGAAGATAAGCCAGTCTCGCTACGCAAGCTGTTGCACAGCACTCACTCCGAACGCGCCCTGATCTGCATGTTTCTGGCGCTGCTGGAGTTGGTTCGGCTGCAAGCCATCCTGCTGAAGCAGGAGAACAACTTTGCCGACATCCTCATCAAGAAGAGCGATGGCTTTGACGCAGTGATCAGCGAGCAGACACAGGTCCACGACGACTGGAAGTAGTGCTACGCGCACGGCGAATGGCTCGCTCTGCTCGCATATGCAAGGGTCGTGAATTCTTTATCGCTTCAGTCCATCGTGATAGTCTCGGCTTCAACCCAGATAATTCTCCATTCGAGGTGAACGCATGCCCAGGCTCCGGATTCTGCCGCTGTTTCTGCTCTTACTGCTCGCCCTTGCACCGCATGCCAACGCGCAGCAGAAGCCGTGGCCGGTGAAGATCGTCATCGTCGCCACGTTTGAGCGCGGCGCAGACACGGGCGACCTTCCCGGAGAGTTTCAATTCTGGGTGGAGCGCGAGCACCTGACGGAGAGCATCGACTTCCCCGGCGGCGTACACGCGATCCGCAGCACGCCGGATCACAGCATCATCGGCATCGTCACCGGCACCACGCTGGTGAATGCGACCGCCTCCATCATGGCGCTCGGACTGGATCCGCGCTTTGATCTGAGCCACGCTTACTGGCTGATGAACGGTATCGCTGGCGTGGATCCTCATGTGGCCTCACTCGGCTCCGCGGCGTGGGCCAGCTACGTGATCAACGACGTGAGCCGCTATATCGACCCCAAAGACGCGCCTGCTGACTGGCCTTACGGCTTCTTTTCCACGGGCTCCAGCCGGCCCAATGAGCTGCCGAAGACCGGGAACCCAGCCTTTGACCGCGATCTGTTTCCGCTGAATGCGGCGCTCGCCGACTGGGCGTACGGCCTGACCAAGGACCTGAAGCTGGGCGATACGCCGCAGATGCAGGAGTTCCGCGCCGCCTACAAAGGGCTGCCCAATGCGCAAAAGCCGCCGTTTGTGCTGAAAGGCGACAGCTTCGCGTCAGACTACTTCTGGCACGGACCGGTGATGACCCAATTTGCCCACGACTGGGTGAATCTGTGGACGCAGGGCAAGGGCACCTTCGCCATGACTGAGATGGAAGACTCCGGCGTGGCCGAGGCGATGAAGCGGCTGGACAAGATGCACAGAGCGGACTATCAGCGGTTGATGGTGCTGCGGACAGCCAGCAACTTCTGCATGCCTGCACCGGGGAATACCTCCATCAGCAGTCTGACCTCTCCCTTTGTGGGTTACATTCCAGCGCTGGAATCGGCTTATTCTGCCGGAAACACCGTGATCCAGGCCCTGCTGGCCGACTGGCCGAAGTATTACGCCCAGACACCGGGCAAGTAACGCCAGCTTTGCAGAGCATTTCCCTGCCCGGAGACGGTACACTCAAGATTGCCGCTTGCGCAGACGCACGGCACCGATGAGAAGGCAGGACGATGAGTATCCGGGCAAAAATTGAAGCAGTTATCTACGCGGCTGAAGAGCCGGTAACGCTGGCCCAACTGGGTGGGCTGCTGGGCGAAGACGCAGAGGCAGCTCTCGAAGCAGAGCAGCAGTACAAGCAGAATCCGGAGCACGATGCACCGTTCATCAACGCTGAACGAGCCGTCGGGCACAGTGATGCCTCTGCCGACGGGCACGATGCCGCCATTATCGACGCAGACGCAGAAGCTGTCCCCGTTGAGGCAGAGCCCGCCGAAGGCGAGGCGGATGAGACGGCCGCCCAGGGCGACGGCGCCAGTGGGACGGAGCTCTTTGCCGATGAGGCAGCGCGGGAGAAGCGCGCGGCCCGGGAGAGGGATCGCCGCATCCGCGACTATCTGCGACGCGAGACAGAGGCGCTGATCGCCGAATACCAGGAGACGGACCGCGGCATGGAGATTCGCGAGGTGGCGGGCGGCTATCGCATGTCGACCAAGCCGGAGTATCACGATGCCGTACGCGGCTTCGTGAAGAGCCTGAAGCCGCCTATGAAGCTGACTCTACAGGCTTTAGAGACACTGGCGGTGATTGCCTACAAGCAGCCCGTGACCGCGCCGGAGATATCTGAGATTCGCGGCGTGGACTCCAGCGGCGTGCTGGGTAGCCTAATTAGCCGCAAACTGATCACGACGGCCGGCCGCAAACAGGTGATTGGGCGCCCGATTCTGTACAAGACGACCAAGGACTTTCTGCTGCGCTTCGGCTTGAAGGACGTAGCCGAGCTGCCGAGCATTGAAGAGTTTGAAAAGATGGCCGGTGCGCTTGCGGAGCAGGATGCCCTGCCCATTGTGGACGAAGCCGCTGCGGCAACTGAACTGGAGACCACGGAACCAGTGGAGAGCGCAGAGCCAACAGAGAGCGCGGAACCAATCGCTACCAATGTGGTGGATACCGATGATGATGCCATCGCCACCATTGAATCGCATATAGAACGGTTCGAAGATGAATAGCAAAATCAATCCGACCAACGCCCGTCCGGGCGAGGGCGACCGCCTGCAGAAGATCATTGCGCAGGCAGGCATTGTTTCGCGCCGCAAGGCGGAGGCGTTTATCACCGAGGGGCGGGTGCAGGTCAACGGCAAGATCGTGACCGAACTGGGCACTAAGGCAGACATCAGCAAGGACCATATTCGTGTGGACGGCAAGCTACTACAGGGGCCGGAGACGCAGCGGTACTACATGCTGAACAAGCCACGGGGCTACGTGACCACGGTCAGCGACCCCGAGCATCGGCCTACCGTGATGGACTTGCTGCTGAACGCCAGTACGGGGCCGCGGGTACGCGTTTATCCTGTTGGACGACTGGATTATCTGAGCGAAGGTTTGCTGCTGATGACCAATGACGGTGAGCTCGCCAACCGGCTGAGCAAAGCAGCAGCGGGCGTGGAGAAGACTTACCTGGTCAAGGTGAGTGGCAGCCCTAGCCCCAATGCGCTCAATCAGTTACGGCATGGCATTATGATCGATCGCGGGCGGCAGGACGAGATTCGCAGTGGGCGGCGCGACCGCATTATGACGGCTCCTGCCAAGGTTCGCGCGGTTCGCGAGGGCGATAATCCGTGGTATGAAGTGACGCTGATCGAGGGGCGCAACCGGCAGCTTCGCAAGATGTTTGAGGAGATTGGGCACCACGTGGAGAAGATTCGCAGGATTGGGTACGGGGCGCTGGTGCTGGACGTTCCGCCGGGCGAGTTTCGCGAGTTGACTATTGGTGAAGTGACTGCATTAGAACGAGTTGCGAAGGGCCGGTCAGTCCAGTCCAAGGCGAAGAAACCTGTCTTTGCCAAGCTGAAAACGCCTGCGGCTACCAAGGGAAGAAAGCCCGCAAAGAAGGCTGTTCGCTAGCTCCCACCCGTTGAACGTGGATGTCGATTTCACGGGTCCATGACGGTGAACCTGACGGGCTACACGGATAACCACGGGCATTTGTGCAACGGGAGTTTGTGAGGGTATGGGTGACGTTGGGGTTCTTCTGGATTCTTTGGCTTCGCTCAGAATAACTTATACGCTCGCCAGGGCATTTTTACTCTTGATGGGATGATTGTGGCGTTGCTTAAAAAGCAGATTCCGCGCGCTGCGCTTCGGAATGACAAACAAATGGGTTTAGTTAAATCCCATACACCCATAGGAAATTTGCTCTAAGGAAGGTCTGATCAAGTACCTGCTGGCTTCAATTGGGTGTATTTTGGCGTGAGGGACGGGGTAGTTGTGGGTTATGGGCTCTGAAAACGCAGAGATTTTGCGTTTTTGGACATACTACTGCCCGGAGCGGACCAGA
>DASWOP010000279.1:0-10541 GCA_036404255.1 Acidobacteriaceae bacterium | reverse complement strand
AATGACCAGCGTACCTGGCTTCTTCGGATGCGGCGCAGCTTCAATGCCAATCGGACCGAGATAGCCTGCGGGAGTCTTGAAGATAGCCTGAATCTCTTCGGGAGTTGCAGGGCGCAGCTCGGCTGCAGCGGCGATGCCGTTTAACTTCGCTTCGTTCAGTTGATGGTCGCCGCGCAGGAAGGCGACTACGCCGCGTGTGCTGCCATCTGCGGCAATGGCGGTGTAGACCATGGTCTTGATCTGGTGCTGCGGCGCGACTTTGAGGAAAGCGCCCACTTCATCGATGGTCTTTTGTTCCGGCGTGTGGACAAGCTCTGGCAGGCCATCGCCAGTTGCAGCGAGGTCAGTGACGGGATCGAGCTTCGATGTTGCCTTCTCGAGATTGGCCGCGTAGCCGCACTCGCTACAGCTTGCGATTAGATCCTCACCCGCGTCGGTGTAGACCATGAACTCCTGCGACTGCGAGCCGCCCATAGCGCCGGAATCGGCCTCGACGGCGACGAATTTTAGCCCGCAGCGGGTGAAGATGCGGCGGTAGACCTCGTCGTGCTTGCGATAGCTTTCGTCCAGCCCGGCTTCGTCGATATCGAACGAGTAGGCGTCCTTCATGGTGAACTGGCGCACGCGCAGCAGCCCACTCTTGGGCCGCGGTTCGTCGCGGAACTTGTTCTGAATCTGGTACCAGATCTGCGGCAGCTGCTTGTAGCTGCGGAGCTCGTTGCGCGCCACGGAGGTCATCACCTCTTCGTGCGTCATGCCGAGGCAGAGGTCGGCGCCCTTGCGGTCCTTCAGGCGGAACATGTTGTCGCCCATGCCGGCCCAGCGGCCGCTCTCTTCCCAAACCTCACGCGGATTCAGCGCGGGCAGCAGAAACTCCTGCCCGATGGTGTCCATCTCCTCGCGCACAATGGCGACGATCTTGTTGAAGGCCCGGGTGCCGAGCGGCAGATAGCTATAGAGACCGGCACCAAGCTGGCGGATATAGCCCGCGCGGAGCAGAAGCTTATGGCTCGCGACCTCGGCATCTGCCGGGGCTTCGCGAAGAGTAGGAATGAAGAGTTTCGACCAGCGTTGCATTATGTATTGATTGTATCGGTCCTGCGCGGACGGCGAAAGGCGCGCTCCGCGCGCGCACCTTCAACGCCGATTTCGTTTATCGTTCCAGTAAGAGCAGCACTACGGAGAACCTCTTGGCCAAGCCCCGCACTATTGACCTTCACGGCTGCACTGTACCGGAGGCAATCGTGCAGTTCATTGACTTCTACAACCAGTGTGTCCGTAGCGGCCACATCGGCCCCATTGAGGTCATTCACGGTTACGGCTCCAGCGGCCGCGGCGGAGTCATCAAGCTCGCGCTGCATGAATACCTGGAATCGAACGCGCACTGCATCCGAGGCTTCGTCCCCGTCCCTGGCAATCCCGGAGCTACCCGTGTCCACCCCAAACGCCCGCTACCTGACGACGCGCCAGACACTCGTCACTTTCGTTACTGAACTGCGGGCTCTTCGCCTCTCTCAGATCAGTTCCGTTCCCCACAGATCATGCAGGTGAATGACGCCTTCGACGGTCTGTGTAGCATCCACCACAATCAGCGAAGTGATTTTCTTCTCCTCCATCACCGCGAGGGCGCTGGTGGCGAGGACGTTGCCTGCGATGGTACGGGGGTGGGGGTTCATTACGTCGGCGGCGGTCTTGTCTAAGGCGTGACCATTTTCGCGCTCCAGCAGGCGGCGCAGGTCGCCGTCGGAGATGATGCCTAGCAGCTTGCCGTCTTCGAGCACCGTGGTCATGCCCAAGCCTTTGCGGGACATTTCGTAGATCACGTCGCGCATGGGGGTGGTGGGGGGTACGGCGGGCAGGGCATCGCCCATGTGCATCAGTTGGGAGACTCGCGTCAGCCGCTTGCCCAGCTTGCCGCCGGGGTGCAGGTCGGCGAAGTCCTCTGCCTTGAAGCCGCGGCGGCGACTGACCTCCATTGCCAGGGCGTCGCCCAGGGCGAGCATGACGGTGGTGGAGGCGGTGGGGGCCAGGTTGAGCGAGCAGGCCTCCTCGGTGACGCAGCAGTCGAGGACTACGTCGCTGGCTTGCGCCAGGGTGGATTCGGTGTTGCCGCAGAAGCAGATGAGAACGTCGCCCAGGCGCTTGACCACGGGCAGAAGGCGGGTGATCTCGTCGGTCTCGCCGCTGGAGGAGAGGGCGATGACGACGTCGCCTTTGGCCACCGCGCCCAGGTCGCCGTGGATGGCCTCTGCGGGGTGGAGGAAGAGGGAAGGGGTGCCGGTGGAACTCAGGGTGGCGGCTATCTTCTGGGCGATGATGCCGCTCTTGCCCATGCCCATCAGCACGACGCGCCGCTGGATGGAGGCGCAGGCGGCCAGCAGGTTGACGGCGCGTTCAAAGGGGTCGCTCATGGCGCCGTCCATGCGATCAGCCAGTGCGGTTAGCGCAGTGGCTTCGATCCGGACGAATTCTGCGGGGCTGGAGATTGGTTTGCTCATCGGTCAGGTTAACACTATGCGATTCGGCCCGGATTTGCGAAGAGAGGCCGCCAAACTTATACACTGGTAACAGGGTGACCATGAAACGTAATGCCGCAGTCCTGCTGGTTCTCGCTATCGTCTTCACCGCCATCTTCTGGGCCGGTTGGCACAACTTCCAGCGCCGCAAACAGGCAGCCGCGCAGCAGCCCATGCAGGTGCAGCTTATGCCGGTCACACCGGGGGATGCTTCCTCCAGCGCGAATGCTGATAGCACAGAGGGCATGGCCGATCTGCGCGGTAAGCCAGCGCCGGATTTCACGCTGACCACGCTGGATGGGCAGAAGGTCTCGCTTGCTGACCTGAAGGGCAAGGCCGTTCTGGTCAATTTCTGGGCTACGTGGTGCGCTCCGTGCAAGGTGGAGATGCCGTGGTTCGCGGAGTTTCAGCAGAAGTATGGGGGGCAGGGGTTCCAGGCGCTGGGCATTGCGCAGGACAATCCGAGCCGTGAGGAGATGTTGAAGGTGGCAGGGAAGACTGGTGTGAATTATCCGCTGATGCTCGCGGATGGCAAGGTGGCTAAGGCCTTTGGCGGTGTAGATTTTCTGCCGGAGTCCTTCTACATTGGCCGCAATGGCAAGATTGTGGAAGAGACCTCAGGCCTTGGTTCGAAGGATGAGGTGGAGGCCAACATCAGGAAGGCGCTGGCGGCGCAGTGATGATGCTGCCTCGATTCGTTGCGTTCGCTGTGATGCTTGCCGGCGTATGTGGTTCCGCGCAGACGCTGAATCTCGATTCGCCCGCTCGCAAAGGGCATGTCAGCTACATTGCAGAGCCTGCGACGGTGCAGGAGGGGAAGGCTTCTGACGTGGAACTTTACTTCCGCGTGGCGGATGGGATGCATATTAATTCGCATACGCCGGGCGATTCCACGCTGATTCCGACGACGCTTACGCTGCAGCCGCTGGCGGGCGTGAAGGCCGATAGCATTCGCTTTCCGGCGGGCACAAAGTACGCTTTCAGCTTCGCTCCACGTGAAAAACTGTCGGTCTACACGGGCGATTTTGTGGTGAAAGTGCGAGTGAACGCGGTGCGCGCTGGCAGCTATACGCTTGCCGGCGCTTTGCGATATCAATCGTGCGATAACATGCAGTGCTATCCGATCAAGACGCTTCCGGTTGCTGTGATTCTGACTGTCCGTTAGGGTACCCCCTCCCCCCCCCCAAAAAAAAATGCTAAATATCTTGTTTTCAAATATTTACGGCGGGTGATTTCCGCTAAATATTTCAAAGCAAGATACTTGCGGGTAAATATTTCATTCGCAATGGGTTAGGGGTTTGGCCCGGCGTTCGAGAATATTTACTTTCTGTATTAATTGTAGTGAATTGGGGGAATAAGTACGCCAAAAGTGCTTGAAAAATCTGATTTCGCCAGGTGAGAGCATGAACGCGTCCTGGATAGGTTGTGGACAGCTCTTGGATGGAGCACGGTGATTTCGTGGATAGAAGATTTGCCGTGCACGGTGCTTAGGGGGCGTGGGGTTCTTCGGGGTGCTGGGAGCATTGGGATGAGGAAGAGAAGGGCTCGTTGCGCCTGCGGCTCCGCTTCAGCCTGCGGCAGCAAGGTGCGCGCCTGACGGCGCGGCTGGTTTTCCAGCAGGGCTGAAGCCCTGCTTCCCCCGGCTAAAGCCGGGGGCTTAATCCGGAAAAGCGAGAGCCGTTGAACTGGACGCGCGAATGTTGCGGGAAGGGGAATATGTGTGCTGTCCCCGGATTACTATGAGGAAATATGAACATCCGGAAGATCGTGGCTGTCGGGTTAGGGGTGGGCGTTGTGGCGGTTTTTGCGCTAGCTGCGGCGAATTGGCTATCTGCGCCATTAGACAAGGCGCTCCGGGCTCGCTTCTTCGCACGCCGAGCCGACTTTGAAAGACTTGTAGCGATGGCGAACGAAGATAGCCACTTAGATCGGATTGCACCCGATTTTATTGGGCCGGAAGATGGATTTGCTCAGAGAAAGGATGTTGGAATTACGGAGGAGCGCTGGAACGAATACCGCCAACTGTTTCATGCGACCGGAGTTTCTACAGGAATCAAGAAAGACATCAATCCTAGTCGGATATTCTTTCCAATCGATTCACGAGGTTTAGTTCCGACCGGTGCCGCAAAAGGTTTCGTATATAGCCAGGCGCCCTTGAGTCCAGTCTTGAAATCCTTAGACAAGAGTCCCCCGGACAAACTCTATGACGGTCCCGATCGCAGCCATGCGCTCGTATATAAGCCGATTGAGGATCATTGGTACATTTACTACGAAGAGTGGTGAGCACGAAGATGAAGTTCAATTGATTCCAATCGGTCTTCACTTGAGCTTCGCCAAAACTCCATCAGGCCATGATTTGTGAATAGCGTTTACTGGCGCGAGCGGTGCAGATGCAGGTTCCTCTGCTGCGCATCGCAAGGTGCCGCGATGCTTCGGTCGGAATGACAACGGTGGGGAGTGGTGATGATGGAGGATGGGCGGGAGCGGTTCGCGCGCTGCGCGAATAACCCACCCTTTGCGATGAAGCCGCAAAGGATGGGCCACCCTGTGCAGCACTTGGTTGAAGATTGGAGCTATCCGTCGAGATCCTGCGAACCCGGGTCTCAAAGGCGAGACCCGGGGCACCCGAATTTGTGGCGACGTAAGCAAACAGCAGGTCCTTCGACTGCGCCACTCGCGATGAAGCTGCGAGTGGCTCCGCTCAGAATGACAAATCAATGGCTAATGACAAATCAGAGGGGTAATGACAAACAGCTAGAGCTGTAGAAAGGATCTCTACAGCTGTAACTGTTTGGGTTAGAGTTTTTCTTCGCGGAGGACTTCGGCGTAGGCGGGGACGGTTAGGAAGTCTACGAACTTTGGGGCGCGGATCAGGTCGCGCATGAGGGTGGCGGCGTGATCATAGGCTTCGTAACGGGCAGCATCGACCGTGGGCTTTACTTTCGCTAGCTCGGCGTCGATGGCTGACTCCACCATGGCGATGTCTACTGTGCGACCGTCGGTGAGTTTGGCGCTGTGGTGGACCCACTGCCAGAGTTGGGCGCGGCTGATCTCGGCGGTGGCGGCGTCTTCCATTAGATTGAAGAGAGGGACGCAGCCGATGCCGCGCAGCCATGCTTCGACGTACCCTAAGCCGACGGCGACGTTCTGCTTCAGACCAGCTTCGGTGATCTCGCCCGGAGGAATCTGGAGCAGATCGGCGGCGGTGGTGGTGTAGTCCGGTAGCTGCTTGTCGATCTGGTTGGGCTGCGGCATGATGCGGTTGAAGATCTCCATGGCGATGGGGACCAGGCCGGGATGAGCGACCCAGGTGCCGTCGTGTCCGTCGCCAGCTTCGCGCTCTTTGTCTGTGCGTACCTGCGCGAGAGCTTTCTCATTGGCGACAGGATCGCTCTTGATCGGGATGAAGGCTGACATGCCGCCCATGGCGGAGACGTTGCGGCGGTGGCAGGTCTTGATGGCGAGCTTCGAATAGCTGCGCATGAAGTGAGTGGCCATGGTGACCTGCGCGCGGTCGGGCAGGATGGCGTTGGCGTCGTTGGCGAACTTCTTGATGAAGCTGAAGATGTAGTCCCAGCGTCCGCAGTTGAGGCCGGCGGAGTGGTCGCGCAGCTCGTAGAGGATCTCGTCCATCTCGAAGGTGGCGAGGATGGTCTCAATCAATACGGTGCCCTTGATGCTGCCTTGCGGGGCGCCGAGGTTCTTTTCTGCGCGGATGAAGATGTCGTTCCAGAGGCGGGCTTCGAGGTGCGACTCCATCTTGGGCAGGTAGAAGTAAGGGCCGCTGCCACGAGAGAGCAGTTCCTGGGCGTTGTGGAAGAAGTAGAGGCCGAAGTCAAAGATGGAGCCCGACATGGGCTCGCCATCGACGAAGACGTGGCGCTCTTCAAGGTGCCAGCCGCGCGGGCGGACGAAGAGGACGGCGGTGGTTTCGTTGAGGGCGTAGTTCTTCTTTGTGGTGGGGTCGGAGTAGGTGATGGTGCGGCGGACGGCGTCGCGCAGGTTGAGCTGGCCTTCGAGCAGGTTGGCCCACGTGGGCGTGCTGGAGTCTTCAAAGTCTGCCATGAAGACTTTGGCGCCGGAGTTGAGGGCGTTGATGATCATCTTGCGGTCGACGGGGCCGGTGATCTCTACGCGGCGGTCGAGGATGTCTTTGGGCAGAGGCGCGACGGTCCACTCGGAGTCGCGGATGGCCTTGGTTTCGGGCAGGAAGTCGGGCTTCACGCCGGAGTCCAGAAGCTTCTGGCGCTCTGCGCGTGCGGCGAGCAGTTCCTTGCGGCGGGCGTTGAAGGTGCGTTGCAGATCGACGAGGAAGGCGACTGCTTCCGGCGTGAGGATGCCGGCGTAAGTTCCGCTGATGGGGGCGCGGAATTCTACGCCGTCCAACTGAATCGGTTCTGTCATGGTGCTCCTGTGGTGGTGCGTTGGGGTTGGAGTTCGGTGGGGGTGACAAACGGAAACGAGAAGCAGGTCCTTCGGCTGCGCCACTCGCCATGAGGCTGCGAGTGGCGTAGTGGAAGGGGTGACAAACTGCAAAGCAAAAACGAAAAGCAGATTCTTCGCTGCGCTCAGAATGACAGGGTTATAAGGTGGACGCTAGGCGAAATGCATGGTGAGGCGCCCGGCGTGTTTGAAGTTTACTTCGACGCTGGAGTCGGCATTGGCGAAGGTGTTGCCGGTCCAACTGCCGGTGGTGATCCAGTTGCCCTTTTTCAGGCCGCCGGTGCGGGATGCGCCTTCGTTGGCCAGGAAGATGAGGAGGCGGATGAGATCGGTGCCTGCGGGATTGGATGCTGTGCGCTCGACGCGGATGGTGCCGTCGACGGCGAGGGTGACGGATTCCTGCGCCCAGTCCTGAGTTTTCCAGTCCGCGAAGGCGGGGCCGTAGACGAAGCCGCCGTGCATCTGCATGTCGCCGAAGGAGACAAACCTGGGGACGGCTTTGAAGTCTGTGAACGCGACTTCGAGAATCTCGATGGCGGGGTGGCAGGAGCCGATGGCGGCGATGACCTCTTCGCGGGTGTAGGGGGTGGCGCGGGGCGGGAGGTCGCTGCCGATCTGGAAGGCGATCTCGGCTTCGAGGCCGCGTAGGTTGTGTCCCTTGAAGGTGCTGCCGCTGGCGGCCATCCACGAGGTGGGCATGGGGGCGAAGAAGGGGATGTCTGTGGGCGGGCCGCCGATCTTCCAGCCGCCGATGGGCTCGTAGGCCTTCATCATCGCATCCTGCACGACGTAGGACTCTTCCAGGGTGGTGGGCTGGAGGGGCTCGGGGAGATTGCTAATCAGCTTGCCTGTGCGCCGTGCATCGAGAAAGATATTTGCTGCCTGCTCAAGTTGCTCGCGTCTTGCTGCGGTCATCATCATGTCCTTGGATAGATCTGTTGCGCCAATGAAAAGCGCTTCAGCTAGTTTGCATCTCCAGCGTAGGGGTGTGCAACCGGGCCGTCTCATGGCTGGAAGGGGCTTTGACTGGATGGAAGATCGAACGATTGCAACCACTTTGGCGTATTTCCATCCAGATGCGTGCGGGGAGCGTATACAAGTAGATGGCGTTTCCCCGCGTCCGAAGTGCGGGGTGGACATCTTATGAGTATGAAGGAGCTTCTCCATGCCACGATTTCGGCTTCCCCGGATTGCATCGTCTGAGATTACGCCCCGCGAAGTTTTTGCCAACCGCCGAGAGTTTCTGACCAGCGCAGCCGCGCTGGGAGTGGGTGGTGCGTTGGCCGGGGGGCTGGCGAACTTTGCCGCGCCTGCGGTGAAGGCGGCGCAGAAGCTGCAGACCGTTCCCGGAAAATTGACGACCACGGGTGAGGTGCTGACGCCTATCGGCAAGGTGACTACGTACAACAATTTTTATGAGTTTGGCACGGACAAGAGCGAGCCGGCGAAGAATGCACACACGCTACAGACGCGGCCATGGAGCATTGCGGTGGAGGGGCTGGTGAAGCAGCCGCGAACCTTTGATATCGACAGCATTTTGAAGTACAGGCCGATCGAGGAGCGCGTCTATCGCTTCCGCTGCGTGGAGGCGTGGAGCATGGTGGTGCCGTGGGACGGCTATCCGCTTTCGGAGTTTATTAAGGCGTGCGATCCGCTGCCGAGCGCGAAGTTTGTACAGTTCCTCTCGCTGCGGGATGGGAAGCAGATGCCGCAGTTGGGGAGCAGCGGGTTCAGTTCGGCGTACTCCGAGGGGCTGCGGATGGATGAGGCGATGCATCCGCTGACGCTGCTCACGGTGGGGCTGTATGGCGAGGTGCTGCCCAACCAGGATGGCGCGCCGGTGCGCGTGATTGTGCCGTGGAAGTATGGGTTCAAGAGCGCGAAGAGCATTGTGAAGATACGCTTTCTCGCCAAGATGCCGCCGACGACGTGGAATGATATGGGGCCGAGTGAGTATGGGTTTTACTCCAATGTGAATCCGACGGTGGACCATCCGCGGTGGTCGCAGCGGACGGAGCGGCGGCTGACGGGGGGATTCTTTCCGAAGATCGTGCAGACGCTGCCGTTCAACGGCTATGCCGACCAGGTGGCCGGACTCTACAATGGAATGGATCTGCGCAAGAACTACTGAGACCATGCCCAATCGCACAATTGTTTTGCTGAAGTGGATCGTGTTCCCGCTGTGCCTGCTGCCGCTGGCGCTGCTGATGTGGTTTGGCGTGCACCAGGACCTGGGGGCCGATCCGGTGGCCGAGATCACGCATGTGACGGGGCACTGGACGCTGTACTTTCTGCTGCTGTCGCTGGCGATTACTCCGGTGCGACGGCTGCATCCGCGGCTGGGATGGCTGATTCGCTTCCGGCGAATGCTGGGGCTGTATGCGTTTTTCTACGGCACGCTGCATCTTGCCACCTATGTTTTTTTGTTCTCGAACCTGGATGTGCCGGGGGCCGTGGCCAACTTGCAGGCGCATGACTGGGCGGGGTTCCGCGGGCAGTGGGCGGAACCGATCGCGTCGATGAAGGACGATATTGTGCGGCGGAAGTTCATCCAGGTGGGGCTGTTTGGGTGGATTGTGCTGCTGCTGCTGGCGGTGACGTCGCCGGCGTGGATCATGCGGAAGATGGGCGGCAGGAATTGGCGGTGGCTGCACTCCGCGGTGTATCTGGCGGCAGTTGCTGGGGTTGTGCACTTCTGGTGGATGGTGAAACCGGGCGTTCATCGACCGATGAAGGTGACGGTGGTGCTGGCGGTGTTGCTGCTGGCGCGGGTGGTGTGGTGGGGGCAGAAGAAGATCCGCGGGGGCAGGGCGGTGGTGCCGCCACAGGTGCGCGGGGCTGATGTTTCGTGAGAAGACGGTGTTTTGACCGCGACTTTGTGATTTGGATTGGCGTCTAAGCTGAGCAGGAGTTCCCCCTATGACTATTCTCCGTAGCTTGCATCCTGTAGTTGTTGCGACTGTTGTGGTGTTAGCCGTTCCGGCAGCGTGGGCGCAGATGAACCAGATGAGCCCGGCGGCGGAGGGCGGTGCTCCGGCGATGCAGGGGGATGATGGCGCGGCGCCTGCGATGCAGCAGCCTGCCTCTCCGGCGACGAAGGCGGCGGCACAGAAACTGGCGGAGCGAGCGAAGGCGGCGCCTTCGCGAGTGAATGATGCGCCACTGAATGCGACGGAGCGGGCCCAGCAGATGTTGAACCGCTTCACTTTTGGGGCGCGGCCCGGCGAGGTGGAGAAGGTCACGGCCATGGGCGCGCAGAACTGGTTTGAAAAGCAACTGAAGCCGGATCAGATTCCCGATGGCGCGGTGCAGAAGCGCATTGCCACGGATTATCCTGCGCTGGCGTTGAAGCCGGTGGATTTGCTAATGCAGTTTCCTAACCGGCACATCATCGATTTAGTGGCGCAGGGGAAGCAGGCGTATCCAACGGAGCCGATTGCTGCGGGGCTGTACGAAACACAGGTCTACAAGTGGAACGCGGAGCGCGACCAGAAGAATGCCGCGGGGCAGGCGGTGCCGCCGCCGGTGCTGACGGACGAGCAGGTGGCGCAGAAGAAGAAAGAGGATCAGGCGACTGCGGCG
>DASWOP010000278.1:0-9099 GCA_036404255.1 Acidobacteriaceae bacterium | reverse complement strand
CCAAACGTGCACAGCGGATACATCGCCACGATCTCGTCTTCGCGCGCGACGCCCTGGTAGCTCTTCTCCAGCGCCAGCACCTTATCCAGGTACAGCGTCGCAAATCCCTCGCGCTTGATGCTGCCCAGGTCGCCGCCCGAGCCCTTCACCCACAGGATCTTTTTGGTCTCCCCATCCAGCGGGTCCACCATGTCGATCTTTGAGCTGGTATTCCCGCCGCCAAAGTTCGTCAGCCGCAGGTCAGAGCCCAGCAGGTTGGAGCGATAGCGAAGCAGTTCGGGCTGATCGAGAGTTGAGGCAACGGTATCGTTCCACCGGTCTTCAAGAAATTTGAGTTTGGAATTAGTCATGCCGGGGCGCCTGGCTTCCATTCGAAATATGCCGCGAAGTTCGCAGCATGATGATAATCACACACGTAGACCCAATAGAGCAACCATTTCAATACGGAAAATTATCTAGCCCATGACACCCTGCAGCCAGAGGCCCGTTTAGCTCCTGCAACTAAGCTCCTATTCCTCGTGCAACCAAGCCCGTTTCTACTCGTTCGACAAGGCCCGCGGCGCTTTTTAAACCCGTTTCTATTTGCAACCAAGCCCGTTCGCTCGTGCAAGCCCGTCTCTACTCGTCCAAGCCCATCTCTACTCGCGCAAGCCTGCCTCTACTCGTCCAAGCCCGTCTCTACTCGTCCGACCAAGCCCGTTTAGTTTTTGGGATTAAGCCCCCGGCTTCAGCCGGGGGGAGTGGGGCTTCAGCCCCACGGAAATAGCCTCAGGAAAAGAGAGGGGCTTTAGCCCCGGAGTTCCTGCAATCCTGCAAATCAGAAACCTACTTCGTCTTGGCCCGCTTCGTCTTCGTCGCAGTCGTCTCTGTCGCGGCGCTCACCTGTGCCACCGCCTGCTGTTCCAGCATCCGCATCGCCATATCCGCGGTCACCGCGTGATGCTCGGCATAGTTATACGGCGCAATCTTCTCCCCGCGCAACAGCGAAAGCCCAAGATCGATCAGCTTCGGCCCATACGCCTCGTGCGAGATAGAAGCGATCGCCGGGCTCCCCGCCCGCTGCATCTCCGTCACCATCTCCGGGACGCAATCCTGCCCCACCACCACCACCTGTTTCTCACGGCCCAGTGCGCGCACCGCTTCAATGGCGCCCATCGCGCTGGTGTCGTTCGCAGCCGCGATCAGGATGTGTTTGTCCTTGGGATGCCGGTTCAGGAAATCCGTAATCACGCGAAAACTCTTGTCCCGCATGCCGCGTCCGTCAATCCGCACAAACGCTTCCACCGGCAGATTCGGCAGCCGGCTCTTCACGCCTTCAAACGCCCCGGTAATGCGGCTCAGCACCAACTGTCCCGCCTCCTCCAGGTCCAACCCGACCGTCCAGTCCACCTTGCCGTCCCACCGGTTCACCGCATGCTCCGCCAGAATGTTCCCCGCTTCCATGCCCGCCCGGTAGTTGTCCACGCCAAAGTAAGTCGCCCGCGGATGCGGAATATCCACCGCGATCAGCGGTATCCCCGCCTCCGCGATTCTGTCCGCAATGATCGGCGCCACGTGCTCGTCGATCTGGAACTCGATCACGATATCCACGTGCTCGCGGATGAACGTCTCCGCATTTTCTATCGCGGCATCCGCCTCGTAGCGGTTGTCGAGCACCAGCAGGTCCACGCCCACCGCCGTCGCCGCATCACGCAGACTCGCCGTCACCGCCTCAGAGAATGGCATCTCCGAACTCTGGCTGCCGAATCCGAACCGCAGCTTCTTTGGGCTCGCGATTCTGCGATACGTCCTGTCCGCGCCCTGCCCCACATACCCGCGATGCACCAGCGTCTTCAGAATTCGGTAGACCGTAGTCTTCGAGATCTTCGTCCGCTTGTGGATGGCCTCCAGCACCATCGGCTCGCTCTCATTCTGCAGAAGCTCCAGAATATCCAGCGCCTTCGTCAATACCGGGATTAGATACCGCCGCTTCGTCTTCTCTTTAGTAACCACGTTCACTCCGCCCAGCCATATGCGAGAAACTTACACCCACAAACGCTGTTTCCCTAATGGATTTCCGACCCAGAATAGCATCGGAAAGCCCTCTCAGGCGTAGGAACTTTGCGAAGCAGCATTCTTTGCCTTGCGTTCTTCCGTAATCCGCTCCACGTAGCCGCCTGCACGCAGCGCCGCCAGAGGTTCCGCTGCCAACCCGCGCTGTTCCCTCCACTCTCGCACCAGCGGTCGCACATCCACCCAGAACGCACCGCGGAAGAGCTCCTCCGCCTCCACCAGCCTGCAGCTATCCTGCAACTCGACCAGAGCCTCCTGGTCCACCAGCGCCGCCTTGGCATACAGCTCCTGCGCCGTAACCACCGTCTGCACCATCGCCTCCACCTTGCCCTTCAGGTTGTGGCTCTGGTCGATCATGAACGCCGGCGTGCTCTTCGTTCCCTTGATGAACTGCTCAAACTGGATCTCGTGGAAGATGCGGAAAATCTGGTACGGATCGATCGACCCCAGCGTCAAATCATCGTCCGCATACTTGCGATCGTTGAAGTGGAAGCCGCCCAGCATCTTCAGCTCCAGCAGCCAAGCCACGATCTGCTCGATATTCGTTCCCTGGTAGTGATGCCCGGTATCCACCAGCACCTTCGCCTGCGGCCCCGCGCTGCGCGAAAACTCCAGCGCCATGCCCCAGTCCGCAAAGTCGGTATGGTAGAAAGCTGGCTCAAACGGCTTGTACTCCACCAGCATCGTCTGCCCCGGAGCCAGCGCCGCATGCGTCTGCGACAACGCCTCCTGCGCCCAGCCAATCCGCCGCCGCACGCTCTGGCTCCCGGGATAGTTCGACCCATCCGCGATCCACAGCGAAACCTCGCGCGAATTCAGTGCCTTGCCGATCTCAACCGAATCCAGCAAGTGTCCAATCGCCTTCTCGCGGATCTCCGCGCTCGGGTTGCAGATCGACCCGAATTTGTACTCCTGGTCCTGGAACAGATTGGGATTGATTCCCCCCGCACGCACCCCGGTCTTGCTCACCAGCGATTTGACCTTCGCCACGTCCGCCAGCCCATTCGGCAGGTCCCACAGCACATGCAGCGCCAGCGTCGGAGTCACACCGGTCAATCGGTTCACCTCTGCCGCGTCGGCAAACTTCTCTTCAATCGTCGATGCAGCCGCCGCCTGCTGAAACTTGCCGAAGCGTGTCCCGGTATTTGCAAAGCCCCACGATGGGATTTCAATGGCGAATGCGTCCAGCGCACGGAATACACGATCTCTGATCTGTTCTGTCATGGTGCCCTTCCCCGTGGCGTTCTGCGCCCGGCAAGCGATTCGAATTTATATACGGAACAATAATACGTATTGAAATAGCCATAGGGAAGCTGGCCTGAATTCTACTGCTACTCACCTCTACTTCGTCAAGCATATTTATCCAATAGGGATATTATTTCCAATTCTTACCTCACTCAGTTACCATGGCTCCGCCGCCGGATAACATCATCTGCAACATCCAGAGCGTGCGTTCGAGGGGTTCATGGGTCCTAATCCTTTTCTCGGTGTCATCTTCCACTGGCTCGGCGGCCTCGCCTCTGCCAGTAACTTCATCCCCTTTCGCGGCATTAAGCGCTGGTCATGGGAGATCTACTGGATCATCCAGGGCATCGCCGCCTGGCTCATCGCGCCCACTCTCTTCGCCAGCTTCTTTGTTCCCAACGTCTTCGGCATCCTGCACGCCTCGCCCGGCTCCAGCATCCTCTACGCCGTTCTCTGGGGAATGCTCTGGGGCGTCGGCGGCCTCACCTTCGGCCTCGCCATCCGTTATCTCGGCCTCGGCCTCGGGTACGCCATCGCGCTCGGCTTCTGCACCGCCTTCGGCACGCTGATTCCCCCCATCTACCACGGCCAGTGGCACACCATCATCAGCGAACGCTCCGGCCAGGTCATCCTCATCGGCGTCGGCATGTGCCTGCTCGCCATCGCCATCAGCGGAGCCGCCGGCTACTCCAAAGAATCCGAGATCACCGCGGAAGAAAAGACCGCCACCGGCGAGCGCGACTTCTCCTTCGTCAAAGGTCTCTGCATCGCCATCTTCGCCGGCATCATGAGCTCCTTCTTCGCCTTTGGTTTGGATGCAGGCAAGCCCATCGCCGTCATCACCCGCGAACGTCTGCTGGCCACGGGCCGCGCCGATCTCTGGGCCAACCTCCCCGTGCTCATCGTCGTCCTCTCCGGCGGATTCATCACCAACTTCGTCTGGTCCTCCATCCTCATTCTTCGCAACCGCTCCTTCCGCCAGTTCGGCGGCGAGCCCGGCGAGAACCCCATGGGCGCGCCAGACGCTGGCACAGACATCGCCGCCGATGGCACCGTCCCCCACATCGCCCCTGCAGTTCTCGTGCGCAACTATCTCCTCGCCGCATCCGCCGGCATCATCTGGTACTTTCAGTTCTTCTTTTATTCCATGGGCACGACTAAAATGGGGAAGTATGACTTCGCCAGTTGGACGCTGCACATGGCGAGCATCATTATTTTCGCTACGCTCTGGGGTGTCGCCCTGCGAGAATGGAAGGGCACCAGCCTGCGTACGCGCATTCTGGTCACCTGCGGCCTGCTGATGCTGGTCGGATCAACCGTCGTTGTCGGATACGGGAGCTATCTCAAGCTGCACTGAGACGCACCAACGAAGGAGTCCTTTGCAAATCGCGCTTTTTGTCGCCTGCTATAACGACACGCTCTTCCCCCAGACGGGCATTGCGGTCACCAATGTATTGGAGCGCCTGGGCCATACCGTCACCTTCCCCTTGCAGCAGACCTGTTGCGGCCAGATGCACTACAACACCGGCTTCCACCGCGAAGCAGCGCCCATCGTCCGCCGCTTCGTGCAGACCTTCGCCAACGAAGAAGTCGTCTGCGTTCCCTCCTCCTCCTGTGTCGCCATGATGCGCGAACACTACGAGATGATCGCTGAAGCGGAAAACGATCCAGCATTCCTCGCCGACGTCCGCGCCCTTCTGCCCCGCATCTTTGAGCTCTCCGAACTGCTCGTGAACTACCTCGGCGTAGAAGACGTCGGCGCGTCCTTCCCTCACAGCGTCGCCTATCATCCGTCGTGCCACTCGGTCCGCGTTCTGCACCTCGGCGATAAACCCATCCGTCTTCTTCACGCCGTCAACGGGCTCAAGCTCATCGACATTCCCAACAAGGAGCAGTGCTGCGGATTCGGCGGCACCTTCGCCGTCAAAAATCCCGATGTCTCCGGTGCCATGCTCGCGGAAAAACAGGCCAACATTCTCTCCACCGGCGCCGAAGTCGTCACCGCGGTAGACAACTCCTGCCTCATGCACATCTACGGCGGCCTGCACCGCGCCAGCTCGCAGGTTCGCACCCTGCATCTGGCCGAGATTCTGGCGTCACAGGAGCGTGCGCAATGAGCATTCGCGTTGGCAAGACCTCGAAAGCGCCCGACTTCCCCATCGCAGCCGTGACTGCTCTGGAAAATGCCCAGCTGCGCCAGAACGTTCACCATGCCACCGAGGTCATCCGCAACAAGCGCGCTCTGCGCGTGCGCGAAACCGCCGACTGGCAGGAGCTTCGCAACGCAGCCCACGACATCAAGCAACACACGCTCAAGCATCTCGATCACTACCTCATCGAGTTCGAGCGCAACTGCCAGCAGGCAGGCGGCACCGTGCACTGGGCCCGCGATGCCGATGAAGCCAATGCCATCGCCATCGGCCTCATTCAGCAGTACGGCGGCGAAGAGGTCATCAAGGTCAAGACCATGACCTCCGACGAAGTGCAGATGAACGTCGCCCTCGAAAAGGCTGGCATCACACCGCACGAAACCGACCTGGCAGACATGATCGTGCAGCTCGGCGAAGACGAGCCATCACACATCGTCGTTCCCGCCCTGCACAAGAACCGCTTTGAGATTCGCGACATCTTCCGCAAAAAAATGTCGCTGCCACACCTCACCGCGGAACCGGAAGCTCTGGCCGGCGCTGCTCGCCAATATCTGCGCGAGCGCTTCATGCGCGTCAAGATCGGCATCAGCGGAGCCAACTTCGCCATCGCAGAGACCGGCTCCGTCTGCGTCGTCGAATCCGAAGGCAATGGCCGCATGTGCGTCACCCTGCCAGACGTGCTCATCACCCTCGTCGGCATCGAGAAGATAATCCCCACCTTCCAGGACCTCGAAGTCTTCCTCCAGCTTCTGCCCCGCTCCGCCACCGGCGAGCGCATGAACCCCTACAACTCCCTCTGGACCGGAGTCCGCAAGGGAGACGGCCCACAAGCCTTCCACGTCATCCTGCTCGACAATGGCCGCACTAAATTGATGCACAGCGAGATGGAGCGTGAGACGCTCGACTGCATCCGCTGCGGGGCCTGCCTCAACGCCTGCCCCGTCTACCGCGAAACCGGCGGCCACGCCTACGGCTCCATCTACTCCGGCCCTATCGGCGCTATCCTCTCGCCGCAGCTCAACTCGCTGCAGTATTCGCGCACCCTGCCCTTCGCCTCCTCCCTCTGCGGAGCCTGCTATGAGGTCTGCCCCGTCAAGATCAACATCCCTGAAATTCTGATCCATCTCCGTGGCCGCGTCGTCCGCGACGACCAGAAGACCATCAGCGGCACCTTCAGCCAGATGAACCTCGCCATGAAGGGCGCTGCACTCGTCTTCGGCAGCCGCCGTCGTTACGAAGCAGCGCAGCGCCTTGGCCGCATGGGCCAAAAACTATTTGAGAAGAATGGACAGCTTGAACATCTCCCCGGCATGGCCGGCGGCTGGACCCGCTTCCGCGACCTCAGACCCCTGCCGAAGCAGGCCTTCCGCGACTGGTGGAAGGCGCGCGAAGCCGCCAGACCTTCCCCAGAAAGTGAGCCCCGCCCATGAGCGCCTCGCCCTCCGCACGCGAAGAAATTCTCTCTCGCATTCGCGCAGCCGTTCCCGCTGATCGCAGCGATGAACCCGAAAACATCACGCGCACCTACCAACGCATCGGCAGTCTCCGGCGCGAGACCTGCCTCGATCTTCTGCTCGATCGTCTGGCAGATTACGAGTCGGAGATTCTGCACGTCGCCGAAGAATCCGGTCTGCCTGCCGCCATCGCCCAGGCCCTCAACAACGCCCACGAGCACAGCGTCCTGGTTGACCCATCCTTCCCCGCCGCATGGTTGCCGCAAGGCTTCGATATCGTGCCGGACAACAATCTCTCCATCCACGCCATGAACGGCATCCCTGCCGTCGTCACCACCTGCGAAGCCGCCTCCGCCTCCACCGGCACTATCTACCTCGTCCACGGCGGCCCCCAGGGACGCCGCGCCATCACCCTGTTGCCAGACCATCACATCTGCCTGCTGAACCGCTCCCACGTCTACGAACTGGTCCCCGAAGCCCTGGCCGCCATCGCCTCCCACAGCTCCGAACCCATCACCACGATCTCCGGCCCCTCCGCCACCTCCGACATCGAGATGACCCGCATCCGCGGCGTCCACGGCCCCCGCCATCTCACCGTCATCCTCTACGGCAGAATCTAGCCGCCATTAATTCCACAATTCTCCTTTCACCAATCCGGGTCGGCCTCGCGCGTGTAGCGCGACCTTCGCCGGATAACTCCCCTAATTAAGAATAGCAATTACCCTACCCCCACTACGCCATCACGCACGCAGATATTTTCCCATTAGAATCAATATCTTGCGCATGGCGCAGCCTTCTGCACCTCTTGACAAGTTGTATGGATGTATCATTTCCCGGCGCAGCGAAGTTCTCACCCAGCCGGATCCAGTACCGCTCGACACGTCGCCCGCGTAGCACCGTGTAGTCCGTCGTTTTCACCGTTATGGACCCGTGAAACGTGCATAACCTCACACGGATGCCCGAACGGCTTTTGAGGGCAATTTGGCGCAGTAAATTCGCCCGGATTCGCGAATCTCATCAGTCTTTGTGGATCGGTTCAGCAGCCCCATCGAAATGGAACACCTCGCGCATCACAGCCCATTTTTCTCCAGGTTCTACGCTGGAAAGAGGCTCTTGCATAGGATCAATAATCTTCCACCAGCGCCGTGTCTCGGGACATTCTGCCATCTTCCGCATATCAGCCGCATAGTCGCTACCGTGATACTCAAAGTATGCGAAAAGCAGCCCATCGCGTAGGAAAATGCTGTAATTTCGGATGCCGCAATCGGAGATAGTCTGGAGCACCTGCGGCCATACTTCGGTATGGTAGCGAACATACTCAGCTTCGTCTTCCGCACGAAGCCGAATGATTTGGGCAAAACGGCACACAGTAGTACCTCAGATCAGTCTCCGGTTAAACCATTGCTTCTGTTGGCCCCACCCGGGGGATGCATATCCTTTTTACCTCATTTGAAATTATTTGCATATTGGATATTCAAAAAAGACACAGCAATCTCTCTCAGGCGAAACTCCTGAAGAGAAAACCGCAGGGATTCCGCTATTGCAGCGGAATATCGATGACTTCGATGGTGTTTGCCTCTACCGGATGATTCAGCTTCTTCCCCGCAATTAAAAGCCGTGAAAACACCGGACGGATCGCATCCGGATGCTCCATGGAGTTCGTTGCCCACCAACTGGCAGCATGCAGCGAATACACCGCCGCTGGCCCGGCCTTTGCACCGCTCAACTCCAGCACCAGCGCCTGTGCCTTACTGGACGCATTCACCAGCTTCAGGTGCAGCACCTTGTCCTTCGTAGAGACCGTTGCCGACCAGAAGAACCGCGGATTCACCCCACTGGCCGCAGTCTTGACCGTATGGTCCCCCAGGTGCCCCGCAAACAGCACCTGCGCCCAGTAGCTCGGCGAACCATACGCCCGCAGCGCGTCGTACCCGATCAAGTCCGGTGCCCACTGCATCCCCCCCGGGTTCACATTGGTAAACAAAGGCGCATAGCTTGCCATCACAATCAGGTCGCTGTTGCGCTCCATGCCCGTCATCCATGCCGCATCCCCCAGAGCCGCGCCAAAGTCGGGCGTCGGCGAGCCCTTGCGCGTGGCCCATTCCCCCACAAAGATCTTCGGCCCTTTCCGGTCCACCGCGTCGTACTTGTGCACCATGTCAAAGAAGCTCTCCGGCGACTCGTAGTAGTGGTCGTCG
>DASWOP010000277.1:0-7571 GCA_036404255.1 Acidobacteriaceae bacterium | reverse complement strand
CACGGAGAACCCTTCCAGCTTGAACCCCATCAGCGCAGACACCTTCGGCTGATTCACCCCCAGCACCTTCGCCGCCTCCGCCTGCGAAAGCCCGCGCTTCTCAATAATTCGCTCAATCGCGACACCCAGCCGCAGCTTGGTCCCCAACTCTTCCGCATTCGGCAGCCCAAGATCTGCAAATACATTGCCGCACGAAGGCGTGATGTGGGTAACGCCTTCAGCCCTGTCGTTCTTCGTAGTGCCTTTGCGCATAGAACAAACTCCTCGCCCGCATTATCCCAAAATGGGGATAGAGCGCGCAAACGCCTCTTTATCCCCGCATCTGCTATCCTCACAGCGTCATGTTAGATAAACACCCCACCTTAAATCCCACCCAGACATCCGTCATACGTCGCCTCAAATTCAGCACAGACGCCCGCCTCCGCCGTCACTTTCTCCTCACCGACGAGCCCGTCCGTTCCAACCTCCGCGTCGGCCTCCTCCTCGAAGTCCTCGACAAACTCGCCGAAGACACCGCCCTCCGCTACGTCCACCGCCAATACCCCACCGCCCGCGTTGTCACCGCCGCGATGGACTCCATGCTCGTCCGCAACGTGCCAGACTCAAACCGCGACATGGTTCTCCGCGCCCGCGTCAATCTCGTCGGCACCACCTCGCTTGAAGTCGGCGTCCGCATCGAGCAGCCCGGTACGCCCGGCACCCCCGCGCTCCACGTCGCCTCCTGCTACTTCACCATGGTCGCCCGCATGAACGACGAAGCCGGCGAAGAACACAGCGTCCCCCTCCACGGCCTCGAATACCGCAGCAAGCTTGACAACGCCCGCGCCGCCCGCGCCCGCCTCCGCCGCGAGAGCTCCCGCAACTACACCACCGCCGCCGAAGCCCCGCCCTCCGTCGAAGAGTACGCCCTCCTCCGCTCCCTCCACGAAGCCCAGGAGCAGCCCGGGCAGAACATCGTGCTCGCCTCGCCCCTCTCCACCAGCGGCTGGGAGCGCACCTATCCCGAACTGGAAAATGTCCCCAAGAAAATCTTCGGCGGCTACGTCGCCCACCGCGCCTACATGTACGCCCACATCTGTTCTGAGATGGTTGCCAGCCACCGCGCCCTTCTCGTCTCCGTAGACCGCATCAACTTTTACCAGCCCGTCCGCATGGGCGACAAACTCCACTTCGTCAGCCGCGTAGCCTTCACCGGCAAGACCTCCATCACCGTTGAAACGTCGATCACGCGCATCAGCCGCGACCGCAAGAGCACCGCCCTCAGCAACGTCTGCACCTTCACCTTCGTCAACGTAGACGCCGGCCTGAACCCCATGCCCGTCCCGCAGATCTACCCCACCACCTACGCCGAAGACGCCCGCTACCTCGCCGGCTACCGCCGCCACCAGGCCCACCTCGCAACCGAGAAGCTCCGCAGCTAGCGCCGCCACGGTGCAACTAAAGGAGAATCATTCAGGTGATATTTTCATCGGCTTTTTCTGAAGCCGCAGGGGCTCTCCGATAATCTGATATCCATTGCGGAGATTGGCTCCGTTTTATTCCAGGCGAAGGCCTGTGTCAAAGAGTCGTGATCGGAGCGGATAGCATGGCGGCAAAATTTGGAGCACAGTCAACCACTGAAGATGTCCTTGAAGGTATCAATCTAAAGGGTAAGCGGATTCTGGTGACGGGCGTATCTGCTGGTCTCGGCGTGGAGACGGCCCGTGCGCTGGTCGCGCATGGCGCAGATGTTGTGGGTGCGGCGCGTGATCTCCAGAAAGCGCAGCGGGCAACATCCGAAGTCAGCAAAGCCGCTGCACAGACAGGTGCAAGTTTCGAGATCATCCAACTCGATCTTGCCAGCCTCAAGAGCGTGCGTGCCGCTGCGGACAAGCTGCTTGCCGATGGCCGCCTGTTCGATGTGATCATCGCGAATGCCGGTGTCATGGCGACTCCGTTCGGGAAGACCGAAGATGGTTTCGAGACGCAATTCGGCACCAATCACCTGGGTCACTTCGTGTTTGTAAACCGCATCGCGAAGCTGATCAAGGATGGCGGACGCCTGGTCAACCTCGCGTCCTCCGGGCATCGTTTCAGCAATGTGGACTTGAACGATCCCAACTTTGAGACGACGCCGTACGATCCCTTCATAGCCTACGGACGTTCGAAGACTGCGAACATCCTCTTCGCCGTTGCTTTCGATCAGCGGCACCGGGAGCGCGGTGTCCGCGCGGCGGCTGTACATCCTGGCGGCGTCATGACCGAGCTTGGCCGCTACATGGATCCGAGTCATCTGGAACAGATGGTCAAACAGATCAATGAACAGGCTGCGGCAGAGGGCAAGGAACCGTTCCAGTTCAAAACAGTTCCCAATGGCGCCGCCACCTCAGTATGGACAGCCGTCGTTGCCTCCGCCGAAGAGGTAGGCGGGCGGTACTGCGAGAACTGCCACGTTAGCGACGTTGTCGCAGACGATGCAAACCTCGGCATGCTGGCCGAAGGCGTGCGCCGCTACGCTCTCGATCCGCAAAACGCTGCTGCGCTCTGGAAGAAAAGCGAAGATCTGGTCGGCGAGACCTTCCAGTAAACAGGGAACTAGGTGCAGGCGAAGCGTCTCTCGCACAATAGACACAGACTGGCTGTTCATCGGTTCAAATCAGAAACCCGTGAGCAGCCAGATGCGCGTGTGCGAGGCCCATTCTTTTGAATCGTGTAGAACTACTCGTCACGCTGGCACTTTCCTGAACTTCCGCTCAATGTCACGGGCGAAAGCTTTGCCCTCCTCGTTGAGGTGCCTGCGCAGGAACAAACCACCAAGCCCATTCAAAAAAGCGCCGATGGCGACCATCCTGTTCGGGAAATCGGCGCCGATCGTGCAAACTAGATCGCATCGATCAGCGCCCTTCGCTTTCAATGCCATCTCCCAGGGGACCCCCACAACGGCAGGGAACCAGCGCAGGATATAAGCTTTCGTCTTCGCTGAGTAGAACCTCACCCGGTCCGGCCTGTGTTCTTGCAAGGCATAGTTTTGCACGATCATCTCATTGCCAATCATTTCGACGTTGGCCATAAAAAAACAGCCGTCTTTGAAATAACTTCCCATCGCCTTGTGGCCGCGAGCGTAGGAAGCGTAATCCGCATCCGTCATCTCCGTCACCCACCGGTAGAGATCGATCTTCTCTAGAGCCAGAGGAATTTCGAAAAACCTTGTTACCCGCATAGTCTTCTCCAAGTGTTGATTTCGCCAATATTTGCTAGGCACAGCAACCCAACCCTCAATTGCAACCGGTGGCTGCGTTGCCCTGTCACGAATAACCTATCATCGATAGCCTATCTTTGATAGGTTATGTATAATCTGTTTGGGTGGTGTCGTCAAGCCCGGAATCCAGGATGGGTATGCTCATGAAGTCAGGACCAGAATCTGCTCGTAAGCCGCGACCGGTCGGCCCCCGCCGTGAGGAGATTCTGGCGGCTGCACTCAAATTGTTTGGTGAGCATGGGATGCATGCAGTTACCACCCGGCAGATCGCCGCCGCTGTCGGGATTTCGCAGCCCAGCCTCTACGCATTCTTTCCGAACCGGCAGGCTCTGGAGGCGGAGGTATGTACGCGGGCCTTCGAGGAATTGACGTCGCGCATTACCGCTGGCCTGGCTGCACTCAAGAGGGGCAACTCCGGCATCTGCAAGCTCGGCAGAATCTACGTCGATTTCGGCTTGGAGAATCCCGATGCCTACAGGCTCGCGTTCATGGTGGAGAAGCCAGACCCGGTGTCTATCGTCAGCGGCGGCGAAGATCCCATCCTGGCAGCCGGTTTGAAAGCCTTCCACCTTCTCCGCGAGGCCGTCGGCTTAACCGTTGGTTCAGGCCTGCGCCCGCAGGAACTTGAGTTCTTAGCGCAGAGTCAGTGGGCCGCGCTGCATGGGCTCGTTTCGCTTTTGCTCGCCCGCCCCAACTTCCCCTGGAGGAAGCGAAACCGCCTGATCGAATTCCATATCAGTCGGGTCTTCGCCTGAGTGATAGGCGAGCTTGCCCTGAGCGGAGTCGAATGAGCGCGAACACTTCCGGTGACGACTGTTGTGGATTCGTCTGTCATCCGGACCTCTCCTGCCTGTCATTCTGAGCGCAGCGAAGAATCTGCTTCTCGCCTTTGCTCTTGTTACTGTTTGTCATTCCGAAGCGCAGCGCGCGGAATCTGCTTTTGTATTTTGTCCCCCTAAAACTGCCGTCATTCCGACCGAAGCGCCTTCTAGCGGTGAACTTGATTCTGCAGATCGAGTGAATCACGATTAAAGTAGAACTATGAAGAGCTGGCTGAGCCTCGCGTTGTTTTTTCTTACCTCGATTTCACTTGCGCAGGGGCCCGACCCGCTCAAACTGGTTGACCCTATGATTGGTACTGGGCCGGAGGGACACACGTTTCCGGGAGCGACGGCGCCGTTCGGTATGGTGCAGTTGTCTCCCGATACGCAGATTCGCCCGTTCAATCAGAGCTACAAATGGGCAGCCGGATATCGCTACGAAGACAAAACGATACTCGGATTTTCGCACACACATTTTTCCGGCGCGGGTCACAGCGATCTCGGAGACGTGCTGTTGATGCCAAGAAGCGGGGATGACGTACCGCTGGAACCAGGAGATCAGGAGAAGACACAGCCGGGATATCGCTCGCGCTTCTCCCACGATAAGGAACACGCTGAGCCCGGTTACTATAGTGTCTACCTTCCGGACTCTGGGGCACGCGCCGAGTTGACCGCCACCGATCACGTCGGCGTTCATCGCTACACCTTCGACGGCGGAGCCAATCGCCATGTCCTTCTCGATCTCCGCAGCAGCATCTATAACTATCCCGGCAAAGTGCTTTGGTCCCGGATCAGGATTCACAAAGACGGCACGGTCACCGGTATGCGGGAGACGCGTGGATGGGCCCCGGGACGGCAGTTGTTTTTCGCGATTCGCTTCTCCTCGGCCATGTCTGGCCACTCGCTTTACAACAAGGAAGAAGCCCCGCCGCCATACCATGGCTTTAAAACACCGGGAACCTCTCCGCTGGACACTCAAAGTGTGGAGGGACGCGGGCTTGAGGCAGTCTTCAACTTCTCGCCTTCTGCGCTGCCGCTGATTGTTAAGGTTGCGCTCTCCTCGGTGAGCGAAGCCAATGCGATCGCCAACATGGAAGCAGAGGTTCCTGACTTCGATTTTGACGCTGTGCGTGCCAGTACGCAGCAGCTGTGGCGGGCGGAACTGTCACGGGTAGAGGTCCGTGGGGCTCCAGCGTTGGAAAAGTCCTTCTACACCGCGCTCTATCACTCCCTGATGGCGCCGAGTACGAGCATGGATGTCAATGGCGACTACCGCGGCCCCGACAATCAGGTGCATCGCGCCGACGGATTTCGCTTTGTTTCCTCGCTATCTTTGTGGGACACCTATCGCGCGGAGCAGCCGTTGATGACGCTGCTGGAGCCGGAACAACGCACGAATGATCTGGTTCGGTCCCTGATTGCTTCCCAGCAGGAAAGCCCCTTTGGAATTCTGCCGGTGTGGCAGTTTCAGGGACTGGAAACCTGGTGCATGATTGGCTATCACGCCGTGCCGATTATTGCGGACGCTTACATGAAAGGAATCCGCGGTTACGATACCAAGGCTGCTATGGATGCCATGGTGGCCAGCGCGACATACGGCCCTTACGGCAACCTTGCGGACTACATGAAGCTGGGCTACGTTCCCATCGACCATGACGATGAAGCAGCCTCCAGGACGGTCGAGTACGCCTTTGACGACTGGACCATTGCGCGTATGGCGAACGCGGTAGGCGACCATGCAATCGCGTCCGGGTTTCAAAAGCGCGCAGGCAATTGGCGGAACAATTTCAACACGGCCGACGGCTTTATTGAGCCCCGATGGGCGAACGGCGAGTATCGCAAGCCCTTTGATCCCGCAAAGGCGGGGGCAGGCAGCGGATTCACGGAAGGGAATGCGTGGCAATATTCCTGGTATCAGCCCCAGGACGAACGTGGACTGATCCAGCTACTGGGCGGCAACGACAAGCTGATTGCCAGGCTCGATGCCATGTTTGATCAGAGGGTAGATCCGGCGATGTACGCCCACGTTGAAGATATGTCAGGAATGATCGGCCAGTACATCCACGGCAATGAACCCAGCCATCACCTGGCCTACCTTTACATGTACGCAGGCGCGCCGGCGAAGACTCAGGCGCGGCTGAAACAGATTGTAGACTCGCAATACAAGCCCGCGCCCGATGGCCTTGTGGGTAACGATGATCTCGGTCAGATGTCTGCGTGGTTCATCTTTACGTCGCTCGGATTTTATCCCGTCGCGCCCGGTTCCAATGAGTACGTGTTAGGCCGGCCCTTTGTGGATCAAGCGGTGCTCCATCTGCCGAATGGAAAATCACTCACGATCCAGAGCGTGAACATGACGGAGAATGCCAAATTTCTTAAAGACGTACTCCTCGACGGCAAATCGCTCGACCGAAGTTTCGTAACGCACGAGGAACTGATGAGGGGCGGCGTCCTGAAGTTTGTATTCAGCAGCGAGAGCGACGCAGCATGGTCGCACAGCAGGTTGCGAGCGCCGTATTCCATTTCATCCTCGCAATAGGTCTCGCAGACAAGTAGTTTTCGCCATCCTGCTGGCTACCCCTAACCTACGCCGCCCCACCATCCCCGCAAGACCCAAAAACCGAAGTTACCGTGAAGAAGATCGCGAGAAAAAGGGCATAAGCGGTAGAAAAACCCAACGTATGCCCATATTCCCCGTACAAAAACCTAAACCGCAAATTACCCGTCAAAACACCGTGGCTGACCGTGAGTTGACCGTGCAAAACACCGTGGTGAATTACAGTTCCAGCCGTGAATCCTCAATGGCCAAACGGACGTTTCCGTCGGAGTTTTTCAGCCGTCGAACGGCCTCCATCTTGTCCACATTGGCCTTCAGCATCACCAGTGCAATCGGTATGCTTTTGCCGGAAGATTTGATGGTCCGAACCGCCTCATCGCGTGTAATGGCGCATGCTTTCATCAATACGCGGATGCCGCGTTCCACCAGCTTTTCGTTCTTCATATGCACGTTCACCATCAGGTTGTCGTACACATAACCAAGCCGTGTCATCGCCCCCGTAGTAATCATGCCCAGTATCTGTTTCTGCGCCGTAGCCGCCTTCATCCGAGTCGATCCCGACACCACTTCTGGCCCAACTTCCGCCACAATCGTACAGTCAGAAACGGCCTGTAAAGCGCTGTTTGGGTTACACGTCACAGCCGCCGTCTTGGCTCCCCGTGCGCGCGCATATTCAACTGCTGCAACAACATACGGAGTACGTCCACTGGCCGAAACACCGATCACAATGTCTTTGCGAGTAGGGCGCCGACGTGCAATATCCCGCTGCCCGATCTCCGGCGAATCCTCATTGACATCCACGGCAGAAGCCAAAGCCTTAGGCCCCCCCGCCATGATGTACTGCACCTGCGAAGGCAGTGTTGAATAGGCTGCCGGGCACTCTGAAGCATCCAGCGACGCAATGCGCCCGCTCGACCCCGCCCCCACATAGATCAGCCGCCCCCCATCCCGCAGC
>DASWOP010000276.1:0-3557 GCA_036404255.1 Acidobacteriaceae bacterium | reverse complement strand
CGGCCCCAACAATAAAAACTCCTGGAGGACATTCGATTCATCCGGCGACCAAGACCTTTCAGGCGCTTCGAATTCATGTGAACGACGAGTTGGGCGAGATAGGGTCGCTGCTGCAAAGCGCGCCGCGCCTGCTGAGACCGGAGGGGAGA
Source organism: Acidobacteriaceae bacterium (assembly GCA_036404255.1). Taxonomy (GTDB): domain Bacteria; phylum Acidobacteriota; class Terriglobia; order Terriglobales; family Acidobacteriaceae; genus JARLFX01. Next base: position 3,408 of record DASWOP010000276.1, on the reverse strand, counting down.
TTGGTGCTGATCAGCTTCCACTCCCTGGAAGACCGGCTGGTAAAAGATTCGCTGCGAGAGCTATCGCAGCAGGGAGTGTACAAGCTGCTGACGCGCAAGCCGGTGACGGCGAGCGAGGAAGAGGAGCGGCGGAATCCGAGGGCACGCAGCGCAAAGATGCGAGCGGCTGAACGGACAGAGCAAGTCTTCACGGAAGTGGTGAAGCAAAAGTTTCCAAGGCCGGAGTGGTAAGCCGGTAAGCGGAAGAGGAAATCGGGCCGGGATTCGTCCTACCGTTTCAAAGGCGAAAGACAAATCCCGCACCACCAAACCCCTCCTCCCCAAGCGAACCCGGCCCGGTTCGTACGTTTGGGTGGAGAGATTTTGAAGAAGGAGAGTGGCCATGGCGACACAGACGATAGCAACTGAGTCAATGGATATGATGAGCGCCGTGCAGACGCGGGGCAGCAGCATTGCCGAACGCAACCGCGCGCTGTTTGAGCTGCAACGCCGCGCCCGCCGCGGGCCGACTCCAGAGGTATTCTTTGCCAAGCACATCGACAACAGCCGCATAGTGAAGGCGGACGATCCGCAGCGCCGCAAGGAGATGCGCCGGTTTGCACTGGCGATGGGCTTTCTGTTCCTGCTGGTGATGGTGTATGTGCTGCAGCACTTCAGCTCGATCGAGTATGGGTACAAAGTTGAATCGCAGAAGCAGCAGCTGGAGGAGATGCGCGAGCAGAACCGGCAGTTGCGGTTGAGCGAAGCACAGTTGAGCGAGCCGGACCGGATTGACCGTATGGCGAAGCAGCTTGGGCTGGATGTTCCGCAGCCGGGACAGGTGCTGCGCTCTGATGGCTCGCTTGATCCGAATGCACCGGTGATGGCGCAGGCTGGTCTGCCGGGCATGACAGCCGGACAGTAGCTGTTGCGCTTTAGCGCAGATGCGCACGAAAATCCTTTTTATCGAGATTCCATGAACAAGGCTGCACGGCAAACGTTGACCGCTCCAATCCGGCGGATACGTTTCGTCCATGTGGCCATGTTTTTTTGTGCGTGGGTGGGCATCATCGGGCTGCGGCTGGTTTGGCTGCAGGTGATCCGGCATCATCACTACGTAGAGGTGGCAGCGCGGCAGCAGCAGCGGACGTTTGAGGTGGCTCCGCGGCGCGGGATGCTGTATGACCGCAACCTGCGCGAGTTGGCGATGACGGTGCTGGTGGATTCGGTGTATGCCGTGCCTTCGGAGCTGGGCGAAAACCGCGAGGAAGCGGCGGAGATCCTGTCGCAGATTGTGCATGCCGACCCCAACGACAACTACACAAGCAAGCAGCAGATGCTGGCGCGGTTCAATGCTTCACGCAACTTTGCATGGGTGGCACGGCGGCTGGACACCGACACGGCGAGCCGTGTGCGGCAGTTAAATCTGAAGGGCGTTTATTTTCAGAAAGAGTTTAAGCGGTTCTATCCGAATAACGATCTGGCGGCGCAGGTGCTGGGCTATGTGGGCACGGACGATGAAGGACTGGGCGGGCTGGAGCGCGAGTTTGAAGAGGAGTTGCACGGCGCGCCAGGACACATGCTGACTGCGCTGGATGCGAAGCGGCGCGTGCTGGGCAGCGAAGAGAGCGAGCCGATGCCGGGCGAGAACCTGGTGCTGACCATCGACGCAAACATCCAGTACATGGCGGAGCGTGCGCTGGACAACCAGATGGAGAAGACCAAGGCGTTGCACGGAACGGTGGTGGTGATGGATCCGCACACCGGGCAGGTGCTGGCGCTGGCGGTGGCTCCGCGGTTCAATCCGAATGACCAGCGGCACATGGACGCGGACGTGTTGAACAATCTGGCGGTGAGCAATATTTATGAGCCGGGATCGACGTTCAAGCTGGTGGCGTATTCGGCGGCGATCGATGCGGCGGGCGTGCAGCCGGAGGACATTGTGGATTGCCAGGGCGGCGCGATGACGATGTATGGGCGCACGCTGCATGACGATAAGGCTGACCACTTTGGCAAGGTGACGGTGCAGTATGCGCTGGAGCATTCGAGTGACGTGGGTGCGGCGAAGATGGCGCTGAAGCTGGGGCCGGACAAGTTCTACGCGTATATGAAGGCATATGGTTTTGGCGACCGCACGGGTATTGAGCTGCCGAGCGAGACGCGCGGACTGCTGAGGCCGGTGCGGAAGTGGGGGGCGACGAGCATCCTGTCGCTTTCGATTGGGCAAGAGGTGGGTGTGACGCCGGTGCAACTGGCGGCGATGGTGAGCACGATTGCAAACGGAGGCGAGTATCTGCCGCCGCATATTCTGCTGCAGTCCACCGATCAGCAGAAGGGCGATCCGCGGCTGAAGCCGGCGGCGTTCCATCCGCAGAATCAGTTGCCGTCGACGCTGCCGGAGGGCGCGCACCGCGTGATCAGCGAGATGACTGCGGCGAAGATGCGGCGGATGATGCAGGGCACAGTGGTGGAAGGCACAGGCAAGGCGGCGGCGCTGAACGGCTACAGCGCAGGCGGCAAGACCGGGACGGCGCAGAAGATCGACGTGACCACGCATACGTATTCGAAGAGCAAGTATGTGGCGAGCTTTGCGGGGATGGCTCCGGTGAGCAATCCGGCGATCACGGTGGCGGTGGTTATTGATTCGCCGTCGGCGGGTTCGTACTACGGCGCGACGGTATCGGCCCCGGTGTTTCAAGAGGTGGCGCAGCAGGTGCTGGAGTATCTGGGGGTTCCGCACGATGAGCCGCTGAAGACGACGAAGCAGATGCTGGCAGCGGCGAAGGCGGTGCAGGAGTCGCCGTCGGAAGAAGGCGGCGATCTGAATGCGATGTTCGCGCAAGCGAACGACCTGCCAGCGGATGATCCTCTACGCGTGATGGTGAGTGGTGGCGGACAGCAGGGAGCGCAGACGGTTGCGCCAGCGCCGCCGGCAAAAGATACGAAACCGGCGAAGGCTTCTGCGATGGAACGACTGCTGCCTGCGAAGATGGTAGCTGCATTCAAGGCGAGGGATATGGAGCCGGTTACGCCCCTGCCGCCACCATCGCCGCCTCCACAGGTGAGTGCGCCTGCGGGCGGTGGCGTGGTGGTGAGTTCGGGACGCATGGTGGCGGTGCCGGTGTTTACCGGGCAGGCGCTGCGACAGGTGGTGCAGAATGCCAACGGTGCAGGGCTGCGCGTGCAGACGGTGGGCTCGGGCATTGCGCGCGAACAGGCGCCAGCGGCAGGCACGATGGTACCGCAGGGGACGCAGGTCGTGGTGCGGTTTTCGCGCTGACACGAGACTAGAATTTCAGTAAGGCGGAAAATAAACAGCATGTTGTGGAGCGATGCACTGACGGATGTGGCGGCGGTCGCGGATGCGTTTTATTACGCGCCGGTGCAGGTCAGTGGCGTGGAATATGATTCGCGGCGGGTTGGGCCGGG
>DASWOP010000275.1:0-23261 GCA_036404255.1 Acidobacteriaceae bacterium | reverse complement strand
GCGCGAATGCCCATCCTAACCTCGATGAAACTGCGGTTAGGATGGGGCACCCGGATTTGCGGCCCTAGAGTGTTTTTTACTGTTGATGGAGTGATTTATGGTGGCACTTAAAGCAGATTCCGCGCGCTGCGCTTCGGAATGACAAATAATAACTGGGTTTAGCGAAACCATTACATCCATAGAAAATTTGCTCTAACTACTGGATCGGCTGGGTGCAGTTGGTGCCGCCGGTTGGGTCGGCTTTGATCTCGCCGGACTGATCGGTGCAGAAGCCACGGTTGCCGGTGCCTGCTTTGCCCAGAGACTGCGGCACTGCGGTGGCCTCGTATCCGGTGTACATGTCCTGGTTATTGATGGTCACCTTGGTGCACTTGGTGAGGGCGAAGGTGTAGCCCGCCTTCTGGCCGGTGGCGAGGTCGCTGGGAATCAGGCCAGCTGCCTGTGCCGTGGGGGCTGCGCTGTTTTCGCCCTGTCCGCCGAGAGCAGCGAGTGAACAGGTGAACTGGCTGGCAGGGTAGGCGGTGGAGTACTGCAGTTCGGCGTTGTTGATCGCGCGTAGCGACGCCATGGCAGAGGTCTCGTTACCCTGCTTGCGGTAGTTCAGCAGGTTCGGGATGGCCAACGTCATCAGGATAAGGATGAGGGACATGACGATCAGCAGTTCGATGAGCGTGAAGCCCTCGTCACGCCGGGATGGTCTGGAACAGCCTGTGATGAATTCGTGAATCTTCATTGTTTCTCCTGCGCTTTCACTTCGTGTGTTGCGGAACATAGACAATGTATCAGCAAGCAAGGTGATCGCGTGTGATCTTGAGCCCTTGCAGGTTCCCCAGCAGCGTGAGTCCGGCTGCTTCCGGGCGGAAAAGCTGCTGTGCGATCTGCTGCACGCTTTCGGCGGTGACTTCATCAATACTACGGGTGACTTCCTCTACGCCGAAGAAGCGGCCAAAGTAACTCTGTTGCCGCGCCAGGTTGGACATGCGGCTGGAGGAACTCTCCAGCCCGAGCACAATGTTGCCTTTCATCTGATCCTTGGCTCGCTGCAACTCTTCCTCGCTGACGGGCTCGCTTTTGAGACGGGCGAACTCGGCCATGGTGAGCCGGATTACTTCTTCTGCCTTCTCTGCGGCGCATCCGGCGTAGACGGAGAGGGTGCCAGTATCGCGGAAGGGATTCATTTCGGAGTAGATGGAGTAGGCCAGGCCGCGGTCTTCGCGGATGGTCTGGAAGAGGCGGGAACTCATGCCTCCGCCGAGGATGCTGTTGAGGAGGTAGACGGAGAAGCGCTCGGGCGCGGCGATGGGCGGCGCGGGGACTCCGAGGCAGAGTTGAGCCTGTTCCAGGGAGCGCTTGCGGCGAAGGGTGATCTTGGCGTGGGTGGCTGGCGGTTTGGCAGTGGGGGAGTCTTCGCCGATGGTGGAGGCCAGGCTGCCGAAGTGGCGTTCGACCTGGGCGACGAACTCGTCGTGGTCAAGATGGCCGGCGGCCGAGAAGATGATGTGGCGTGGAGTGAAGCGCGCGCGGTGGAAGTCAAAGGCCGTCTGCGGGGTGAAGCTGGAGACGGTTTTGGCGGTTCCGAGGATGGGCAGGCCGAGGGGATTGCCCTTCCAGAAGCTCTGGGTGAAGATCTCGTGGACGAGATAGTCGGGGTTGTCCTCGTCCATCTTGATCTCTTCGAGAATCACGCCCTGCTCGCGGGCGACGTCCTCTGCGGTGAAGGTGGGATGCAGAACGAGGTCAGACAAAACATCAAGCGCTTTCGAGACATGCTCATCCAAAACCTTGATATTGAAGCAGATGGTCTCTTTGCCGGTGAAGGCGTCGAGGTTGCCGCCGATGGAGTCTACTTCGCGAGCGATCTGTTTGGCATCGCGGGTAGTGGTGCCCTTGAAGACCATGTGTTCGACGAAGTGGGAGATGCCGTTGACGTCTGAGGCTTCATCGCGCGAGCCTACGCCGAGCCAGACGCCCATGGAGACAGAGCGCATGTGAGGCATGGACTCGGTCAGAACCAGCATGCCGTTGGCAAGGCGGGTGCGGCGGATGTTGCGCGGCTCGTGGGTGCTGGCGCTCAGGGGCGTCTCAGTGAGATCGATTTCTGGAAGGGATACGGCAATGGACATGCGCTCTATTTGGGCCTCGATAGGTAAGTTTACATGGTTGTGCGGTAGGCAGGATGCTGGATCACAGCGGCGGCAGGCAGGGGTGTAGTAAGCTGCCGGGGATGATTAAGGGGAGGGATGAATTATGGAACGCAAAGTGATCGCCGTAGTGGGAAGCTACCGCAGGGGCGGAACCATCGATCAGGCGGTGGAAGCGGTGTTGGCAGGGGCGCGGGAAAAGGGCGCGGCTACGCAGACGATCTACCTGACTGAGAGAAAGCTGGAGTTCTGTACGAATTGCCGCAAATGTACGGAGACGCCCGGGCCGGAGAGGGGACGATGCGTGCTGCAGGATGACATGGAGCCTCTGCTGGCGGAGATTGAGGCGGCAGACAGCGTGGTGCTGGCCGCGCCGGTGAACTTCTTCCATGTAACGGCGATCTTCCGGCTGTTCATGGAGCGGCTGATCCCCTATGCGTATTGGCCGTGGGGAAGAGCGCTGCCCAGGCTGCGTTCGATGAAGAACACGCGGAAGGCTGTGCTGATTAGTTCAGCCGCGATGCCGGGGTACATGATCCCCATTTTTAGCAGTGCAACGCGCGCGCTGCGGGTGACGGCGAAGATGCTGGGGGCGAAGTCCGTGGGGCGGCTGTGGATTGGGCTGGCCGGACACGAGCCACAGCAGGCACTGCCGGCAGCGAAGCTTGCACGGGCGCGCCGGCTGGGCTGGCGGCTGGCATAGCGGATAATGGAAGAAATGGCATCTCTTTCCCCAAACACGAAATATCTCTTCGGCAAAACGCAGGTGGAGCTGGCGGCGTTGATGGCGTTGCTGGGGGAGCCGCAGTATAGGGCGGCACAGGCGATGGACGCGCTCTATCGCCAGCGGATCGAATCGCTGGAGGCAATGACGACGCTGCCAGCTGCGCTGCGCGACCAGTTGCGCGTGGAAGGCTATGCGGTTGGTTTGCCCGAGATCGCGCAGATCTTCACGTCGGTGGATGGTACGGAACGGTATCTTATACGGCTGGCTGACGGACAAACCGTGGAGACGGTGTGGATGCCGGACGGTGACGGCGGGGAACGCGGGGACGGCAGCGAGGCGGCGGAGGAAGAAGAGTCTGACGAGCCGCTGGAGCCGGTGCGGTTCCGGCGGGCGACGATCTGTATTTCGAGCCAGGTGGGGTGCGCGGTGAACTGCCAGTTCTGCCTGACGGCGAAGCTGGGGCTGCAGCGGAATCTGACGGCGGGGGAGATAGCCGGGCAAGTGGTGGCGGTGCTGAACCGGCACAGCGTGGAGCTGGCCAGCAAGCGAGCGAGCAGGCCGGAGCGCATCAACCTGGTGTTTATGGGGATGGGCGAGCCGTTCCTGAACTATGACGCATTCATGACGGCGGTGCGGCTGCTGGTGGGCGCGGTGGGGATTCCGGAGTCGCGGATGACGGTGTCTACGTCGGGGATTGTGCCGGCGATCCGGGAGTTTGCCAAGGAGACGATCCGGCCGAAGCTGGCGGTGAGCCTGAATGCTTCCAATAATGCGACGCGGCTGGAGATTATGCCGATCACTAAGAAGTGGGACATTCCGCAGCTCTTTGCCGCGCTGAAGGAGATGCCGCTGAGGACGCGCGAGGCGGTGACGTTTGAGTATGTGCTGCTGGGCGGCGTAAACGACCAGCCGGAGCATGCGCGGGAGCTGCTGCAGATGCTGAGCGAGAGTGGGCTGAAGGCGAAGATCAATTTGATCGTGTGGAATCCGGGGCCGGGGATCGAGTATAAGCAGCCGAAGGCGGAGGATGTGGAGTGGTTCCAGAAGCGGCTGATCGCGGCGGGTGTGCGGACGTATATTCGCAGACCGCGTGGGCGGGATATCTATGCGGCTTGTGGACAGTTGAAGCGAACGGTGGAGACGGAGCCGTTGGTTACGATCGGGTAGCAATGTTTGAACGGGTTGGGTGAGGTTCTTCGCTGCGCTCAGAATGACAAATTCAACTATGGATGTCAGGCGTGGTTCTGAAGGTGCTTCTCATTGATCGGTCTGCATGTGGCCCTTAGTGGATCTGAGCGGATGGGGTGACTTCGGGGATGACAATCAGCAGGTCAAAGCCATAGACGAGGCGTTCCATGTTGTTCGACAGTTTGCCAATCGAGGTATGGCGGAACTTACGCAGATCATAGAGCGCCCAGCTATCGGGTGTTGCTGCATCGAAGAAGGGCTTCATGAAGACGTAGTCCTTATCTTTCACCATCTCAAATGTTTCCGGGGCATAGGGCTTTCCGTAGCCGGCATAGCCCAGATGGGATCCCTTTGCTCCAAGCACAATGATGTTCAATGCCTGAACACCCTCGCCGTCCGCTTTTTCCGAAAGAAAATTGCCAAGGTCGAGTTGCAATAGCGGGTTCAATCCTCTGTACATGTGCCAATCACCGAACTTGAAGAGCATCTTTCCAGAACGAATGTGGCTGTCAGCGTTGCCCAGGTAATCCTGTAGATTGCTCTTCATCAAACGAGCGCGCTGGGTGTTTGAGTCTGGCAGACGCTGGTGATTCTTGAAGTAGATTTGATAGCTTTGCATCAACTGGTTGATAAGATGTTGCGCCTCGGTGTTGCCACCACTCTGGATTAGTTTTCTCGCGTTCTCAAGCTCGGAGCCTGACACGGAGAACATAAAAAGCTGGCCTGGATCACCGGATTGCATCGCCTTGCCAGCGTCAATCTTCTCTTCACGCGCTAAGGATTCAACTGCTGCTTTCGCTGCCGGGGGCAGGGGTGTTTTTAAGATGTGGTTGAGTATCAGACCGAATGAGCCCAGGAACTCCTGATCGAGACCCCACAGTGCAAATTCACCCTTCACGGCAGCACGGCAATGAGCGGCGAGATCGTTTTCCTCCTTGAGATTGAGGAAGGCGATGCTGTCTGGATACTGTTGCTGTATCCGGGCCGCTATTTGCAGCCGTTCCGGCGAGTTCAGTGTGGCGGCAGTGGTTGAGGCTGCCAGCGGTCCAGCCTCCACGGCATAGGCTGTGAGGCCCTGCGGAGCGAGCTGGTCGCATACCGCCTGAGTAAACTGGGGAATCTCCCGCGTGCCATGGTCTTCTCCGATCATGATGTACCGCGCCTTTGACAACGCATCTGCGAGTACGGGCGCACCGGTGCCGGTGAATGAGCCAGCGCTGATCTGGAGCGTATAGCGGCTCTCGACAAGGCGCTTTGTGAACGGTTCATCCTGAACCTGGGCTTTGGAAAACGGCGTGCAAATGACAACCATCAAGAGGCAGAGAACGATGCGCATGAATCCCCCAAAAATCAGATACTCGCCCATCGAGATCAATTTTTGATCTTGTCCATCTCTCGACGTGGCCAGGGCGTAAGACCGGTGTCGCAGCGGAAAGTTTCACGACAGTCTGAAATATTTGCTAGCGAGGTTGCAGGCCGAGGCGAAGGAGGGCGGCGGTGACGCGGTCGTAATCGTGGCGGAGGACTTCGCCTTCGAAGACGAAGTTGCCGGGGACGGCTTTGACGCCGAGGGCTTCGATGCGGGCGAGGTCGGGCTCGATCTGCTGCTGGCCGCTGGCGGCGTATTGCTGCACGAGCTTGGGGGAGACAGGCGAGGTGTTTACCAGGGCGTAGTCGAAGATGCGGCCACCGGCGTGGTTGAAGATTTTTTCGATGTGCTGCGATGCGGTGAGGCCGATGCTCTCGTTGGCCTGCGTCATGAGGTTGCAGACGTAGACGCGGGTGGCTTTGGCGGCGAGCAGGGCTTCGGGGACGCCGCGTACCAGAAGGTTGGTGATCAGCGAGGTGTAGAGGGAGCCGGGGCCGACGGTGATGAGGTTCGCGGCGGCGATCGCGTCCAGAACCTCGGGAAGAGGCTTTGCGTCTTCCGGTTCGAGGCGGAGTTCGACGATGCGGCGCTTGCTGGCGGTGATATTGGTCTCGCCGCGGACCAGGGTGCCGTCGTCCATCAGCGCAGCGAGGGTGACGCTGGAGTTGGTGACGGGGTAGATGCGGCCACGGGTGGCGAGAATCTGCGAGGACATCTGCACGGCCTGGGCGAAGTCTCCGGTGATGGCGGAGAGGGCGGCGACGAAGAGATTGCCGAAGCTGTGACCTTCCAGGCCTTCGCCGGAAGAGAAACGGTACTGGAAGAGGCGGGAGAGGAGCTGTTCGTCGCCGGAGAGCGCGACCATGCAGTTGCGCACGTCGCCGGGGGGCAGCATTTTGAGATCGGAGCGGAGGCGGCCGCTGGAGCCGCCGTCGTCTGACACGGTGACGATGGCGGCGAGGTCAGAGATGATGCAGGGCGCATCGCCGCAGCCGGCATCGCTGGCGGGGAGGGTGCCGGGAGGTGCGGCCACGTATTGCTTGAGGCCGCGCAGCAGCGTGGAGAGGCCGGTGCCGCCGCCAATGGCGACCACACGCAGGGAAGGCTTCTTCGCTGGCTTTACGGGATTTGGGATGGTTGCGGTAGACACGCTGAGATTAGCTCTCCGGGTAGAGCAGCTCGGTGAAGCGCGGGTCGTCGAGCATGTCTTGAAAATCGGAGTCGCTGCGCGCCTGGATGCGGTTCCTTGCATTGAGACCGATGGCTTCGGCGAGTTGCTGCAGGCAGTTTTCGGACTCGCCGGTCATGCTGGCGAGCACGGCCATGCCGTAGAAGGCGTAATCCGCTTTGGGATCGTTCTTCAGTATCTGCTGCAGATGCTGGCGCGCATCGTCGTAGTGACCATTGTTCAGCAGGGAGATGGCGTAGTCATACTGCTCCTCGTTGCTGGAGAAGGTGTTTTTGCTATCTCCCATCTGCTGAGTGCAGGCGGAGATGTACATGCGGATGCGCTCGGAAAGTTCAGTGGGAGCAGTGGCCATGAGCTTGTTGAAGGCGGCGTGAGCCTTCTCAAACTTGCCCTCCTGCATTAAGCGAAGAGCAGTTTCATACAGGCCAAGTGCCTGGTTGCGCGCGGCATCCTGCTTTACCAGATTACCGGCTATTGTCTTCGCCATTTTCTTTGTGATGCTGGGCGTTTCAGTCTTATTGGTTGCCATTTTTTCAGAGTCTCAAGTGTCATTGATGCAAATCGGGGATGACCACTGTTTATACCCACATCAGATGAGTGCGTCAACCGTGGCAGTTGTACGAAGCTATTTTGCCGCCTTATAGAGCACCGGGTTCAGGGTGGGATCGTTGTACATCTTCATCTGCCGGTAGAGTTTAAAGCGACGCTCCCCAGCCAAAACCTGCTGCCATAGTTCATCCATACATCGGGCGAGATCGTCCCGCTGTTCAAGCAGAAGGGCGAGACGGTCGCGATTTCGCTCGGCGTGGTGGGGGGGCACATTGCTATTATGCAGGCCGCGGTCAATCTCTTCCTGGGTGTGATAGATCTTCAGCGCGAGGATGGAGAGGCGGTCGAGCATGAGGCCGGGAGTTTCAGAGTTCTGGGGGGCGGCAGGATTGGGCAGCGAGGATTCGTGCAACGTATCCAGCAAGAGGTGGTCGAAGCTCTCGACGAGGTCGTTGCGCTGCTGATTGTAACGGTCGATATTGTGTTTTTCCTCGACGATGGCTTCCGGTGGGGCTTCAGGATCGCGGGCGCGGTCTTCGGTGTGCCAGAGGTCAAAGTTGGCGCGATGGAGCTGCAGAGCGATGGACTGTGGGTTCTTTTCCGCGGCGAGCGGAGGTTCCGCGATATGCCACTGCGCCGTGGCGGCATCCTGCTCGCGGGTGAGGAGTCTGGCAGAGATCTGAATGGATGTCATATGCGGAAGGGTCAAAAAAATAGCTATTGAAAAGTGTAACCGGAGCACCGGTTGCAAGGCGCTGTTATTCAGAATACGCTCCGGGCGCTGATATGCTAACTGGACGCAGCAAACCGGCACGGTAAGCTAAGTGCATGAAAGGAGATCAGGTGCTGGAAGCAGGAGAGAATAAGCGGGCTATTGTGAACGAAAACACACTTGTGAAGCGAGTTCTGATCTACCGGCTGGGAAGTCTTGGCGATACGATCGTTTCGCTGCCGAGCCTGCACCTGATTGCCCGCAGCTTTCCGAACGCAGAGCGATGGCTGCTTACGAATTTCCCGGTGCAGAGCAAGGCGGCCGCGGCGCAGGTGATCCTGGATGGCAGCGGCCTGATCCACGGTTATTTCCGATACTCCGTGGGGTTGAGGCAATTGGGTAAGGTGCTGGAACTGCGGCGCACGATCAAGGCGTGGCGTCCGGATGTGCTGATCTACCTGATGCCGGGCCGGGGGATTCGCGTGGCGAAGCGCGATGCCATGTTCTTCAGGGCGTGCGGCATCCGGCGGATGATTGGAGTTCCATCGACGATGGATATGCAGCAGCATCGCTACCGTGCGGAGACGGACTTGTATGAGCCGGAGGCGGGCCGGCTGGCACGTTGCATCGCCGAATTGGGGGATGCCGAGGTCAATAATCCTGCCAGTTGGGATATGCATCTGACGACGGCAGAGTTGGCGGCTGCCAAGGTGGCGCTGGAGCCGGCGGAGAACCGTCCGGTGATCGCGGTGAGTATAGGCACGAAGGTACCAGCGAAGGATTGGGGCGCTGCAAACTGGTATGCGCTGCTACAGCGGATGGCGGTGTTCTACCCGGGCTATGCGCTGGCGATCCTGGGTGCGGCAGAGGAGTCTGCCATGAGCGACGAGATTGCTTCAGGCTGGAAAGCGGTTGCGGGTGCAGGTCCGGTGCTGAATCTATGCGGACAGTTGAAGCCGCGGGAAAGCGCGGCCATGGTTTCGTATGCAGAGCTGTTTGTGGGCCATGACAGTGGGCCGATGCATATGGCATCCGCCGTGGGAACGCCGCTGGTAACGATCTTTGCGGCACGTAACGTGCGGGGCGTATGGTTCCCGGTGGTGGGCAATAACGCGGTGATCTATCACAACGTAGACTGCTCCGGTTGTGCGCTGGATCTATGCACGGTGCAGAAGATGAAGTGCATCACCTCAGTGACGGTGGAGGAGGTACTGGGCCGGGTGACCGGGATATTGCCGCCGAAGCTGCTGCCGGTCCTGCCAGATAACGCTTCTACCGTGACAGAGTGAGAGAATAATCAAAATGCCGGAAAACGCACAGAATTTTCTAAATCTGCTCGAAAAGCGCTTTTCGCACATGAAGGTGCTGGTTGTCGGCGATCTGATGCTGGACCGCTACATCTTCGGGGATGTGAACCGCATCTCGCCGGAGGCTCCGGTGCCGGTGCTGCGGCACGCGCAGCGTACGGAGCGGGCGGGCGGAGCGGCCAATGTGGCCATGAACCTGGTAGGGCTGGGCGTACAGAGCTATCTGGCCGGTTTCTGGGGCAAAGACGCAGAGAGCTCGCTGCTGGAAGGATTGCTGGCGGGAACGGGCATCGACACGACGGCGGTGCAAGCATGCAGCCGGCCAACGACATCGAAGACACGCATTGTGGGGCGCAGCCAGCAGCTTATCCGGCTGGATGTGGAGAGCAGCGAGAAGCCGGGCGCTGAAGAGATGCTGCAGCTTACCGAGGCAGCGCTCGCGCTGGTACCGCAGATGAATGCCATTGTGCTCTCTGACTATGACAAGGGCGCGCTGAGCCGGGAACTCTGCGAAGCGGTGATCACTGCGGCGCGGCGGGCGGGGATTCCGGTGCTGGCCGATCCAAAGACGACGGATCTGAGCAAATATTCGGGGGCTACGACGGTGTGTCCTAACCTGGCAGAGCTTTCTCTGGCTACGGGCATACCGACCAGCGATCTGGATGCTCTGCTGGCGGCAGGGCAGCGGCAGGTGGTGGAACACGGCTTCGACTTTATGACGGTGACGATGAGCGAGAAGGGAATCCGTGTGCTGCGCGCCGATTCTTCGTTCCATTCGCCGGCGCAGGCGCGCGAGGTGTTCGACGTCTCCGGCGCGGGAGATACGGTAATCGCAACCATGGCCGCGGTGCTGGGCTGCGGACTGGAGGCTGAGGCTGCTGTGGAGCTTGCCAATATGGCGGCGGCAATCGTGGTGGGTCAGCGGGGAACCGTGGCCATTCAGGCCCGGCAGCTGGTGGATAAACTGACTCCAAGTACCGGCATGGCGGCAGCGGACAAGATACTGGATAGCGAGCGACTGACAGCGCGCGCGGCAGAGTGGCGGGCTGGCGGCGCGAGCATCGTGTTCACGAATGGATGCTTTGATCTGCTGCACGTGGGGCACATCACGCTGCTGGAGGAGTGCCGCCGCTTTGGCACCAAGCTGGTGCTTGGGCTGAATACGGATGCTTCGGTGCAGAGATTGAAGGGGCCGACGCGGCCAGTTGTTGGCGAGAATGAACGCGCACGGGTGATGGCTGCGCTGGCAGCGGTGGATGCCGTGGTGCTGTTCGATGAGGACACGCCGCTGAACGTGATTCGCGCTTTGAAGCCCGACGTGCTGGTGAAGGGCGGAGATTACACTGTGGAGAGCGTGGTGGGCCACGAGGACGTGGAGAGCTGGGGCGGCCGGGTGGAGATTGTGCCCACGGTGCATGGCTTCTCAACCACGAACATTGTGAACAAGCTGGCAGGAAGCGTAAGCGACAAATAGAGGCGCGACGGCGCGCTGAGAGATTTCATCTGGAACGGGAGCTGGCATGATTATTGTGACGGGCGGAGCAGGTTTTATTGGCAGCAACCTGATCCATGCGCTGAATCGCGCCGGAGAGAAGGACATTCTCCTGGTGGACAACTTTGCGCCGGCGGCAAATCGTACGGGGCCGAAGTTTCCGAACCTGTGGGGCGCGGAGTTCTCGGACTATATGGACAAGTACGAGTTTCGCAAGGCGCTGCAGGCGGGCGCGTTTGCGAACGCGGGGGTGCGCGCGATCCTGCATCAGGGGGCCTGCTCCAACACGCTGGAAGATGACGGGCGCTACATGATGGACAACAATTTCACCTGCTCGAAGGAGATTCTGCACTTCGCGCTGGAGAATGAGATCCCGCTGGTGTATGCGTCGACGGCAGCCGTGTATGGGTTGAGCGAAGAGTTTGCCCCAACCAAAAAGAACGAACGGCCGCTGAATATCTACGGCTATTCGAAGCTGGTGTTTGACGACTATGTGCGGAGCCGCATGAGCGAGTTCAAGTCTACGGTGGTGGGGCTGCGGTATTTCAACGTCTATGGGCCGCGCGAACGGCACAAGGGACGCATGGCCAGCGTGATGCAGCACTTCAGCCGCCAATTGAAGGATACCGGCGAGATTCGCATGTTCGAGGGAACCGGCGGCTACGGCGACGGCGAGCAGAAGCGGGATTTCGTCTATGTGCGCGACCTGGCGAAGATCAATATGTTCTTTGGCGGGTTGCTGCCGGAGAGTCCGAAGAAACCGGTACAGGCGGTGGTGAACGCGGGTACGGGGAAGGCGAGAACTTTCCGGGATGTGGCCAAGGCGCTGATGGCCGTACATGGCGAGGGGAAGCTGGTGTATATTCCGTTTCCAGCGGATTTGCATGGGCGCTACCAGCACTTTACCGAGGCGGATCTGGCGGGGCTGCGCCGGGCAGGTTACGAGGCCCCGATGACGGATGTGGAAGAGGGAGTACGGCTCACATTCGCCGAGGAGCCGCTGGTATAAGGCGGCGCGAAGGAACCGCATTCGTCAGTAACCAAGGAGTTAATGGCGCAGATTGCGATGAGATGTGGTGGTGAGAGCGCTGGGGCTCGAACCCAGGACCAACGCCTTAAAAGGGCGATGCTCTACCAACTGAGCTACGCTCTCGTCCTTATTCAAGTTAGCACAGGTGGAAGTGGAAGAGGGCGGCGGTGGAAGCTGAACCGATACAATAGGTTAGGTTCTACGCGGGGAGACTCTTGGCAGGTACCCGATAAATTTGAAGGTGTACTGAGCACACTGCTGTACTGTAGTTAAACAACAGAGAGAAATCGATAAATTCTTTAACGGAAGTTGACCGTCTTTGTCTGCCTGAAAGCAGACATTCCTTTGATAGAGCAGGATTCTGCCCCAAAGGTTGCACGGAAGGTGCATTGACGGGTCTATGGCTCGACCATAGCCTGAAGATGGCGCAGGAAAGACGGAATCAGAATTTAAGTTGCACAGAAACCGGGTCTTTCGAGCGCGATGATCGCAGCCCCGAGGACAAAAATGGACGGACCGATTCAGGACCGCAGCACGGAGCAGGAAAACGCAGCGGCAGCAGAACGCCGCGCGCTGGAAACGCCTGAGGATGTAGCAGTTTTGTATTCCTGGGCCAATCTGCACGGAGCGAAGTACCGGGATTTTTCCGCGTCGCGCCGCGAGTACCGCGCGCAGATGCGCCACCGCGCTGCCGAACAAGAGGCAGAGGCGGAGTTGCAGGCGAAGCGCGATGCAGAGGCTGCTGAGGCAGCCTCCACCGCTGAAGCAGCCGCAGTTGCCTCAACGGTGGCCGCTCTTGCCGCACAGAAGGAGAAGGAAACGGGAGAGGTGCAGGCCGTGGCCATTCCGCAGCCCAATCCGCGGCAGGAAGAGATCGCTATTGCCGCAACCCGGCAGGCCGCCGCACTGGCCGCTGCCCAGGCCGCATTGCAAAAGGCAGAGCGCGAGATGGTGGCAGCACGCGCAGCCGCACAACGGGAAGAAGAGCTGTATGCCGCGCGCGAGACACAGGGAAACCCCGTCCGTGCCGAAGAGTTCAAGGTGACGATCACTGATCCCTACGAGCGGTCAGAGCGAGAGTTCGAGACGCTGGAGCACACGATGCACCAGCCGGAGGTGGTGAACCCAATTCCGCCGGCTCCGCGCCATATTCCGCTGCAGTCGAACCCAGTTCCTACGGATCGAGGCGCAATGCCGTTGTCAGATGTTCCACCGCTGCATACCCATGTGGTGCCGGAATATCCGGTGTACCATCCAGCCGCGCAGGCACCGCCTCCGGGGCAGGCAGCGTATCAGCAGCGACCGGAGTATCAGCAGCCGATGCAGCCGCCACCGCAGATGCAGGTTCAGCCGCCGCAGCAGGAGTATCATCTGCCGCCGGTGCAGCGTGCGCCGCAGCAGCAACCGTACCCGGCGTATCGCCCGGAGACGGTGCAGCAGCAGGCGCCGGTAGCGCGTCCGCAGCAGAGCTATGCGGCACCGATGGATTCGGGCATGGGCTACGACAGCTATTCGCAGGTACAGAGCAGGACCGCTCTGCCCCAGCCTGCGCCCGCCATGGAATATGCACCGCCGATCGCACCGCCGCCAAGCGCGCGGCCAGCGTGGTTCTATGCCGACCATGATGTGCAAGAACAGCGGCCAACGCTGCCAACTACGCCGTCTCCGCTGGCAGACACGCTGCAGCATTCGCGGGAGCGCGTTGCTTCGCGGTGGTTCGCACTGAAGGGCGTATTCGATTCTTCGCTGGAGCAGGAAGTGCAACCGCTGCGGCACAAGGAGGCGCGCACACCGGCGCTTGCCATGTTCTCGCTGGCGGGCGGCGTGGGCAAGACGAGCATGGTGGCTACGCTTGGCCGTGCGCTTGCATCACTGGGCGAAAAGGTGCTGCTGACGGACACCACAAGCTATGGTCTGCTGCCGTTCTACTTTGGAGCGCGGGAGCTGCGGCCCGGTGTGGTGCGGACGTTCTCACCACCCAGCGGAAGCACGGACGCGCCGATCTACCTGGTGAACTACGATGTGGACAAGCCGGGGGAACAGAATCCGGATTGGCTGGCAGAGGAGATCATTCGCAACAGCCGCGGAACGAACCGAGTTCTGCTCGATCTGGGTACGGGGTCGGCGTCGCTGATGCGGCGCATTGCAAGGCTCTCTCCGACGATCCTGGTGCCGGTGGCACCGGACATGAATTCGGTGATCGGGCTGGCGCATGTGGAGAAGTCGTTTGCGGGGCAGACAGACCAGGAAGGCCGGCCGATCCAGCCGATGTATATTCTGAATCAGTTCGATGCCTCTCTGCCGCTGCATCTGGATGTGCGCGAGGTGATGCGCCAGCAACTTGGCGACAGGCTGCTGCCGTTTGTGATTCGCCGGAGCCCATCTGTCAGCGAAGCGCTGGCCGAAGGTATGACGGTGATGGATTACGCCCCCGGTTCGCCGGTGGCAGAAGATTATATGAACCTTGCCGGATGGCTGCGGTCGCTTTCCGCACCGGCGGCACAGGCATTCCGTGGCGTTCGCTGGAGCGAGAGATAGCCGATGACTAATACCGCCCTCTGGCGAGAGTTCGAATCTGGCGATAGCCTGCTGACGCGCCTGGTGCGCTGGGTGGTTATCGGCACTGGCCTTTGCATGCTGATGTTCGCGGTGGTGCTGGACCTGACGTGGCCGCAGCAGACCGTGCTCGGTCTGCTGATGGTGCTGCTTGGCGTGTGGCTGGACCGCAGCTCCACTTCGTATGTGATTACGCTGACGCTGATGCTGGCGTCGATGTTCTCTACGTTCCGCTACGGCTATTGGCGTATTCATACCGTCATTAATTTCTTTGTGAATCCGGCGATTCACTGGACGGTTCTGGATGCATTCTTCATCCTGCTACTGATCGGAGCGGAAGCCTACTCGTTCGTGATCCTGGTGCTGGGCTATCTACAGACGATCTGGCCGCTGCGCCGTACGCCGGTGCCGCTGCCGGATGATCCTTCGACGTGGCCAGAGGTGGATCTACTGATCCCGACCTACAACGAGCCGCTGAACGTGGTGCGCTATACGGCGCTCGCTGCCATGAATATCGACTGGCCGGCGGACAAGCTGAACGTCTACATCCTGGATGACGGCAAGAGGGAAGAGTTCCGGCGTTTCGCGGAAGAGGCCGGCATCGGCTACATGACGCGCGACGACAACAAGCATGCGAAGGCAGGCAACATTAATCGAGCGCTGAAGCGCCTGCATGCACCGTATGTCGCTATTTTTGATTCCGACCATGTGCCGACGCGCAGTTTTCTGCAGGTGACGATGGGCTGGTTCCTGCGCGACAAAAAGTTGGCGATGCTACAGACGCCACACCACTTTTATTCGCCCGATCCGTTTGAACGCAACCTTGGACAGTTCCGCATTATTCCGAATGAAGGCGAGTTGTTCTACGGCATTGTGCAGGACGGCAACGACTTCTGGAATGCGACGTTCTTCTGCGGCTCCTGCGCGGTGCTGCGGCGCTCGGCGCTGGATGAGATTGGCGGCATCGCGGTGGAGACGGTGACGGAGGACGCGCACACCTCGTTGCGCATGCAGATGCGAGGCTGGAACACGGCCTACATCAATATCCCGCAGGCGGCAGGGCTGGCGACGGAGCGTTTGTCTGGCCATGTGAAGCAGCGTATCCGCTGGGCGCGCGGCATGATCCAGATCATGCGTACGGATAATCCGCTGTACAGCTATGGGTTGAAGCCGGCACAGCGGTTCTGCTACTTCAACGCGATGATGCACTTTCTCTACGGGTTACCGAGACTGATCTTCCTCTCGGCGCCGCTGATCTATCTCATCCTTGGGCACACGAACGTACCCGGCTACTGGGCCGCGATCCTTGCGTACGCGTTTCCGCATCTGGTGTTGTCATCGCTTACCAACTCGCGCATCCAGGGGCAACATCGACATTCGTTCTGGAATGAGATTTACGAGACAGTGCTGGCGCCTTATATCTTCCTGCCGACCATGCTGGCTCTGGTCAATCCGAAGCTGGGCAAGTTTGACGTGACGGCAAAGGGCGGCGTGGTGAATCGGTCGTTCTTCGATACGCGCATCGCGCAACCGTTTCTGCTGCTGCTCGCGTTGAACATCTTCGGCCTGCTGATGGCGATCCCGCGGTTCTTCTGGCTGGATGTGACGCATCCCGGCACGGTCATCATGAATACGATCTGGACCTGCTTCAATATCGTGATCCTCGGCGTATCGACTGCCGTGGCGCGCGAGTCGCAGCAGAGGCGGCAGACGGTGCGCGTGACCATGGAGGTGCCGACCGCGGTGGTTACCTCGGATGGGCATGTGTCCAACGGTATGACGGTGGATCTTTCCAGTGGCGGCACGGCGGTGATTCTGGACGCGCCCGTGGCGGCTGCTGCGGGAGATTCGGTGAAGCTGATCTTCCCCCTGATCGTTGGGGATGCTGAACTTCCTGCTACTGTAGTCGGCAACGAAAACAATAATATCCGGCTGCAGTTTGATCCACTGACGATTCACGAAGAAGAGATGCTGACGATGGTTCTATATTCGCGCGCGGATACCTGGCTGGGCTGGGGCGAGGCGCGTGAGGTGGATCGTCCGTTCGTCAGCCTTGGCCGCATTATGAAGCTTTCGATGTACGGTTTAGGCACCACTTTCCGAGGTCTCATGAATACGAAACGAAAGAAAAAAACGACGAAACTGGCAACCAGTATCGCGCCCGTAATTTTGCTTGCGGCTATGTTTGCCGGAGCGCATCGTGCCGAGGCGCAGGTGTCTTCGCAGATGCTTGGACCCATGGCGAATGTTGGCATTCCGCAAAGCGTTGCGGCAACCACCCCAACGCAAACGGCGCCGGTTGCTCCGGGAACGTTCAGGAACCAGTTCACGCTGGCCGATATTGGCGTGCCCGACGTGATCGAGCTGCGCGGCGTGGATGCGTACCACTCCATCTACTTCTCGGTGCCGCAGACGCAGGTGGTGCGCACGGCGACGATGCACATCCGCTATCACTTTTCGCCGGGCCTGATCCCGGCGCTCAGCCATTTGAAGATCATGCTGAATGGCTCGCTGTTTGCCACGTTGCCGGTAGTCACCAACGTGAATATGAGTGGAACCTACACGCAGGGTGGTACGCCGGTGAATGCCGGAACCATTCTGGCAGGGCAGAATGCGCCTATCGTGGTGACAGCTAACGGCAACAGCGCCATGCTGGAAGCTACGCTGCAGATGCCGGCGGAGATGCTGGTGCGCGATAACCAGGTTACGTTCGAGTTTATCGGGCACTACACGCTGAACTGCGAGGATCCTTCGCACTCTACGCTGTGGGCGCGGGTGGATTCGAACACTACGGTGGAACTGGCGGGGAACCTGCTGCCGTTGCAGGATGATTTAAAACTGCTGCCGCTGCCGTTCTATGACTCGGCGGTGAACCTGCACCCGGCGGTGCCGATCGTGTTCATGTCGCAGCCATCGCCTAAGGCGATGCAGGCTGCGGGGATTATTGCGTCGTGGTTCGGCATTCTGACGGACTATCGCCCTGTACGCTTTCCGGTTTCCTTCGGAACGATTCCGCAGGGAAATGCGATTGTGATCGGGGAGAGCCTGGGAGAGCTGCCCTCGTCGCTCAACCTGGCGGGGAGTAGCGGGGCCACGATTGCGATGCGAACGAATCCATCGGACCCATATAGTAAGGTGCTTGTGGTGAGCGGCGATAATGGCGACGACCTGGTGATGGCCGCACAGGCGCTCGCCTTGCAGGAGAGTTTTCTGCAAGGAGCGCAGATCCATATTCCGTCGCTGCAGCTGCCGAAACAGCGTGGTCTGAACGATGCTCCACGGTGGCTCTCGACCGATAAGGTAACGCCGCTGTGGGACCTTGCGCAGGGTGAGACGTTGCAGGGCGATGGCTCGGTGCCGATCGGCATCTACATGCGCGTTCCGCCGGATATGTACTACGGCGCGCGGCCCAACCTGACGCTGAAGCTGGACTATCGCTACAACGGCATTCCGCTGGCGGACAGTTCGTCGCTACAGGTCTACATGAACAACCAGTACGTGGCCTCTACTCCACTGCCGCATACCGACAAGGCGGCGCAGGAGGCGAAGATCGACGTGCCTGTACCGGTTGTGGATATGCGACCCTTTTCCAACTCGATGCTGCTGAAATTCTTCTTCCAGCTTTCGAAGAAGGGGCAATGCCAGGACACCGCTCCTCTGAATCTGCAGGGCGCGATATTGAAGAGTTCGTACCTGGATCTCCAGGGCATTCCGCACTGGGCCGTGCTGCCGAACCTGGAGGTGTTTGCCAATGCCGGGTTCCCATTCACGCGCAGGGCTGATCTCTCTGAGACCACGGTAGTACTGCCGGATGCTCCGACTACCGATGAACTTGAGATGTATCTGACGATGATGGGCCACTTTGGCGCACAGACCGGCTTCCCGGTGCTGCGTGTTACCGTGACCAACGGCGCAGGTATGGTATCCGGAGCAAACACCGACTACCTGGTAATGGGCACGGTTGAAGACCAGAGCGCAACGCTGAATGCACTGGGTAAGCACATGCCGGTTGGCATTGATACCAACGGCGTGCATGTCTCGGATGCACAGGGTTTCTTTGCGCCGCTGGAGCACGCGTGGTGGAAGGTGCGCTCGGACGAGCATGTGAGCTCGGGCGAACTGGAGACTTCGGGCGGACTGCCGGACACCATCATTGAAGGCATGGAGTCGCCGTATTCTGCGGGGCACTCGCTCGTCGTGATTGCGGTGAAGGACCACAGCGTGGTGCCGAACTTCCTGACGACTTTCCTGCGCACGTCGCAGTCGAGCGACATTGCAAACTCGGTTGCCGTGCTGCATGGAACGAAGTTTGATTCGTACCGTATCGGCAGCGATGTGTATCACGTGGGCAATCTGCCGTGGTACATGCAGTTGAGCCTGTGGTTCACGCAGTTCCCATGGCTTGTTAACGTCTTCGTCCTGTTCATCTGCTTCCTGCTTGCAGTCTGGATTCGCGTCTGGCTGCGACGGCGTGCACGTGTACGTCTGCAGGGCACGGAGTAAATCGAACCGGCTCGCGGCAGAGGGTCTGCCGCGAGCCGGTTCATTTGCAGACAGCGGGCTTGCTGCACTGCTTGTAATCTAAGGCCAGGGGACGGCGATGGACGATCCAGGACAAAATCAATATAGACCGCGTGTTGTACGCAAGACGCTGATGCACGTCTGCGTAGTGGCGGCGGTGATTGCGATGTCGCTGCTGGCTGGTGACGGTTGCCGCGCAGAGCAGAAGCCCTGGCCACTATGGGAGAGCTACGTGAAGGGCTTCATCGATCAGCAGGGGCGCGTGATCGATCACACGGGCGGCGACCGAACGACATCAGAGGCGCAGGCGTATGCGATGTTCTTCGCGCTGGTGGCCAACGACCGCGCACATTTTGACAAGTTGCTGGCGTGGACGCAATCCAACCTGGCGCAGGGCGATTTGACCGAGCGGCTGCCGGCATGGAACTGGGGCAAAACCGCGGATGGCCAATGGAAGGTGCTGGACCCCAATTCGGCGAGTGACGCGGACCTCTGGATGACGTATGACCTGCTGGAGGCGGGTTCGCTCTGGCATGATGCAGGCTATACAAAGATCGGCACGGCGATGGCCGAACGCATTGCGAAGCAGGAGGTGGCACTGCTGCCGCCAAGCTGCGCCGCAGGACCTCTGCTGCTGCCTGCGCCGCAGGGATTCCATCCTGACGATTACACATGGATCATGAATCCGAGTTATGCGCCGCTGCCGGTGCTGCAGTATCTGGCAACGAGAATGCCGCAGGGGCCATGGGGTGCGATGGTGCAGGAGCTTCCTCGCTTCTACAACCACACGTCCACTGCAGGGTACGCGCCGGATTGGTCGAAGTGCATTGCCGGGCAGGGATGGGTTCCAACACCTGCACCGGGGCAGCAGCCAACGCAGGGTCAGGCAGGGCAGAAGGGCGCCGCGTCGGCTCCTCCTGCAGTACCAGCCACTCCTGCGGCAGCAGCAATTATTCCCGGAGCGCAGCCGGCCGCAACGCAACCGGTGCCGCCGCCAACGAGCATTGGCAGCTTTGACGCTATACGCGTTTACCTGTGGCTCGGGATTTCCGATCCTGATGCGCCCGAAGTGCAGGCATCGCTGGAGAGTTTTCATGGGATGGCTGCATATTTGAGCCATAATGCTATTCCGCCGAGGACGGTGGACAACTCCGGGTCAGTAAAAAACGCGGAAGGGCCGCTGAGTTTTTCCGCTGCGGTGATCCCATATCTACAGGTGCTGGGGCAAAAAGCTGCCGCGAAGGCGCAAATGGACAGGCTTGCCGGTGGACTGGACAAGGGGAGCGGTCTGTACGGCAGTCCAGCGTACTATTACGATCAAAATATGGCTTTGTTTGCTAATGGATGGATGGAAAAGCGGTACCGGATTGAGAAGGATGGCAGCTTGAAGTTGAAGTGGAAGTAGCTATACTGGCTAGAAGCCTGAGAAATAAGGGGCATAGCCCCTAAAAAAAGCGGTCAAAAAGCTGTAAAACGCGATAAGCTTCAAGACGGCAACTGAATGAGATTTTCTACACCAATGCGGACCGCAGCGGCAGGCCTTCTGGTCTGTGCGATGGCGTTTGCACCCATCCTGGTGCAGGCGCAGGCCAAGCCGTCTGCCACCACACAGCTTCTGCTGGACAAGGCACACTCGTTTGAGGTGCGCGGACGCATTGACCTGGCGGCGCAGACCTGGCAACAGATTTTGCTGGCCGATCCGAACAATACCGAGGCGCTGGGCGGTCTGGCCCGCGCGGCCAAGCTGAACGGAAATGCTGCACTGTCAAACAGTTACCTCAGCCGACTGAAAGCGATTAATCCAAACGACCCAAACATCGCGCGCGTGGATTCCATGCTGACTCAGCAGTCGCAGGTGCAGCAACTGCAGCAAGCAGGTAAGCTGGCGCAGGCAGGACAGTACGCACAGGCCATGGGCATCTACCGGCAGGTCTTCGGCGGTAATCCGCCCCCGGGTGACTGGGCACTGGCGTATTACGAGACTGAGGCGGCGACGGAAGACGGCAGGCCGCATGCCATCGCCGGTCTGCAGGATCTGGTTGCAAAGTATCCGCAGGATTCGCGCTATCAGATCACGCTGGGAAGAATTCTGACGTATAGCCCGAAGACGCGTTCGCAGGGGCAGGCACTGCTGGCCAAGCATCCAAAGGCTCCGGATGCGGTGGAGGCACTGCGGCAATCGCTGCTATGGGATTCGCAGAACCCAGCTTCGGCATCGGAGATCAAGTCGTATCTCGCCAAGCACAATGATCCGCAACTAGCCAAGGCACTGCGAGAGTCTGAAGCGCTGGCGGCAAAGAATGCGCGGCCACTGGGACGCCCGGTGAGCCCGGAAGAGGCGGCTGCACAGGCAGCGGCGCGGCAACGGACGGCGGAAGAGGCGGCAGCATACTCCGCGCTGAACGCCAAGCGGCTGACCGATGCGGAAGAGCGATTCAAAGCTATTCTGGTGCGCGATCCTGACAGTGCATCGGCGCTGGCCGGTATGGGCTACATCCGGATGAACCAGCAGAATTTTGGCGGAGCCATCAGCTTCCTGGAGCAGGCGAAGCAGGACGGCAGCAAGGACCCCGGCGTGGACAAGGCGCTGGAGACATCGCGCTTCTACTACACGCTCTCAGAGGGCGCTGTGGCGTTGAACGAGAACGATCTGACTACTGCGGAGACGCAGTACCGGAACGCGTTGCAGCAGCGGCCTAATAGTCCGGAGGCGTTGCTTGGACTGGGCGGCACGCTGATGAAGGCGCAGCAGCCGGAGGCGGCAGTTCCGGTGTTTGCGCAGTATGTGAAGATCAAGTCGAGCGATTCGGCGGCATGGCGTGGGTTGTTTACGGCGCAGTATCAGGCAGGGCATCCGCAGGCCGCGCTGGAGACGGAGAAGCGCATTCCGCCGGGCGTTCGCGCGCAGTTGATGAAGGACCCCGATTTTCTGCGGACGCTGGCTTCCTGCTATTCGGCTGTGGGCCGCGATGCGGATGCGCAGAGGGTGTTGAAGGGCGCGCTGGAGCTTCCGTTTCCTGAGGGTGGCAAGGGCCTGAAGGCAGAGACGCAGCTACAGTATGCAAGCCTGCTACAGCAGAGCAACCGGCTGGATCAGGCGGCTGGACTGTTTAGGCAGGTACTTGCCGACGACCCTACGAATGTAGGCGCATGGCAGGGACTGGTGCGCGTGCAGCATGCCATGGGGCAGGACGCAGCCGCAGTGCAGACGCTGGAGTCTATGCCGCCGTCAGGCTATGACACAGCGCTGAAGGATACAGGATTTCTGAGCACACTGGCCGCAATCTATGAGCAGCAGAACCAGCTGGATGTGGCGCAGGGGTTTCTGGAGAAGGCCATCGCCATGGACGCCAGCGCGGGCCAGCAGCCGCCGGTTGCTCTGCAACTGCAGCTTGCGGCGATCTACTTGAAGCGTGGAAGTGCACAGGACGCCTATGGCATCTATCGGCAGGTGCTCATCAACAACTCTGACCGCACCGATGCCTGGAAAGGGTTGCTGGCGGCGCTGCATGCCACCGGACACGATCGCGAAGCTGTGGCGCAGGTGCAGCAGATCCCTTTAGCTGTACGGCAGTCCCTAGAGCGCGATCCTGACTATCTGCAGACGATGGCCGGAGTTTACAACTCTGTAGGCGAGCCGCGGCAGGCTGCGGTTCTGCTGAATCGCGTGACGCAGCACTATGCAGCGCAGCACCAGGCGCCGCCGGCTGACATCCAGATTCAGGATGCGTGGCTGCTCTTCAACTCGAATAATGATGCTGGTTTGTATCCGGCGCTGATGAACCTGGGCGGACGTCCTGACCTGACGGACGAGCAGCGCCGTACGGTGCAGACGATCTGGGCAAACTGGGCTGTGCGCCGCGCCAATCAGGCTGCGGCGGTAGAGAATTACAAGCGCAGCCTTGCGATTTTGAATGCAGCGGCACGCGCATTTCCGGACAATCCCGGAGTCATCAAGGCGCTGGCGGGTGGCTATCTGCGAGCGGGGAACCCGAAGCAGGCTGAGGCGATCTTCAAGGCGCAGGACATGACAGCGGCAGCGCCGGGCGATTACAAGTCTGCCGTGGCAGCGGCACTCGCCAATGGCGATACCAAGCAAGCGGAAGTATGGCTGCGCTACGGACTGAATCTCTATCCGCATGATTCGCAGATGCTGACGCAGGCGGCAAAGTTTGAGCAGGCACGCGGCAACAGCGAGCGTGCAGCGGATTACTATAAGGCATCTCTAGCTGCTATGCCGCCAGCCGATCCTGGCGTTGCGCTGGCGGAGGAGTTGAGCCGACCGGTGCCTCCGGGCGAGATCCGGTTGCCAAGCACGCGGCAGTCGCAGGACCTGGCAGCGTTGCTGGCGCCCGGCAGCGGGCCTATCTCCACGCCGCAACCACCGCCCTATCTTCCCAGCTATACGAACCAGTATGGCCAGGCACCGGTGATGCTGAACAACACCTATGGATACACCGCGCAGCCAGCGGTGCCGTCT
>DASWOP010000274.1:0-12770 GCA_036404255.1 Acidobacteriaceae bacterium | reverse complement strand
AACTCTTACACCCATTCCCCGCGCTTCCCATTAGTGTTTTAACAGCAACACAAAGCGATCCAATCCCCGTATGGAGAACTTGAATGACACCCGTATCCCCCAGTCTTGCCGAAGAGACCAGCACAGCAACCTCCGCGGCCCCGGCAAAACCCTTCGTCGTCTCCCCCGCCCCGGCGTACAAGGCTGATGCGCGTATTGATCCCCGCATGGACGTCCGCATGGGCCGCCAGCACAACGAGACGAACCTGAACTGGATCACCGCCATCTTTATGGGCTTATTCCACGTGCTCGCCGTTGTTGCTCTCTTCTTTTTCAGCTGGCCTGCGCTCATCGCCTCCATCGTCTTGTACGTCATGGCGATCAACATGGGCATCGGCATGTGCTATCACCGCCTGCTCACGCATCGCGGCTACAAAGTTCCCAAGCTGGTTGAATACACGCTGGCCGTCTTTGCCACCCTCGCCCTCGAAGGCGGACCGATCTTCTGGGTAGCCACCCACCGCGTCCATCACCAGCACAGCGACCACGACGGCGACCCCCACACCCCCCACGACGGCACCTGGTGGGCACACATGGGCTGGATCATCTCCGGCCGCGCGCTCCACTCTGAAACCGCCCTGCTGGGCCGCTACGCCCCCGATCTCGTCCGTGACCGCTTCCATATGTGGCTGAGCCGCTTCCACTGGCTGCCACTCACCGTGGTCGGCATTGGTCTGGCAGTTGGCGGCACTCTCGCCGGCGGCTGGCGTCTTGGCCTGAGCATGGTTCTGTGGGGCATCTTCCTGCGCGTCGTACTCGGTCTGCATGCCACTTGGCTAGTGAACTCCGCCACCCACCTCTACGGCAAGCGCCGCTTTGAGACCCGCGACGACTCCCGCAACAGTTGGTGGGTTGCGCTCCTCACCGGCGGCGAAGGCTGGCACAACAACCACCATGCCCACCCCGTCTCCGCGCGTCACGGCCTCGCCTGGTATGAGTTTGACCCCAACTACTACGGCATCTGGCTGCTGGCCAAGCTGGGAATCGCCAAAAAGGTTCAGGTCGCAAAGTTCGACCCGAAGAATCCCAAACCCGCCGGCCTATAACCACACCGGCACAGCACCACCGTTTTCAAGCAGATAACCGGGCGCCCGATGGATATACTTTCCTCGGGCGCTCTCTTTTCGTGCCACCCTTCATGCCGATGAACATCACACGCCGCCGCGGAGCCATCGCCTTCTTCATCACTCTGGGCGTGTGCCTGGCGGTTGTCGCCGTTCTACTCAATATTGGCTGGGTCGTCTTTCACTGGCGAGGCCTGGTCGCCGATGTTCTCGGCCTCCTCTTCGGACTGGTGCTGGTCGCCGGGCTTGTGGTCTACACCATCTTTCTGGTGCGTGAGATTCGCCACAGCGCCGAGCAGGACAGTTTTCTGAACGCAGTCACCCACGAACTCAAGACCCCCATTGCCTCCATCCGCCTCTATCTGGAGACGCTGCAGCGCCACCCGCTCGATGATGCGCAGCGCCAGGAGTTCTACCGCATCATGCTCTCCGACAGCGAACGCCTGCTGGGCACGGTGAACACCATCCTGAAAGCCGCGGAGACCATGCACAACCGCCGCGACCGCGGCCGCAAGCGCCTGGAGATGACGGATCTGGTGGCCAACTGTATCGCCATCGCACGCGACCGCATGCACCTGCCGGAAGAGGCCATGGTGCTGGAGCCCCCGCCCCCCGGCGCTCACTTCCCCGTCATCGGCACCGATGTGGAGTTGAACTCCGCCATCCTCAATCTGCTGGATAACGCCGTGAAATACTCCGGCGAATCCATCCGTGTCCGCGTGAGGCTGCGCATCGAGCGCGATGTGTCCGTAATGGTCGACGTGCAGGACGAAGGCATCGGCATCGCGCCGGAGAATCTCAAGCGCATCTTCAAACGCTTTTACCGTGTACAGTCGCGCTCCGCCGCGCGGATCATCGGCACTGGCCTTGGCCTCTTCATCGTGCGCTCCATCGCCCGTCAGCACGGCGGAGAGGCCACCGCCGCCAGCGATGGCCCCGGCAAGGGCAGTACTATGACACTGAAGCTCCCCCTGGCTCCCCCGCCCGCCCCAGATGCCGCCCTCTTGCCCGCAGCAATCGGAGAATCAAAATGAGCGCTGCCGCTGTAAAGCCCGTGCTCCTGCTGGTCGAAGACGAAGAGCATCTCGCCAAGGGGCTCATCTTCAACCTCGAAGCCGAAGGCTACTCCGTGCATCACTCCATCGACGGTGAGACCGCTCTCGGCTGGCTGCTTCCGCCGCAGAAGCAGGACGCGCTCAAGGTCGACGTCATGCTGCTTGACGTCATGCTGCCCGGCAAAAACGGCTTCGTCGTGGCGCAGGAGCTACGCGCCGCCCAGAACTTCGTCCCCATCTTGATGCTGACTGCTCGCGGGCGTCCCGAAGACATCCTGCGCGGCTTTGACTCTGGCGTGGATGACTACCTGACCAAGCCCTTCGATCTCAACATCCTGATGGCGCGCATCAAGGGCATGCTGCGCCGCCTGCAGTGGCAGAGCAATACCGCGCCAGAACCCGCCGAACCCGAGTCCACCGGCAATACCGAGATCAGCGCCCCGGCCATCGCCAATTACACCTTCGCCGGCCGTACCGTGGACTTCGCCAACCTGGAAATACACGCCCTCGGCCGCACCGAACGCCTCACGCTCATGGAGATGGGTCTGCTGCGCTATCTCGTCGAGAATCCCCGCCGAGTCATCTCGCGCAAGGAGATTCTGGAGAAGGTCTGGCGCGTCCACGAAGACACTGACACGCGCGCCATCGACAACTTCATTGTCCGCCTGCGCCGCTACATCGAGGACGACCCATCGAAGCCGACGCACCTGCTGACCGTGCGCGGCGTGGGCTATCGCTTTGAGCCTGAACCGTCTGAAGAGTAGTGCAAACAGGCAAATTGCTCATAATTGCATCGCCATTCGCCGCCACAGCCTCTAAAGTAAGAAGAGAGGACTCCCATGGCCACTGTAAATCTCCACATTGAAGGCATGCACTGCGGCTCCTGCGTGCGCCGCGTAACCCAGACCGTCCAAAGCATCCCCGGCACTACTGCCGAAGAGGTTCGCATCGGCGCCGCGCGCCTGCAGGCAGACAGCACAAAGGTAGATGAGATCCTGCACGCCCTGGCAGACGCAGGTTTTCCGGCCACTGTGGGCGCCTAACCATGCCTGAAACGTTCACGCAAGAGGTGCAGCTCCAGATCGCCGGAATGACCTGCGCCGCCTGCCAGATTCACGTTGAAAAGGCACTGAAACAGACCCCCGGCGTCCGCGAAGCCCAGGTCAATCTGCTCGCGCACACCGCCCGCGTCGTGATGGATGACGCCTCCCCAGCCGACAAAGCCGGTGACGCCGACCGGCTGATCGCTGCGGTACGCAAAGCTGGCTACGACGCCTCTGTGCCCATGGGCGACATGATGGCACACGAAGAGCGCGACGCCACCCTGCCCATTCGCGCCATCTTTGCCTTCATCGCGGGCGCTCTGGCCATGCTGCTCTCCATGCCCTTGATGAGCATCGGCGCCCCCGTGCGCATGACGCATACCGGCCCAATGAATTCCTCCATGGTCAACAGCAACGACCCTCTGCTGGCTTGGACCAGCAACACGCTCGATCCGCTGATGATGCGTTTTGCGCCCTGGCTCATGCATCTTCCTCCCGCGCCCATCCGCTGGTTTCTGCTTCTGCTGACGCTCTCCGTCATGGCGTGGGCAGGTGCCAGCGTCTACCAGCGCGCGTGGCAAGCCGCGCGCCATCGCAGCACAAACATGAACACCCTCGTTGCGCTGGGCACCGGAGCAGCTTTTCTTTACTCTGCTGCAGCCACCATCGTCCCCAGATTCTTCGAGGCCCGCGGTCTCTCCGCCGATGTGTACTACGAGTCCGTCATCCTCATCCTTGCCTTCCTTCTGCTCGGCAATCTGCTGGACGAGCGTGCCCGCCTGCGCACCACCGAGGCTCTCCGCGGCTTCGTCGCCCTGCAGCCCGCCACCGCCCACGTGCTGCGCGATGGTGCAGAAGTCGAGCTTCCCTTGCACGCCGTCATCACCGGAGACACCGTCCTCGTCCGCCCAGGCGAACGCATCTCCGTAGACGGCATTGTCACCTCCGGCACCGGCAGCGTGGATGAATCCCTCCTCACCGGCGAATCACTCCCGGTCACCAAAAACCCGGGCGATGCCGTGATCGGCGCCAGCATGAACCTTGACGGCGCACTGGAACTCCGCGCCACCACCGTCGGCGCAGAGAGCACGCTCACCCAGATGGTGCGGTTGATGGAGCAGGCCCAATCCGCCAAAGCCCCCATGCAGCGCATGGCTGACCGCGCCAGCGCCATCTTTGTACCCACGGTGCTTGGAATCGCCGCCCTCACCTTCGCTATCTGGCTTATCGCGGATACGCCGGGCCGCGCCTTCGCCGTGGCCGTCGCCGTTCTGGTCATCGCCTGTCCCTGCGCCATGGGCCTGGCTGTACCGGCAGCACTCACCGTCGCCATCGGACGCGCCGCCCAACTCGGCATTCTGATCAAGAGTGGAGAATCCCTCGAGCGCCTGGCCAACATCGATACCGTCGCATTCGATAAGACCGGTACCCTCACCATGGGCGAACCGCAGATCACCGGCCTCTATCTGGAGAAGACCGATTTCTCCCGCGAGCAGATTCTGCGCTACGCAGCCTCGCTGGAGTCTCGCTCCGAGCATCCTCTCGCCCGCGCACTGGTCCAATTCGCTCGCGTAGAACTGCTGACCGGCGAAAGCTTTCCCGCACCAGACGATTTTCAGGCTCTCCCCGGGCGCGGTGTACGCGGCACCATGGACGGCCACTCCATCCTGCTCGGTACAACCGCCCTGCTGGCCGAAGCAGACGCAACCCCTGCCGCCATTGCGCCCACACGCTACACACCGCTCCATATGGCGATCGATGGCGTGCACGTCGCTACCTTTGAAGCCGAAGACAAGCTCCGCCCCGAAGCCGCCGCGGCCATCAAACAGCTCATCCAGATGGAGATTGACGTCGTGATGCTCACCGGCGACACCCTCGCCGCGGCGCAGAACATCGCCGATCAGGCCGGCATCCAGAATGTCCGCACCAGCCTGCTCCCGGCTGACAAAGTAGCCGCGATCCGCAACCTGCAAGAGTATGGTCACCGTGTCGCCATGATCGGTGACGGAGTCAACGACGCCGCAGCCCTGGCGCAGGCCGACGCCGGCATTGCCATGGGCACCGGGACAGACATTGCGCGCGCCGCCGGAGGCATTGTGCTGCTGAGCGGAGGCAGCCACAACGGTCTGGTCTCGCTCGCTCCTGCTATCCAGATCGCCCAGCGCACCGTGCGCATCATGCGCCAGAACCTTGGCTGGGCAGCGGGCTACAACCTGCTTGGCCTGCCCATCGCCGCCGGTGTGCTCTATCCATCCTTCGGAATCCTGCTCAGCCCCGTCGTAGCCAGCGCGGCCATGGCCCTCAGTTCCACCAGCGTGCTGGCAAACAGTCTGCGCCTCCGCCGGTTTCGCGCGGCGCGGTAAACTTGTTGCAGCACAGCAGGGCCTTTCATTTTGCGCATCTTTAGACGGTACATTCTCGGCGAAGTAGTGTCGCATGCCCTCCTCGGCTGCGTTCTTTTCACCTTCGTGCTTTTCATGCGCGACCTCGGCCGCATCCTGGAGCTGGTGGTGCGCAACAGCGCCTCGTTCGCAGATGTTGCGCGTATCTTCCTCTATACCCTGCCCAATGTTTTCACCGTCACTATTCCCATGGCGGTTCTGGTCGGCATCCTGCTTGGCCTCAGCCGTCTCGCGTCTGACAGCGAGATCACCGCCATGCGCGCCTGCGGCGTCGGCGTCTTCTCGTTCGTGCGGATCGTCGCTCTTCTGGCTGCCGGTGCATGGGTGCTCGGACTCTTCAACACCATGTACGTCGCGCCCAAAGCCACCGAAGCCCTGCTCAACCTCGAAGACTCCCTCAAGAGCACCCAGGCATCGTTTGAGGTCCAGCCGCGCGTCTTCTATGAAGACTTCCGCAACTACGTGCTCTATGTGCAGGACGTCCGCGCCGGAGCCGGAGCATCGCTCTGGCACCGCGTCTTCCTCGCCGACCTCAACCAGCCTGCCTCCCCCCTCATCACCACCTCGGAGCAGGCCGTCGTAATGAATGGCGGCGACGGCTCGCTGCACATGCGTCTGCGTGATGGCCAGCAGCACCAGATAGCGCCCAACGATCCGAACCAGTACAACATCTCCACCTTCGGCGAGATGAGCCTACCCATTCAGATCAGCACCCAGGATGATGTTCACCTGGGCCGCAGCGATACCCCCATCCTCGCCTCCTCCAATAGCGTCCTGTGGGCGCGTTCGCGGATGCATACCCCCGCTGGCCGAGCCGCATGGATCGAACTGAACAAGCGTCTCTCGTACCCCGCCGCCTGTCTGGTGCTGATGCTGGTAGCCGTCCCCCTTGGCCTCTCCTCCAAGCGCGGAGGCAAGAGCACCGGCTTCGTGCTCACCATCGTTCTTGTCTTCGTCTACTACTTCTTCTCCTCCGTTGGAGTCGCACTGGCAAAGCAGCAGAAGATTCCTATAATTGTCGGCGTCTGGGGCGCCAACATGATCTTCGGCCTCGCCGGATGGCTGCTGCTCAGGCAGATGTCCCGCGGCGGTGTGGCAATTAATATCTTCTCCAGCATCGGCCTCGGCATCAGCAAGACACTGGCCCGCTTCAGCCGAAAAAATACTCTGGTGGAAGCACACGCCATGCAGAGCTCCGCCGTCATGCGCGCGCGCCGAGCCCTCCGCAGCCGCTTCCCGCTGATTCTGGACGACTATGTGATGCGGGAGTTCCTCACCAACTTCTTCGTCATTCTGATCAGCTTCCTCATGCTCTCGCTGATCTTCAACTTCTTTGAGCTGCTCGGCGATATCATCCGCAACCGCACCGCGCTGGTCACCGTGGGCGACTATCTACTGAACCTGATTCCCTTCATGATCTACCAGCTCTCCCCGCTCTGCGTGCTCATCGCCGTTCTGGTCACCTTCGGCGTGCTCAACCGCTCCAGCGAACTGGTCGCGATGAAGGCCACCGGCACCAGCCTCTACCGTGTCGTCGCGCCGGTGCTGGTCATCGCCGCGCTGATCGCGCTCTCACTTTTCGCATTTGACCAGTGGTATCTGCCTGCCGCCAATCGCCGCCAGGACGCCCTCCGCGCCGTCATCAAAGGCAAACCCGCGCAAACCTTCCTGCGCCCGGATCGCAAGTGGATCTTCGGCGACCAGAAGCCCGGCGAGCCCAGCCACATCTTCTACTACCAGTTCTTCGACGCCGATCACGACGTCTTCGCCAACATCACCGTCTTCGAATTTCAGCCGGACAGCTTCGTTCTCCAGCGGCGCATCTTTGCCGCCAGCGCGCACTGGGACGCAGCGTCCAGCCAATGGATATTCGAGCGCGGCTGGCAGCGTACCTTCACTGGCGACACCACCGCCAGCTACCAGCCCTTTGAGGTGAGTAGCTTTGCTGAAATCCACCAGCCTCCCAGCTACTTCAAAAAAGAAGAGCGTCAGGCCCAGGACATGAGCTACAGCCAGCTTCATGGCTACATCAACGACCTGCGCCAGAGCGGGTTTGACACCATTCGCCTGCGTGTTCAGCTCAACCGGAAGGTGGCGTATCCGCTCATCTCGCTGGTCATGGCCATCCTCGGTGTGCCCTTTGCGCTCTCCATGGGCAAGCGCGGCTCACTGACCGGCATCGCTGTCGCCATCGGTGTCGCCATCACCTTCATGCTCATCTCCGGATTTTTTGAAGACATGGGCAACGTGAACAAATTACCCGTTATCGTGGCAGCCTGGTCCCCCGACCTTCTCTTTGCCTTCATCGGCAGCTATCTTCTGCTGCGCACGCCGACGTAAACTATCTGCACCGCATCCGCACCGCAAAGACTTTGCTGTAATCCAAAAGGAGAACTGAGTTTTGAAACTTATCGCACCGCTTCTGCTCCTCACGCTCGCCGGTGGTTCTGCCCTGGCACAAACCACCGCACCCGCAGCAAAGCCTGCGGCAAAACCGGCCACAGCCGCGCATCGCACCGCCACCGGAACCGCTGCGCACCGCACCACCGCCGCTGCAACTCCTGCGGAAGCAGTGCTGCCCGCCAACATTCCCGTCGTCCCCGGCGCAAAGCAGGCACTCTACGCGCTGCGCTACATTGACATCAGCGTAGGCACCGGCCCGCTCTCTGAGAGCAGTGTCCTCGGCACATCGCAGGCCGACTCCAAGATCAAGTGGTACACCGTCCACTACACCGGCTACCTGGCCAAGGATGGCACCAAGTTTGACTCCTCCGTCGACCGCGGCACCCCCATCACCTTCCCCTACGGCGTGCAGAAGGTCATTCCCGGCTGGGACACTGGCTTTGAAGGCATGCACATCGGCGGCAAGCGCCGCCTCTTCGTCCCCTACCAGCTCGCCTATGGTGCCAGCGGCCGTCCTCCGGTCATCCCCGCCAAAGCAGACCTGATCTTCGACGTGGAATTGGTCGGCATCTCGGATAATCCGCCTGCCCCGCCCACACCGCCGACTCCCCCCGCAGACGCGGCAAAGCCCTCCACCACAGCTCCTGAGTCCCCCGCTGGTACAGCGCCTGAATCCAAAGACGCAAAGCCTGCCACCGCTCCCGCAACCCCAGCGCCCGCAGCCACTCCGGCACCCGCGCCCAAGCCTGCTACCCCGGCAACGCCTGCAAAACCTGAAGCGAAGTAACCACCACCGGCATCGGATAGAGGAGGCATAAAGTCTCCTCTATCCCACCGCCGTTACTGTGAGGCCCCAAATCTTCAAACGTCTGCGCCCGCTCGTGCCGTACCTCAAGCGCTATCGCACGGGTCTGCTTTGGGGCGGTCTCTCGGTCCTGCTCTCCAACGCCGCGTGGATTCTCTTCCCACTCATCATCAAGCGCGCCATCGACGACATGCAGCGCGGCGTCACCCAGCAGAAGATCTTCCACTATGCCCTGCTGATCATCGCCGTCTCCATCGTCAAAGGCACCTTCCTCTTCCTCATGCGCTGGGTTCTGATCGGCGTCTCGCGCGATATCGAGCTCGATCTCCGCAACGACATCTTCACCAATCTCGAACGCCAGTCGCAGAGCTTCTATCACACCCATCGCACCGGCGACATCATGGCGCGCACCACGAATGACCTGAATGCCGTCCGCCAACTTCTCGGCCCCGCCATCATGTACAGCGCAAACACCGTTGCCTTCACCGTCGGCGCGCTCTACTTCATGCTGCACATCAGCCCTTGGCTCACACTCTGCGCCTTTGTGCCGTTGCCCATTGCGTCCGTCATGGTGCAATACTTCGGCCACCGCATCCACTTCCGTTTTGAGCGCATCCAGGCCATGTTCTCCGATATCTCCGCCAAGGTAGAAGAGAACTTCTCTGGCGCCCGCCTCATCCGCGCCTTCGCACAGGAAGAAGCAGAGATTGCCTCCTTCGAGCGCGCTAACCAGGAGTACATTGGCCGCTCCCTGCACCTCGTCCGCCTGATGGGCATGCTCTGGCCCACGCTGGAGTTTGTCCTTGGCCTCTCCCTCGTGCTCACGCTCTTTGTCGGCGGGCGTGAAGTGGTGCTGGGGCACATCACTCCCGGCAGCTTCGTCGCATTCAACACCTACATGGTGCTGCTCACCTGGCCCATGATCGCCCTTGGCTGGGTCATCAACCTCTTCCAGCGCGGCACCGCCTCCGTCACCCGCATCGACGAACTCCTGCGCCAGAAGCCAGATATCGCGGACAACGAAATCGACCCGAGCATCGCGGCGAACTCTCTTCTCAACGGCGATATCGAATTCCGCAACCTCAGCTTCGCCTATGCAGAAGAGGGCGGCCACCACACCGAGATCCTCCACAACATCAACCTGCACATCCCCGCAGGCAGCAGTCTGGCCATCGTCGGCCCCACCGGCTCCGGCAAATCCACCCTCGTTGGGCTGATCCCGCGCCTGCATGAAGCACCCGCCGGCACCCTGTTCATGGACGGCCGCAGCGTCCGCGACTATCCGCTCGCCACCCTGCGCCACAGCATCGGCTATGTTCCGCAGGAGACCTTCCTCTTCAGCGACACCATCCGCGAGAACATCGCCTTTGGCGCACCCGGAGCAACCAAAGAAGACATCCGGCACGCCGCCACCGCAGCGCATATCTGCGATGAGATTCTGGAGTTCCCCCGCGGCTTCGATACCGTCGTCGGCGAACGCGGCATCACCCTCTCCGGCGGGCAGAAGCAACGCACCGCCATCGCCCGCGCCGTCATCCGCAACCCGCGCATCCTCGTACTGGACGACGCCCTCGCCAGCGTGGACACCTACACCGAAGAGCAGATCCTCGACGAGCTGCGCCGCATCATGCAGGGCCGCACCACCATCTTCATCTCGCACCGTGTCTCCACCGTGCGCAATGCGGATCGCATCGCCGTTCTGGTGGCTGGGCGCATTGCAGAACTAGGCACCCATGACGAACTTCTGGCGCGCAATGGCTACTACACCAGCCTCTGTGAAAAGCAGCGTCTGGAAGAAGAGATAGCCGTAGCTGGCTAACTTTCTTCCCCCTCGCAACATCCCACTATCTGATACTGATTTCTGAGCGCATACTACCTTCGTCCCTGCACCATCCCCCATTCAGAGGATTTATGTGAGTGGGTACTGGAGCCGATAACAGAAGTAGGGCAAAGGAGAGATCATGATTGAACTGACGCGCCTGAACGGAAGTCCATTAATTGTGAACTCCGATCTGATTCAATATGCCGAGGCCATGCCCGACACCATGCTTACACTCGTCACGGGCGAGAAGCTGGCCGTCACGGAAACGTGCGCCATGGTTGCGAAACGCGCCCTGGAGTGGCGTATCCATGTACTACAGGGCATTGGCCCCGTCGCTGCCGCTCTTGCGCCCGTTGCCGGCCGGGCTGCCGCCGCTACAGCACGCGCGGCGCGTACCGCAGATAAAGCCTCGCGTCAGGCCTCATCCAACAGAAAGTAATTTTTTCGGCAGTCTATTCCGCCGGCACACCCAGCACCTTCACAATCACGCGCTTCTTCCGCTGACCGTCAAACTCCGCATAAAACACCCTCTGCCACTGCCCCAGATCCAGCCGCCCCCCGGTCACCGGCAGTGTCGTCTCATGGTGCAGCAGAAGCGACTTCAGGTGCGCATCGGCATTATCCTCGCCCGTCTGGTGATGCTTGTACCCCGGCCAACGCGGCGCCATCTTCTCCAGCCACACGCCGATGTCCTCAATCAAGCCGCTTTCGTTGTCATTCACATACACGGCCGCGGTGATGTGCATCGGCGAAACAAAGCACAGCCCATCCGCGATGCCGCTCTTGCGCACGATCTCCTCGATCCGCGGCGTTAGGTGAACCATCTCATACCGCTCTTTGGTCTCGATCGTCAGATACTCCGTGTGCACCTTCATTGCGCTCTCCAATTCTGTTGATGCCTATGGGCATCGCCGTGCATCCCATTATGATGAAACCAGTGCTTTCCAAATCCAATAGACCGCGAACCACCTCGCGCACAGCCGACGACCTCTATTATGCCGCCATCGAGCACCTTGCCGATGGCCGGCCCGCCGTTGCCGTGGATGTATTTCGCTCGGCCCTCGCACTGCGGCCCACCCATAACGACGCGCGCCACGGCCTCATCCTCGCGCTGGACGCCGCCGGTAAAACCGAAGAAGGCATCGCCGCCGCCCAGCAACTCCTCACCGACGAACCGGACGACGTACTCGCCTGGACCAGCCTCTCCATCCTCTACCAGCACGCAGGCCGCGTGCCGGAGGCCGAAGCCGCCTCGGCAAAAGCAAAGATTCTCGGCTGGAAGGTAGAGTTGCAAGCCAACCGCGAAAGTAAGTCAGCCGAATGATCCTCTACGCCGCCACCAGCAACGCAGGCAAGCTCCGCGACTTCGCCACCGCAGCCGCGGCCCACAACATCACCGTGCTGCCACTGCCCGGCCTGCAGCAGATCCCCGCCCCGCCAGAAGACGAACCCACCTTCGAAGGTAATGCCCGCGCCAAGGCCGTCTACTACTCGCAGCACGCACCCGGCCTGCGCGTGCTGGCGGATGACTCCGGTCTGGAGGTGGACTCGCTCGAAGGAGCGCCCGGCGTCCGCTCCGCCCGCTATGCAGACGACCATCACTTCTCGCCCGCCCCCGCCAGCACCCCCGCAAACTCGCAGAGATTTGCGGCCAATATCGACGAGCGCAACAACGCCTGCCTGCTCCGTGCCCTCGATGCCGTGCCCCCAGCCTGCCGCAACGCGCGCTACCGCTGCGTCCTCGCCGTAGCCTGGGACGGCAACGTCACCCACACCGCCGAAGGCACCGTCGAAGGCGAAATATTGACCGCGCCACGCGGCACTGGCGGCTTCGGCTACGATCCCCTCTTCTTCATTCCAGAATTGCAGCAGACCATGGCCGAAATCTCCCTCGAAACCAAACATGAGCTCAGTCACCGCGGACGCGCCTTTCGTGCGCTTCTCGCGCAACTGGCTCGATAATCGCGCAGATTCTAATCGCTTTCCTTGACGGTCGTTTCCCGCAGGCGAAATAATAACTCGCACTCTTCGCAACGAAGGTACATCAGGAGTTCCCCGCACGATGGCTACCGCAACGAAGCCCGTCTCTCATGTAATCCCTGCAGGCGTTCAACCCCTGCAGGCCGGCCAGGGCAAC
>DASWOP010000273.1:0-15708 GCA_036404255.1 Acidobacteriaceae bacterium | reverse complement strand
TTGATGATTTTGCATTCAAAAGCGGTAGGGTGTGCGTATTGATGGGTAGAGGCGAAGGAATTCGGTGGAACTGAGCGCTGGCGGGTTTCAGGAGATCGTGTTGGCGCATCAGGCGATGGTGTTCAGCCTGGCGCGGCGCGTGGTCACTGATCCGGGATTGGCCGAAGAGGTGGCGCAGGATGTGTTCCTGGAGCTGCACAGGCGAGGCGCAGAAGAGATTGAGACGGCTGACCACCTGAAGTATTGGCTGCGCCGGGTGACGGTACACAGAGCCATTGACCAGGTGAGGAAGCGGTCGGCCCGGCCGGAGTTGCAGGGCGAAGAGTTTGTGGAAGAGGTCCATACCAACGGGGCGGCCGAGGTGAGCTGGCAGCAGTTGGGATTGGCGAACCGGGTGGATGGCCTGGTGGAGTCGTTACCGGAGACGCAGCGCGCTATCGTAACGCTGCGGTTCCAGGAGGACCTGGACCCGGAAGAGATTGCAAGCCTGCTGAACATGCCGGTGGCGACGGTCAAGAGCCATCTGCAGCGGGCGATGCAGTTGCTGCGACGGAAGGCCGCAGTGGTATTGAAGGAGTACATCCGTGAATGACGGTGGAGCAGAGATGAACCAGAAGGATGATTTCGAGCAGCAGGTACGCGAAGGATTGCGGGCCGGCGAGGCGCCGGTGGGGTTTGCCGATCGCTTGATGCAGAGGATCGCGGAGCGAGAAGCGGCGGCGAAGAAGCCGGTGGTGCTGAAGATGCCAAAGCCGAAGTTCTGGCAGGCGAACGCGCAGAAGTGGGCGATCGCAGCGACGTTGCTGGCGGTGGCGGGCGGAGGCGCGGTGTTTCAACAGAAGCTGGAACAGCGCCGGGCAGAACGGGCTGCCGGAGAGCAGGCAACGAAGCAGGTGATGCTGGCGCTGCAGATTACCAGCAACCAGTTGCAGCATGTGAACGAGAAGATCAACGGGGAGTAGCACGGGTAACAGACGGGCTGAGTACGGGCAGGAACGGCTGATTTGCGGTGCAGGAATTTCTACCAGGGGAGAAGAGAACAATGAAGACATGGCAGCAGGTGATGGGGGCTTTCAGGGCGATAGGGATTACGGCGGCGCTGGCGTGCGTGGTGCCGGTGACAAGCGCGGTGGCGCAGGAGGTGCCGATTCCGAACCTGGAGCAGTATGCGAAGGGGGCGAAGGAGGTCACCAATGTGGTGCTGGACAAGAACATGATGGCGATGGCCTCAGGCTTTATGAAGGACAAGGGGAACAAGGGCAACGCAAAGGACCTTGTCTCCAAGATGAACGGAATCTACGTGCATACGTTCGAGTACGACAGGGACTGGGCGTATGACCGCAAGAGCGTGGACCAGATCCGGAACCAGTTCAAGGGGTCGGGATGGTCCAATATCGTCAGCACGCACGAATCAGGCAAAGATGGCAGGGGTGGGGAAGATACCGACATCTGGATGCGCATGGTGAACGGCACTGTCCAGGGGATGATGATCATTACGGCCGAGGCACGGGAACTGACGTTCGTGCAGATTGACGGGAATCTGAAGCCGGAGGATCTGAAGAGCCTGCAGGGAAACTTTGGAGTGCCGCCGGTTCCGCCAATGCCGCCGATGCCACCGATGCCGCCGATGCCACCGAAGATGAAGATGAAGCAAATGAAGCAGGGCAAGGATGGGCACAGCGAACTGGAGATCCCGGAGATTCCTGCGGTTCCAGACGCCGCGGATATTGCACAGATCCAGGCCGATGCAATGGCCCAGGCCAGAGCGCAGATTGACGCGAGCCGGGAGCAGATAGAACAAGCCCGGAGGCAGGCTGCGGCTGCACGGGATGCCGCACGGTCGAATATGAGCGTTACACCTGCCACCCCTGTGGCTCCTGAGCCGGACCCACGGCCGGAGGCGAGCTACTCGGGGCATCCGGACCCGAGCAAATAGGTTCGTGCTGTTGCGGAGGGGGCGGTAAATTCGGGAGTGGCCAATTGCAAGGATTGTAGTGATCTCCGGGGCTAAAGCCCCTCTTCAATCGATGCGGTTTGCCGTGCAGGCTAAAGCCTGCACTCCCCCCGGCTGAAGCCGGGGCTTAATCCCAAAAAGCAAAACATCTCCAAGAAGCAAAACGTCCCCGAGGAGCAAAACGTCCCCGAGGAGCAAAACGTCCTCGAGGAGCAAAAGCGTCCCAAGGAGCAACACATCCGAAGAAGCAAAACAGGGGAAGCTTATATTCCCAAAGCGGGGGGACTTATATTCCCAAAAGCAGAACAGAAGACTGCCGGAAATTCCTGCTCCCACGCATAGGCCGCGACAGGCGGCGGCGAAGTACAATCAATGACATGTGGA
This sequence comes from Acidobacteriaceae bacterium, assembly GCA_036404255.1. GTDB lineage: Bacteria > Acidobacteriota > Terriglobia > Terriglobales > Acidobacteriaceae > JARLFX01. Next base: position 13,370 of record DASWOP010000273.1, on the reverse strand, counting down.
AGCGAGTTTTTATTCGGATGATGGCCGGTATTGCCGGTGTGGCGCTGCTTACCGGTATGGCGATGGCGCAGGATGACGCGTCACAGAAGCGTGGACGCAAGTACAAGGCTCCGCCGGAGACGGCACGGATCGAAGTGCTGGTGCAGCGCGCGCGGGATGGCAAGCCGCTGGTGAACGCTGCCGTGATCTTTCACTCGGTGAAGGACGGCAAAGACGAAGGCAATATGGAGATGAAGACGGACGGCGAAGGCAAGGCCGTCATCGACATCATCCCGGTGGGCAGCCAGTTGCGCGTGCAGGTGATCGCCAATGGGTACGCTACGTTTGGCCAGGACTACGATCTGCCGACGAACACCAAAGAGATCGTGGTCACGATGAAGCGGCCGACGGAACAGTACTCCACCTATCGCGACGAGAACGGGAAAGAGAAGGGCAAGGGCGGGGTACAGGAACCGATCCGCCCGGACTCAAAGCCAAAGCCGCCAACGCCGGGCGTGTTGCCGATTACTCCGGCTACGACAGAGCCGCAGAAGACGGCGGCACCTGCTGGTGCTCCGGCAGCGGGGAGTACGACGGAGCAGAAGCCTCAGTAGGGCAGGGATTAGGGAACAGGGATTAGGGAACAGGGATTAGGGATTAGGGATCAGGGATAGACAATGCCACCCTGAGGGCATGAGGGTGTGGTGAGGATGGACTCATTACAGATTTGTGGCAGGATGAGCATTTGAGATTCTTCGCTACGCTCAGAATGACAGAGTGTATTTTGTGGTGAACGATTGAGCGAGAATAAACCACTGGCAGGGAAGAGAGCATTAGTCACCGGCGCGGCGAAGCGTATCGGGCGCGAGATTGCGCTTACGCTGGCACGGGCAGGCGCGGATGTGGCCATTACCTATCGCAGTTCCGACGAGGATGCGGCGGCTACTACGCGCGACATTGCACAGCTCGGCGTGGCGGGGATGGCGGAACGCTGCGATCTGCGCGATCCGGGGCAGGTAAAGCATGCGGTGGATATGGTCACGCAGGCGTTTGGCGGGCTGGACCTGCTGGTGAACAACGCGGGCGCATTCGAGACGGCGAAGCTGGAAGAGATTACGCCGGAGCAGTGGGACGCGATCTTTGCGATCAATACGCGCGGGCCGCTGCTGGTGGCTCAGGCGGCGTATCCGCACCTGAAGAAGGCGCAGGGGCGCATCATCAACATCGGCTCGCTGGGCGGGATTCATCCATGGGCGACGCATGGGCACTACTGCACGTCGAAGGCAGCTCTGCATATGCTGAGCGAGACCATGGCGAAGGCGTGGGCGCCGGAGATCAGCGTGAACTGCGTGGCTCCGGGCATGGTGGTGAATGGCGAGGTGGATGAGGGGTATGAACACTTCGCCGCGAAGACTCCGATGCAGCGAAACGGCAGGCCCGCCGATGTGGCGGCAGCGGTGCTGTTCTTTGCGACAGGGCCTCATTTTGTGACGGGACAGTTGCTGGCGGTGGATGGCGGGCTGGGGCTGGCTTAGTTTTTGGTTGGGAAATCCTGCGAAGGCGAGCGCTATACGCGCGATGGGGGCATCATCATCGCACAGACGTGCGCGTCGCGCGTCGTCGCGTTGCGACGATTCCCATTCTAACGACGATGAAGCTGTCGTGAGGATAGGGCACCCAGAGTATCGGCGCGATTGGCATTACGCAAGGGAGAGATCGTGCGGCTATGAAAGCCCGGGTCTCAGAAGCGAGACCCGGGGCACCCGCTTCGGTGGTGATGCTTAGCGGCGGAACATTTTCTGGAGCCAGCTGCGGTTGTCTTCGTAGGCGTCGAAGACGTGGCGGGCTTCGGGCTGCTCGCCCAGGGGGCGGCTCTCAAAGGCGGCCAGGGGGTTGTCAATGAAAAGGCGCTGGGCGGTAGGTTTGCTGTATTTGCGCGCGACCAGATCGTAGCTCTCGCGCAGATTGGGTGGGCGAGAGGTGACGTTGTGCGCGTCGGTGGCGACGAAGTGGACCCAATCGTCGGCCAGGAGGCGATGCGCCAGCTTCTCCGCCGTCTTGCCGAAGCGGCCCGCGAGAGAGCCGGAGGTGATCTGGACGAGCAGGCCGCCGCGGAGCCACTCGATCATGCGGTTAGGGTCGGCCTGCAACGTGGGGTTGCGCTCAGGATGCGTCAGGATCGGGGTGAGGCCGAGGATCTGCAGTTCGTAGAGCGTCTCCGGCAGGTTGATGGGGAGGGCGTAGTCCGGCAGCTCGATGAGCAGATAGTCGCCGCCGTTGATGGTGTATTTGCGCGGGGTGATGCGGATGTCTGTGAGGTTGTCGTAGCTGAGATGAAAATCGCAGCCGGTACCGATGGTGAGCTGAATGCTCTCCGCTGTGAGCAGGGTGCGCAGCTCCTCTGCTTTGGCGGCGACAGCATCCGGCTGGAAGGTCCAGTGAGTGCTGGCGTGGGAGGTGGCGACGATGTGCGTGATGCCCTGATCGCTGGCCCAGCGCGCCATGGAGAGCGTGGTCTCCAGCGAATCTGAGCCGTCGTCGAGGCCCCAGAGAAGATGGTGATGAATATCAATCACAGGGTTAGGGTAGCATCCGCCGGACGTACCGGGAAACATCGGGCGGGTGCGAAAAGCCCGGCCTCAGAAGCGAGACAACGGTTGAGAGTCGCGGCTGCCGCGGATGGTTCCGTGCAGCGGAAGGCTGGGACGGTATGGGTGTGGCTGGGTTCGTCTGGATTCTTCGGCTGCGCTGCGCTTCGCTCAGAATGACTCGGGTTTACTTTTTTCATTTCAACGGATGTTGAGGGCGGCGATCATGCCCTGGAAGATGGGCAGGCCGTCTGCCGAGCCGAGCAGGGCTTCGCTGGAGCGGTCAGGGTGGGGCATCATGCCGAGGACATTGCGGCCTTCGGAGAGGATACCGGCGATGTTGGAGAGGGCGCCGTTGGGGTTGGCTGCGGGCGTGATCTCACCAGCCGGGGTGGCATAGCGAAAGGCAATGCGCTGCTGGCGCTCGAGTTCGGCGAGGGTGGAGGCATCGCAGGTGTAGTTGCCCTCGGCGTGGCCGATGGGCATCTTGAGAACCTGGCCGGCCTGCAGCGTGTGGGTGAAGGGCGAGTTGGTGGTCTCTGTGCGCAGGTGGACCTGCTTGCAGATGTACTTCTGGCTGGCGTTGCGCATGAGCGCGCCGGGGAGAAGGCCGGATTCGCAGAGGATCTGGAAGCCGTTGCAGATGCCGAGGACGAGGCCGTCAGCAGCAGCGAACTTCTTTACTGACTGCATGATGGGAGCAAAGCTGGCAATGGCGCCGGTACGGAGATAGTCGCCGTAGGCAAAACCGCCGGGAACGAGGACTGCGTCGCAGCCCTGAAGTTCAGTGGAGGCGTGCCAGAGAAAGGTGACGGGCTGACGCGCGATGGTGGCAATGACGTTGTAGGTGTCGTGGTCGCAGTTTGATCCGGGAAAAACAATAACGCCGAATTTCATGGGCTCAGGATAGCATTCCGGCTAGACTGAGACCTAAGGGATAGCGAGGTGACATTGATCACACTAGGAGTGATGTTGCAGCCGCTACTGGCAGATGCGTCGACGCAGGGAGAGAGTCTTTCTGCGTGGTTTACGACGTATGGGCTACAGACTATCCTCGGGCTGGCGGTGCTGCTGGTGCTTGGGCTGGTGGTGGGAGCATGCCGGCGGACGAAGGCAAATTCGCGCGGAAACGAGAAAAAGTTCTAAGCTGTCTGAGCGCTGGGGATCGCAAGCCTATGGTAAGTGCATTCATCAGTATCGTGGAAGTCGTGCTGGCGGCGACGTTCGCTATTATGGGCATCTTCGGTATCTTTACGCTGGCCAGCTATGTATTTCATTCGATCGCAGAGCAGTTTGAACGCGGTGCGCTGCGCGGGATTGGCGCGGTGGCGCTCACGCTGCTGGCGCTGGCGGTGGTGGTGTTCGCGGCGGAGATTGTTGAGCCGTATGTGGTGAATATGTACCGCTACACGGTGGGCTAGCGGTGTTGTTTGGTGGATCGGATGCGTTTGTGGCGCAGTTGAAAAGCAGATTCCGCCGCTGCGCTGCGGAATGACAAATAAATCAAGTAGCGGCTAGTCGAACACAGGTACGTAGACGCAATAGCCGCGAGGCGGGGCGGGAAATTCTGCGTGACCTTCGGCATCGGTGGTGCGCTCGTCGGGCTGTTTTTCGTCGTGGCCGTCCCAGGCGATGGGCTTGAATTTTGTGTTTTTCCACTGCGTCTGGACGGTGGCTCCCTGCCACTCGTCGCTGCGATTATTCAGCACGTAGACGAGGCCCGACTGGTCGATGTTGTCATCCTTGTAACCGACTCGCTGCATGATGTAGAGCGTCTGATCGGTCCAGAGGATCTCTGAGTTGCCGCCGGCGTAGACCTGGTGGACGTGGATCAAGGCGTCAATGCCGTTGGGCGTGCGCGGGCGGGCGAGCTGGTTGTTGAAATAGTCGTACCAGAAGACGCAGGGGTAGCCCTCGTGCGCCATGATGAAGGAGTAGGCGAGCATCTTGTCGTAGACGATCGCGTTGTCGCCCATATCGTGGTTGTCAACGAAGGTGACGGCGTGGGCGGGGCGGCGCATGACGACGGTACCTCCCTGGGTGAGGTTGCGGAGATCGTATTCCGGGGTATCGCAGACATCCTTGAGCTTGTAGCGCAGAGGGAAGTCGAAGACGGCGATCTGGTTGTCGGTGATGGCGTTGACCTGCTCGACCCAGGCTTCGATGTCTTCGTCGCCCGACCAGTGCTCGGCGACGACGTAGGGGCGGAAGTCCTGGCCATCCTTCACGTAGCGGTACTTGGCGAGCTGGGAGACCATCCAACTGCCGAAGCCTTTGACGAAGTCGAAGCGGAAGCCTTCGAAGCCCATCTCTTCAATGAGGAAACGCGCCCAGTCGTACATGGCAGCGTAGACAACCGGGTTGCGATGGCAAAGGTGGGGGTATCCGGCGTAGTTCTCGCCCTCGACCATGAACTCTTCGTAGCGGGAGGGGTGAAAGCAGTTCCAGTCTCGGGGGAATTTGCCGGACTTGGGATTGAACTTCGTCCAGCGCTTCTGGCCGTCGAGCGGGTTGACCTCTTCTTCGTCGGCACCGGAGTTGTGGTTGATGACCATGTCGGCGTAGCAGCCCATGTGGTGTTTGCGGGCGGTCTTGATGAGGGTTTCGAGCTCGGCGCGGTTGCCGAACCAGGTCTTGGTGCCGCCACGCTGGTCGTAGTCGCCGAGGTCGTAGTAGTCGTATGGGTCATAACCCATGGTGATGTCGTTGTAGCCCTTGGAGATGGGCGGGAGCCAGAGAGCATCGATGCCGGAGGCCGAGAGTTCGGGGATCTTGCTGGCGACGAAGTTCCACCAGTTGTGTTCCTGCTTATCGAGACGGGGACAATCCCAGTAAAAGGCCTGCATTAAAATCGCCATGTTGCGGTGGGCTCCAATGAAAAAGTGTGCCTGAGCGCGAGGTGAGACGCGTCAGGGAGGGGTGATGCTCAATCCGTGAGATGCAGGTCAGCCGGAGGAGGGTTGGAGCAGCAGAGGCGAGGTGCCGCCCTCTGATGATATAGTGAGCAACGGTGCGAATGTTGGCGAATGCTGCGATTCGCAAGGCTTTTTCGGCCTGATCCGCCAGATTAATTCAGAATTTTCAGTAGGAGTATCAAGCATGTCCGGCCACTCGAAATGGGCGACAATCAAGCATAAAAAGGGCGCGCTGGATGCCAAGCGCGGCAAGATCTTCACGCAGCTGATCAAGGAAGTTCAGATCGCAGCCAAACAGGGTGGCGGTGACCCGGACGGAAATCCGCGGCTACGCACGGCGATTGCCGCGGCGAAGGCCGAGAATATGCCGAACGACAACATCAAGCGCGCCATACAGCGCGGCACCGGTGAGTTGGAAGGCGTGAACTACGAAGAGGTCACATACGAGGGCTACGGCCCGGGCGGCGTGGCGATCATCATTGAAGTGCTGACGGACAACCGCAATCGCGCGGTGAGCGAGATCCGGCATGCCTTCACCAAGAATGGCGGGAACCTGGGCGAGACCGGCTCGGTCGGCTATATGTTCGCCAAGAAGGGCCTGATCATCGTGGAGAAAGCCACGGTGGACGAGGACAAGCTGACGGAGATCGTGCTGGAAGCCGGCGCCGATGACCTGAGCGACGAGGGCGACAGTTGGGAGATTTTGACGGCTCCCAAGGAGCTGGAGACGGTGCTGGCCGCGGTGAAGGCCGCGGGCATTACACCGGCGCACTCCGAGGTGACGATGATCGCGTCCACGTATACCAAGCTGGAAGGCAACCAGGCGAATGCCATGGTGCGGTTGCTGGAAGTGCTGGAAGACCTGGACGACACGCAGCATGTGTACTCCAACTTCGACATGGATGAAGAGCAGGTCTCGGCTTAGTCCTGCGCGGACGGCGGATCGCTTCGCGTGGTCTCCGAGTAGATAGTTGATTGATTCACGAGGGCCGCCACTCGCTGGCGGCTTTCGAACGTAGGAACGAAGACAAGAGCGAACCACGGATTTCACGGATGGGCACGGATAAAAGCGAATGAAGAGATTGATTGCGGGATTCTTGAGTGTGGGTTTGCTGGTGGGAGTTGCGCCGGTGATGGGGCAGAGTGGGACTTCGAGCTCGGCTGATACGTCGAATGTGCAGGATAGTCCGCTGCCTCCAGGCACGAAGGTTGAGAATCTGGCCAAACTGAACACAAACTTGATCGTGCCCACCAGCCCTGTTGCAGAGATTGCAGCGCGGCAGCCTTGGGAAGTGGGCGTGCTGGCGCAGGGCGGGGTTGGGCTGACACAGGGGCGGGACAACTTCCGGTTCATGATGGCGGGCGTTCACCTGGGCAAGGTGATGACGCCGGTGATCGGGCATGGATTCTTCCGCGGGCAGTTTGAGTATGCAGGCGAGTTCTTTCCGTTCTGGCAGTCGTATACGCCGAAGTTTCAGCGGAGGAACTGCTCGGCTTCGCAGCAGCCGGGTTACAACTCCATAGCACTAGGACTCTACTGCTCGCCCAGTTTCACCACAGGCGGAACGTACACGGGCACGTCGATCACGCCGATCATCCTGCGGTGGAACTACACGCGGGGGAAGCGGTTTATGCCGTGGGCGCAGGGTGCGGGCGGGTTGCTATGGACGAACCACAAGTATCCTGCATTCGGCTCGCCGACGCCGGGACTCTCGCAGGATGGGCCGGCGACGGATGCCAGCGTGTTCAATTTCACGCCGCAGGGCGGGATCGGATTCCATTATTTTCTGCGACCGAAGCGGTCGATCGACTTCAGCGCGAACGGTATTCACATTTCAAGCGCAAGCTTAGGGGACAAGAATCCGGGCGTGAATGCCAGCGTGCAGTTCTCGCTGGGGTATACGTGGTGGAAGTAGTGCTGCGCGCACGGCGAAGAGCGCGCTTTGCGCGCAGAAGCGGCTCCCGTTGGTTGCAGAGACAGAAGCAGATTCTTCCCCTTCGCTTTGCTCGAGGGTCAGAATGACAATGTTTGGTTGTATGGATGACAAGTTTTGATTGAGTAGTTGGAAAAGAAGAAGTTGGTAACAGGAATGATGAGCAGTGAAGAACAGATCGTGGAGTGCGTCCCGAATTTTTCTGAGGGGCTGGACGAGGGCAAGATCCGCCAGATTATTCAGGCGATGAATGTGCCTGGGGTGCGTCTGCTGGATTTCTCGCTTGACCCGGACCATAACCGGTCTGTTGTGACGGTAGCGGGGCCGCCGGAGGCGATTCTGGAGTCGGCGGTGCGGGGCGTGGGCAAGGCGGCGGAGCTGATCGACCTGACGCGGCAGACCGGGGTGCATCCGCGGATTGGGGCGGCGGACGTAGTGCCGTTTGTGCCGGTGAAGGGCATCAAGCTGGAACAGTGCGCGCTGCTGGCGCGGCAGGCGGGGACGCAGATATGGAAGCGCTATGGCGTGCCTGTGTACTTCTACGAGGCGGCGGCGGCGCGGCCGGACCGGGCGCTGCTGGAGGACGTGCGGCGCGGCCAGTTTGAGGGCCTGCGGACGGCGGCGGTGAAGGATGCGACGCGGAGGCCGGATGTGGGCGGGCCGGAGCTGCATCCTACGGCGGGAGCAAGCGCAGTGGGCGCGCGACGGTTCCTGGTGGCTTACAACATCTACCTGGACAAGCCGGATGTGGCGGCGGCGCGGGCGGTGGCGCGGGAGATTCGCGCCAGCGGCGGGGGCATGCAGGGGGTGAAAGCAATGGGCGTGTTGGCCCATGGGCGGGCCCAGGTGAGCATGAATATTACGGATTTTCGGGCTACGCCGCTGCGGACGGTCTTCGAAATGGTGAAGAAACTGGGGGCTAAACATGGGGCTGAACCCCTGAGCGGAGAATTAATTGGATTAATTCCTGCAGATGCCTATGAGCCGGATTCGGAATGGGCACGTCAAATAAGAGGGTTCGACGCCGCGGACAAGATATTGGAGCGGCGGCTGGAGAATCCGCTGGCGTGGCCGGTGTAGCAAAACGAGCTGAATCAGCCCGATCGCGGTGGGTGAAAGGTAAAATCCTTGCCATACGCCCAGAGTCGGGAAAGAATAAAGAAGTTGCCCCAGAGTGGGCCGGGAGTGGACTTGACGATGAATCGGAATTGGATGAAGGTTGGCAGCGCGGTGATGGTAGCCGCTGCGATGGTTTGCGGTACGGCACGGGCGGCGGAGCTGAGCAGCGACGCAAAGTCCGCAGTGCCCAAGGACGTTCAACAGTTGATCGTGGTGGATTACCGCGCGATGCAGAATTCGCCGACGGCGATGGCGCTGAAGGAACGCGTGCTGCCGCCGGAGCTGAAGCGGCTGGAGACCTCGCTGAAGCAGTCTGGCCTGAACGTGGGCGAGGATGCGGACATTCTGGCCTTTGCGGCCTTTCGCGCGCAGGGTGGCACGGGAACGCGCATTGTGGGTATAGCCCAGGGCCAGTTCCAGACCGCCAAGATCATGGCGAACTTCGCCAAGAACAAGACCAAGCCGACGGTGCTGCGCAACAATAACGTCTACCCGATGGGTTCGACTGGGCTGAGCGTTGTGTTCCTGAACCAGACCACGATGATCTTCGGCGACAAGGACGCGATCAAAGCCACGCTGGATACACGCGATGGCCTGACGCCGAGCTTTCTGAGCAATAGCGACATGATGAACGACATGAACCTGGTGCAGACGCGGCCTATCTGGAGCGTGCTGGACCAGGGCGGCACTCAGACGATGATGAAGTCGGTGCTGGGCGAAGCGGCGCAGGTGGCGGACTATGACACGGTGCGCAATCGCCTGAAGAGCTCGCGCTACACACTGGATTTCCAGAATGGTGTGAAGTTCGACATGAACGTGGTGACGTCGGATTCGGTTACTGCCGCGACGGCTGCAACGGTGATGAAGGCTGCCGTGCTGCTGAAGAAGACCACAGGCACCACGACGGAGAAGGCCGCGCTGGAGAGCACGAGCGTGGATTCGAATGCGGGGACGCTGATCGTGTCGTTTGCGGCTTCGGATAGCGAGTTTTCGCAGTTGCTTTCGAGCCCGCTGTTCCAGTCGGTCGTGAAGTAGGGTCCTGCGCGGACGGCGAATCGCGGTACGCGCACAAGACAGAGGCAGCCTTCGGGCTGCCTCTGTCTTGTGTGCTTTAGGACGAGGTCATGTGGGTGGTGGAGGTGGTCTTACCGGAGGTGGTCTTCACGAACTTTGCGGTTTGCACCTTCTTTGCGATGCCTAGCTTTTCCATTAGCCAGATGCCGTAGTAGTTGGGGTCAAACTCGTACCAGGCCAGGCCGTGGCGGGCGGAGACGGGGTTGGCGTGGTGGTTGTTGTGCCAGCCTTCGCCGCCGGTGAGCAGGGCGACCCACCAACTGTTGCGGGACTCGTCTTTCGTCTCAAAACGGCGGCTGCCGTGCATGTGGGTGGCTGAGTTGACCAGCCAGGTGGCGTGCAGGCCTATGGTGACGCGCAGGAAGATTCCCCAGAGGAAGAGGCCGATGCCCGCGTGGATGCCTCCGACGAGGGTGCCGACCAGAAGAAGGAGTGCGCCGAGGATGGTCAGAGGAACCCAGTGGTATTTGCTGAGCCAGAGATGGAAGCGATCTTTGGCTAGGTCGGGTGCGTAGTGGGCGAGGCGGGCGGTTTCGGTGTTGAGCGCGCGGCCGGAGATGATCCAGCCCATGTGCGACCACCAGGTGCCTTCCTGCGGAGTGTGCGGGTCGCCCTCAAGATCGCTGTGCTGGTGATGAACGCGGTGGGTGGCTACCCAGGAGATGGGGCCACCTTCCAGAGCGAGCGTGCCGCAGACGGCGAGGAAGTATTCGACTGGCTTGGGTACGCGGTAGCCTCGGTGCACAAGCAGCCGATGGTAGCCCATGCCAATGCCGAAGTTGATGGCAAAGACGTAGAGGATGGCGGCGACGATCAGGTTGGTCCAACTGAAGAAGAAGAGCGCGGCAATGGCGCCGAGGTGGAAGATCGCCATGAAGATCGCGGTGATCCAGATGATTCCGGACTCATTCTGCGCGCGGCCCATGCGGACGTCCACGGGTTGGGGGGCGGACGCCGGGATGGGTGTGGTGGGGAAGGCGGCGGCGAGTGCTTGATCCTTGACGACTTGATGGGGAGGAAGAGTCTGGACAGTCATCATAAGTTCCTTCTGACATCGCGAAATATGGTCTATTCCGATCCGATGCCTGACGGTTTAGCCTGAAGAACTGGCTGAGTACGTCTGCTGAGTTTGATTCGGAGCGATGAAAAGAGTGAGGTGAATCTTGAAATACTTTTGTAATTTCACGAGCGAGGCCTGCCGACGGCATCATAACTAGTTGAGGACGCCATGCAGGCATACCCGTTTCGCAATAAAATCCTCAACCATCTTGATAGCGAAGTCATAGATCGCCTGCAGCTCAAGCCTGTTGAGTTGCCGGCCAGACGTGTGATTGAAACGCCTGGCGAGCCTATCCGGGAGCTCATCTTCATTGAGGATGGTATCGGCTCGATGACCAATACGTTTGCCGATGGTTTTCAGGTTGAGGTCGGCATGTTCGGTTATGAGTCTGTGATGGGCGCATCCGCACTGATTGGAACCAAACGCAGCCTGAACAAGGTGTACATGCAGATGGCTGGCGTGGGGTTTGCCTGCCCCATGGGGGCGGGCATTGCGGAGTTCCACCGCGGCGAACATTTTCATGATCTGGTCCTGCGCTATGTGCAGGCGCAACTGGTGCAGACAGCACAGTCTGCCGGGTGCAACGCGCACCACGATATCGTGCAGCGGCTGTCTCGCTGGCTTTGCCTTTGCGACGACCGGTCGAGAGTGTCTCCAATGAATCTGACGCAGGAGTTTCTTGCCGACATGCTGGGCACTAACCGGCCAACGGTGACCACGGCGGCGGGCATCCTGCAGGACCGGAGTTTGATTGAATACAACCGTGGGAAGATCGTGATTCTGGATCGTGCGGCGCTGGAGGCGCAGGCCTGCGAGTGTTACGAGGTGGTGAAGCAACACCTCGACAACTACATTGAGGTCGAACAGGACTAGTGCGTGGGTGTGAGCTGCGGGGCGAAGGTGGCGTTGTCCGGCAGGTCGATGGCGATGCGCATGATGCCGCGCTGGCCTTCGTAGAGCGTGGGGCCGGTGATGGCGTGGTCATGATGCGCCGAGTCGGTGTAGCTGAGCTTGATGGGGCCGGAGCCCTGCAACTTGAAGCGATAGTGGAAGTCGGCGTCGTTGGCGAGCTTGTCTGTGCCGAAGCTGGCGCTGGGATAGTCGATCTGGAGCGCGGTGATGTCGCCGCCGGTGCGGTTAGCCACCGTGGTTTGCACGTAGGGCGAAGTGCAGCCTGAGAGCAGGAGAAGAGCGACGGTGGCGAGAAAGATTCGCATAGTGGTCAAGAGTATCAAATGCAAGGAACAGGAACTAGGGGTTAGAAAAGCGCATCCCAATTTTCACTCCTCATGCGGCGAAGGGCGACGGGCGTTCGAGGATGCGGGCGCTGAGGACGACGCCGCAGCGGTCGTCGTGCAGGCGGATGGGGAAGGCGAGGAGCGACCAGGTAGCGTTCAGTTCGCCGGGGCGAGGTTGGTTGAGCAGGCCGAGGCGGGTACGGTCGATGTAGGTCTCGCTGGTCTCGGCGACGGTGTAGAGAACTTCGCGCAGATCGCGGACCTCGGTGGACATTTCGGTGAAGATGTTGCGGCCAGGAAACCAGTCGCGCGGATGGTCGAGGTAGCTGGCGGCGGCTTCGTTCACGTAGAGCCAGGTACCGTCGCGATCGAAGATCTGCAGGATGACATCCGTCCCCATTGCCATGCTGATGCGTGAGTAGAAGAAGTCACGGGCATCGACCACCACGGGCGAGCCTCGGCGTTTGGCCTGGAAGGAACCGAGCGCATTGACGAGATCTTCCACCGAACTATGGCCCTTGAGCAGATGCATGTCTGCAGTGCCGCCGAATTTCTGTTCGAGCGTGGCGGAGAGGATGATGATGGGGACTTCGGGGCGTCGGGTGCGCAGGGTATTGGCCACTTCGGTGCCGAATTTGCCAGAGCCGAGGTGATAATCGAGCACGGCGACGTCAATCTTGTCGATGAGTTGCATGGCCTCTTCTATGGTGGCGGCGGGAAGGCTCTCGTATCCGTGCTGGCGGAGGATGACGGTGCGCAACATGAGGTTGGCGGGCTCGTCGTCGAGTAGAAGGACGCGGATGTGCGGCGAGTCGTCCGCGCGGATGGGCTCGGGGCTGAAGTGGGGTGTTGGGGTCTCGTCCTGGCTCATGTCGCTCCAAGTGAGATGCCGATGCGGGCGATGCAGTTAGTTGCGGGCTAGCTCTTCTTACGCAGGTCGCGGATCAGCTCCGGCAGGCGATGGAAGATGGCCACGGACCGCAGCCATTGGCGATTATCTATGGCAGGATAGCCGCTGACAACCTTGCCGGGAGCAACGTCGTTGGGGATGCCGGTCTGCGCGGTGGCGATGGCTCCGTCGCCAATGGTGAGGTGCCCGGCGACGCCGACCTGGCCGGCGAGGATCACATTTTTGCCGACCGTGGTGGAACCGGCGAGACCGACCTGGGAGCAGAGCAGGGTGTCTTCGCCGACGGTACTGCCGTGGCCGACCATGACGAGATTGTCGATCTTGGCCCCGACCTTGACACGGGTTTCGCCGATGCTGGCGCGGTCTACGGTGGAGTTGGCCTGGACTTCGACGCCGGTCTCCAGCACGGTGGTGCCGGATTGAACGATCTTTTCCCAGTGGCCGGTGGCGGTCGGTTCGGCGAGCTTGGCAAAGCCGAAGCCGTCGGCTCCGATGATGGCTCCGTTCTGCAGGCGGACGTGGTCGCCGAGTTGGCAGTATTCGCGGACGACGG
>DASWOP010000272.1:0-3515 GCA_036404255.1 Acidobacteriaceae bacterium | reverse complement strand
TGCGGCACAACCGGATCCGATCCGCCATGCGCGATGAAGACCGGCGGATCGCTCTTGCGAACGTAGTTGATGGGCGACATCAGGTTCGCGTAGGCGACCTGATCTTTCTTCGGCCCAATCCACTCCATCACCGACGACGAGTGAAAGGCTCCGGCCATGGCGGGAGCCAGCTCGGCAGGGCCGTAGAAGTCCAGAATGGCGGCAGCCCGCGGAACGTCTTTGCAGCCGGGCAGATCGATGTCAGACGGGATAGGCAGCATGCCTGCCATCAGCGCGAGATGTCCGCCGGCCGAGGTGCCGTAGGGCACGATGCGGGTGACGTCAAAGTTATACTTCGCAGCGTTCGCTTTCACCCAGGCAAGCGCGCAGCGCGCATCCTGAACGGCTGCGGGCGCAGTGGCGACCTGGCTGAAGCGGTACTCCACGTTGACGACCGTAAAACCCATCTTCATGAAGCCGTTGAAGGAACCGGAGCCACCCGGACGCTGCCCCTTGTGCCATGCTCCACCGTGGAAGTACACCAGCACGGGCGCTGGTTTTCCGGGCTTAGCGGCGGCGTTGGTAAAGACATCGAGCAACTGATCGGTGTTGCTCTCATGTCCATAAGCGATATTGCGAAACTCTTCCGCAGCGTACTGCGAAACCTTTGGCTTGGGAGCGGTGGCTGGCGTTTCCGCAGCATCGGCTGCTGGTGGAGCGGGCGGTGCGGCGGGTGCCTGGGCGTGCAGGCCAAGCGTGAGCGTGGCAGCAAATGCAGAAGAGAGAGCGAAAGCGGCATACATACGGCGATTGAGCATAATTCTCCGGAAAATCTGATGGGTTATCGATAACAGAGCGACGCAATCACTCTGCCCGTTTGCTAAAACACCTGTCAAGCGCAAGTGTTGCGCATGCTGAGATTCACACAGGGCACACGCTGCACCACTTTGACCCGGCAGCGCTATTTTGCTATAAACAAAGAAGCGCAACGCAGCTGCCAGGCTGCTCTTGCATACACTCCGCAGTAGCTCAATGGCAGAGCATTCGGCTGTTAACCGAAGGGTTGTAGGTTCGAGTCCTACCTGCGGAGCCAATAAAATCAGTAACTTAGCTTGCACTGCGCTCTGCTTGCGCTCCGTTACTCTGAAATGCAAGCTGAGACACTTTGACTCCCGCCGTAGTCATCTCATCCGTTACAAAGTCCCCGTAAATGTTCATCGTGGTTCTGATGTCCGTATGGCGCATCATCTTCTGCTGTACAGCAACCGGCGTACCCACAGCATCAAGCCATGAGCGGCAAGTGTGACGGAAAGCGTGCGTACGTAAGGGATGCGCCTGAGCAATCAACTTCCAGTCTTTTGCTTTGCAGCGTTGCAGCGCTACGACCACCAACCGTCAGGACACAGGGCCATTTTCTACCGCGAGTGCGGTGACAGCTTGCCAATAGAGCTACATTGGCGGTCACCCTTAAAAGTAAAAGCCCCTCAGGACTCGACGCGATTCCGGCCAGCTTCCTTTGCCCTATAAAGAGCTTCATCTGCACGTTTGAGGACTACTCCTACTTCATTCTCTTCAGGCGCACGCGTTGCTACGCCGATACTAACGGTGAATGGAATGGCCTTACCGGTACGCCAGGCATATACGAAGTTCTGTTGCGCAAGTTTTTCTCTCAGCTTCTCCGCTATCAAGTGTGCCTGTTTCAAATCTGTTCCCGGCAGAGCTCCGACAAATTCCTCGCCGCCAAGCCTCGCAAACATATCCATCTGCCGACTGTGAATCTTCCCCACCTCGGCCAGAGCCCGCAGAACATCATCGCCGGCATCATGTCCGTAGGTGTCGTTAACTTTCTTGAAGTTGTCTATATCGAGTATGAAAATAGATACATCGCCGCTGGATCTGAGCATATTATCTGCTGTATCGGTAAATGATCTCCGATTCGGCAGACCAGTCAACTCATCCGTTGCAGCCTGTCTTTGAAGTAGATCCATGAGATGAATGCGATCCGCGATATCCCGGATGATGGCGGTAAACTCAACCACGCCATTCACGTTTATTTTTGAGATCGCTATTTCAACAGGCAGTAATGATCCGTCGCGATGCTGTCCATAGATGCGGCTTCGTTCATTCATTTGCCTCGAATTGACAGGTGATCGGGCAAATTGATGCAGGTATTCACTGTGCCCCGGACGAAAACGCTCTGGAATAAGGCGGCTAAGAGGTTGGCCGATCATCTCGGCTTGCGAATACCCGAATAAATACTCAGCCGCGCGATTGAACAACGTAATATTGTGCTCTTGATCGATGGTGACGATTGCGTCGTAAGCAGCATCCACAACGGATCGGAACCGGGAAGTACTTATTTCCAGTTGGTGCGTCAATTCCATTCTTGGGGTGATATCAAGCCCCGTGATCAATATGTCGAGTATCGCGGCGTCGCCGTCCTTGAGCCGTAGCGGCTTCAGCGAAAGGCGCCACCAATGTGTGCCGTCTTTTAAATCGTAGGCTTGCTCCAGCTCCTGAGCAATACCGGAGTTGAAACACTCCTGGATCTTTTCGCGAAACTCCCGCCGCGCATAGCTTGGTATGGTTGTGTCGAATGGTATAGGAAAACTGTGCACGCCCACAGGACGGCCACCAGTCATCCCGAAGAAACCTTCATTGCAAGCGGATACGATGAGCACATTCTTCGCATCGTGCCCGACCACGGCAACACTTGCTGCAATTCCATCGACAAACTCCTGGATCCTGCTCGACCATTCACTCATTCTGCATCCTCCAGGAGATTGATTCGCCTGCCTTTGGTGGACTTCCCAGGTCGAAGCGCAAGGACATCCTTATTACCAGAACATACCGTCCACATCATATTATGAGCAAGCCTTGTCCGCCGGATGCTTTTGATGGTTGCAAGAGAAGGGCTGCTGGCTGCAGCTACCAGCACAACGCAACTGGTCGAGTCTTTTCCCTAGCCGTTCATGCAATATGCTGCCACGCTGATCATAATTCCATCTCGCAGCAGTAGGAAGACAGCAAACCACTCATCTTTATTACGCGTCGCAAGGTACACACGTTCATCGGAACGCCTCTTGAAGTCGGCCTTTTCGTGAGGGTCAGAGCGCAAGCACATAGATGTAGCTCCCGCAATGCTACCGCCAGTTCGCGGATTTGGAGAATCCCCTCCAAGGCTCCTCTGCTCTAAAATGGCAAGTTAAGCGACTTTTGCCCTCTTCTGCAGTCATCTCATCCTTGTAACAACCCCATTCATACTGAACGCGGTCCGGACGTCCGCACGGTGCGCCGTCTGCGTCTGGATTCCCCAAGGTAATTCCCCTAAACGTGTATTACACTTTCCACAACATACGCACGTGCTACGCTGGATTCCCCGCCGAACTAACACGGATCAGGCCAGGCTCCTACAATGCGCAGAGCGGCAGTTATCGCAGTAGTGGTGCCCACGGTTCTGGCGCTGGGCGCTGGCATTTTTGCCGCCATTCATATTCAACGCGAGCTTGCGCATACGCGAACCCAGGTGATGGAAG
>DASWOP010000271.1:0-2055 GCA_036404255.1 Acidobacteriaceae bacterium | reverse complement strand
AAGCTCCTGCAGCGGCACATCGGCTGCCAACACGGCGTAGCTTTCGGATGACTGGTCGAAGAGGTCGAGCAGAGCATCGCTCTCATAGATCTTCTGCTCCCACATATCCACAACCAGCATCTGCCCCGGCCCCAGCCGCCCACTGTGCTCCACCTCATCCGGGTCCAGATCGACCAAACCAGCCTCCGAGCCCGCCACCACCAGACCGTCGCGCGTCACCGCAAAACGGCATGGGCGCAGCCCGTTGCGGTCCAGCGCTGCACCCACAAAACGTCCATCGCTGAACGCCAGCGCCGCCGGCCCATCCCACGGCTCCGCGCAGTCCTGGTGGTACTTCAGAAAGGGTGATTCCTTCGCCGTCGCCGCAGGCGGAACCAGCATGCGGATGGCCTCCGGCAGTGTGCGCCCATTCTGCGAGATCAGCTCAATCGCCTCGTCCAGCGAGGTGGAGTCCGTCCCCCCCTTGGTCAGGATCGGCTTGCACTCCACTGGTAGTTGCGAATCGCGCGCGTCCATCCGGGCGCGGTTGCCCCATACCGTGTTGATCTCCCCGTTATGCGCCAGCGTCCGCAGAGGTTGGGCACGGTGCCAGGTGGGCAGCGTATTGGTGGCATAGCGCTGGTGGAAGATGGCGAAGTCCGTCACATACTCCGGCGATTGCAAATCGGGATAAAAATGCCCCAGCAGTCGTCCGACACACATCGCCTTGTAGATGATGGTTGCAGCAGAAAGTGAACAAATATAAGTAGTTGGGTCGCCAACACGCTCCACATCTTCCTGTAGTCGTTCAAACTGTTTACGTGCCAGATAGAGACGGTGCTCAACGGTCTCCGGGTCGCCGCCTGTCGCCAGAACTTGCCGCAGTTTCGGCATCGTCTCCACCGCGATCTCGCCCAGCGCATCCATTTGGACCGGGATATCGCGCCACGCCAGCACCTTGAGCTGCCGCGAGTTCAGACAGCTCGCCAGCGCCTCTTCGGCCTGCGCCGCAAACTTCGCGTTCGCCTCCCCCGAGGGTAGATACAGCACGCCGACGCCGAGGGGCTCATCCTGCTCCAGAGAAATGCCGGTAGCTGCCAGCAAAAATTCACGGGGTACTGCGGTCATCAAACCGACGCCATCGGAGCTTTTGCCGTCAGCCGCCACGGCGCCGCGGTGGGCCAGCCGACCAAGGGCAGTCAGGGCCTGTTGCAGAATCTGGTGAGTGGATTCCTGCCGGGACGAGGCGACAAAGCCTACGCCGCAGGAGTCATGATCGAAGCGAGAGTCCAGCAGGTTGGTGCGCTGGCGCGAGGCGGTCACACGCGGCGCAACTCCCTGTGCAGGGACAGCGCTGCCTGGACGACCGGGTTTGCGGGGAAACAAGCCCATAGCTCAATATACGTGGGTGCGCGATGCAGTCAAGTGGCTACCGATCCACGCAAATCCTCCCAGGTCAGGCGCGCTTCCGGCAAAAATATTTGCGTTCCACCGCAGAAATTCGATGCATACTTATGCATCTTCCTGTATATTTATGCATGAAAGCGCATCCCAGATGGGACGCGCCTTTTTACGTTTCAAAACGGGCACTTTTGCACGGAAGAATGTATGAAACAGCAACGTCACAATGCGATTCGGGAGCTGCTGACGACCATCACCGTTGCCAGCCAGGATGAGCTGCGCCGCAAGCTGGCAGGGCGTGGCTTCAATGTGACCCAGGCAACGCTCTCCCGCGATATTCGCGAACTGAAGCTGAATAAAGGCCCCGGCGGCTACGCTCTTCCGTCTCACACCGTAGACGATGATGACATGCCCGGCATCGAAGACGTGCTGGGCAACTTTGGCCTCGAGGTCCGGCAGGCGCAGAATCTATTAGTGCTGGTGACCACCACCGGCTCCGCCCAGCCTGTGGCCGCGGCGCTGGATTACGAAGACTGGCCGGAAGCGATCGGAACCATCGCCGGCGACGATACCGTGCTGGTGATCTGCGCCAGCGAAGAGAAAGCGTCCACCCTGCGTGCGCGCGTGGAAGGTTACATCGGATGAGCACGACCATGACTTTGACCGAACAGAAAC
>DASWOP010000270.1:0-1701 GCA_036404255.1 Acidobacteriaceae bacterium | reverse complement strand
CTCATAGCTCATCCCCAGGCTGTTCGGCCCGCTCTTCCGGAACTGCGTCTCCATCTCCGGAAAATCCCTCGCAAACAGATACCCGCTCACCAGTAGCCTCTGTCCTTCAATCTCCGCCGCCGTTATGATGCCGCACTTCTGCCGCGCATCATGTCCATCCCAGCCCGTGTTGAAGTCCACCGCCATCCCCAGCAGAGAAGGCAGCGCCGCCTCCGCCGCCCTCTTCGTCAGCACCACCCGATGCCCGCGTGCGCCTGCGGGTGCCTTGTCGCTGGCCACATCCACCAGCGTCAACACGCCCTCAAACGGCATCCGGTTCGGATGCCCATGTACCGCCGGAAACTCCACCGCCATCGCCTCCAGTTGCATCCATCCTCCATTCCACTTTGATTTGTCATTCTGAGCGCAGCGAAGAATCTGCTTTTCTACCGCACCGCCCGCGTTGCCCATGAATCGGGTGCCCCACACATCGCGTTCTTTGCGATGTGTGGGAATCGTCGTAAAACGACGACCGCCTTCCCTCATACAGCTTCAGTAACCCCCATCGGCGAAAGCCCCCGCATCCCCCTCACCTCATCCACCGTCAACACTCCCGCCTTCAGCAACGTCGTCTGAATCTGCACCTCTTCCACTTCATTCCGCGACTCCAGATCGTTGAACACAAATTCAAACTCACGCCACCCCAGCTTCTTCGCAAACACATCCCGCGTTATATGCTCGGCAAATAATTTCGCCGTCGGCGCAATCGCCGTGCGGAAAGCCTCATCCGCCAGCTCGCTCGCAGTTGCCCGGTTCACATCGCCCTGCACGCCCAGCATCATCGCCGGCAGGTCAAACGCATTCGCGATCATCCGCAGCAGAAACTCCTGCCACTGCAGCCGCAGGTCCGCGTCCGTGCCGCCCGCAAACCGCAGCACCTCCGGCTTCTCCTCACAGCTCAGGATCGGTACGCGCCCCGTGCCTTCAATCTCGTCCTGCCACCACCGGATCATCCTGTCATGCTGCGTCGGCGTCGTCTCGTTCAGCCATAGCGCATACTGCACCACAGAGTTGCTCGCCAGCCGCCCTGCAAACCGGTGCGCGCTCAGAAACTGGTTGATCGTCTCGAATGCAACCTCCAGCTTCCCCAATCCAAACGGCGTATGCGTCCGCGGATTCTGCCGTATATAGATCAGCTCATCGTCGCGCAGCGGAATCAGCGCCTCCTTGCCCATCTTTCCCGTCGCCTGCGCATACCGCGCCGTGTCAGCCGACCCATCCCACTTCAGATTGATCTGCACCGTCGCGCCATCCACCGGCCACAGATGAAATGGCCGCTCCGCGTCGTCCGTCGCTTCCACCTCCATCGCGCCAAACCCGCCCACCAGCAGATCCTCCAGCACCTGCTCTGCCAGCGTGCGAAAAGAGTCCGTCGGATTCGGTTCCTCCATCGCCCTGCGCAGCGCCGCCAGTTTTTCGTCTGCGCGCTCCACCGTCGCCGCACTGAACCCGCGTTTCAGCCGCACCTGCCAATCCATGCTGGCCACGCGGTCTTTGATCACATTGATCGCATGCCGCGGCGCCGGCGTCTCCGCAAACTTCCGCAGATTCATCGGCGTAGGCTTCGGTAGCACCTCGCTCCCTGGCCGCATCCCACCGCCATACGGTGTCAGCACCGAAGGCAGCAAAGCCGTCTTCCGCTGCACTGCCTCTCCGCCGTCC
>DASWOP010000269.1:0-4927 GCA_036404255.1 Acidobacteriaceae bacterium | reverse complement strand
CAAAAGCCCATCGATCTGGCGGCTCATCAGGTACTCAATCTCTTTTTTTTCGGTCTCACCGTTGCCGTCTGTAAAGGCGAATACAGACATATATCGATGCTCGCGAAGAACCTCCTGCGCGGCACGGACGCAGTCAATCATAAAGGGGCCCCCAATGTCCGGGACGACGATGCCGATCACATAACTTTGCCTGGCCCTGAGACTACGGGCTACTTCATTACGGCGGTAACCGAGGCGCTCCGCGGCTTCGTGGATGCGTTTCAGCGTGCCCTGGCGGACATAGCCCTGACCGCTGAGCGCACGCGATGCCGTCCCGAGACCCACTCCCGCTAGGCGAGCCACGTGTACGAGTGTTGGAGCCGAGCTTGCTGGCTTCTGCTCTATGATATTGCTCCTTTCGGTATTGATCGTACATGATATCCCGATGTTCTCCCGCCTGTCGTGCGTTCCGCGGCGGCAAGACTGATAGGCTCGGAGAATAGGATGGTTGCTAATTCCTTCAGGCGGTACAACTCCAGATGGCGAACTCTATTCCACGGTTGACAAGAAGAGATTGGAGCAAGCCCGCCGCTCTCCGCGCGGTTCTGGCGCTCTTTTTCCTTTGGGGCTTTCTTACTTGTCTCAACGATATTCTGATGCCGCAACTTCAAGCGGTGTTCGCCCTTTCCTACACGCGTGCCATACTTGTTCCGGTCACATTTTTTGCTACCTGCTTTGTGTTTGCTCCTGTTTCTGGCACCATCATTGAATACCTGGGGTATCAGCGCGCGATGGTTGCAGGCCTGCTGACGATGGGGGCTGGTGCACTGTTGTTTCTTCCGGCTGCATGGACGGTCCGATTCGCTAGCTTTCTGGTTGCGATCGGCGTGATTGGTGCCGGTATAACGGTTCTGCAGGCGGCAGCGGCGCCGTATGTCGCCTTTCTTGGATTGCCTGAGACTGCAGCGAGCCGCTTCAGTCTGGCGCTGGGGTTCAACTCTCTGGGGACTGTGGTTGCGCCGCTGTTTGGAGGATGGCTCATCCTTCGAAGTTCGGTCGAGATCTCTCCTGGGGCGAGACTTCCCGAATCTGGCAATGCGGCTCGTCTCCAGGCCATGAGCGTGTTTCACGGCCCCTATCTTTTCCTGGCATGCATGCTGATTTTGCTGGCGGTTGCAGTGGCTTTCTCCGGTCTGCCCCGGATGCGAACCGTCCCGGAAACCTCGGTACCGCTGAAGAGCGTATTCCGGCATAAACCGCTTATCTTCGGCGCAGTGACCATATTTCTTTATGCGGGCGCTGAAGTTGGCATCGGCAGCTTCCTAGTCAATTACCTTTCGTTGCCGGCGATTCTGGGGGTGAGCCGTCACAACGCGGCTCTGCTTGCGGCGTTTTACTGGGGAGGCGCTGTGGCGGGGCGCTTCTTCGGCTGGTATTTGCTGCAACGGTTGCGGGGGGAAACGGTGCTGGCGACTATCGCCGCTACTGCGGGTGTACTGGTAACAATTTCGGTGGTTTCTCACGGAATCCTGGCTGCTGCAGCACTGCTTGCCGTTGGCCTGTGCAACGCAATGATCGTGCCCATCGTCGTTATGCTCGGCATTTCGGGACTGGGACCGCTGACGGCCCGAGCTTCCTCGGTGATGGTCGCGGCAAACATCGGAGCTGGCCTGGGGCCTCTCGCACTGGGCATGCTGGCTGACCGAATCGGAGTTCATCATGCGCTTGGCCTTACGATACTCTCGTATGCTGGAGCGATCTGCTATGCATTGTGGGGCTCCCGCGGCCATCTCCTGCAACGGGAAGCGATAGCCGCAGGGGGTATTGAACTGAATGCATTTTATTCGTAACAGCGGCCTTCCTCCGCGAAATTTCAGTGTTTGCACTGCCGCTATTGTGGAAGCAAGTGATCCGCCGGCCATTCATGCACTGGTCTGTCGCTCATTTCAAAAATCAACTCTCCGCCGCGGGTAATTTCTTCGTGTGTTAGCCAGAACCGATTCAGCGGTGTGCCGTTCAGCGTAGCAGAGCGTATGTAGTAAGCCTGCGAGCTGAGACCGTGGGCAGCAATGTGGAAACTGCGGCCGTTTTGGAAATGAATAGTGACTTCCGACATGTGCGGCGTCCCGATCTCGTAAGCCGGGATTCCGGGTGTCACCGAATAGAATCCAAGGGCGCTCATTACATACCACGCCGATGTCTGGCCACCGTCGTCATTACCCGGTAATCCATCGGGCCCGCCCGTATACTTTTTCGTCAGAATATCATGCACATGCGCCTGGGTTTTTGCTGCTGCGCCGGCATAGTCATATAAGTAAGCAATATGGTGGCTGGGTTCATTTCCCTGATCGTAGAGACCAAGGGCAAACAGAGAATCAAGTTTCTCGACAAAGCTGCGTTCACCATGCTCGAACTCGATCAGACCGCGAACATCCTGGGGCACGAAGAAGGTGTACTGGAAGGGATTGCCTTCCGTGATGTATGACGCTGCCGCCTTCGGATCGAAGGGAGTGACCCAGCTTCCATCGCTATGCCTTCCGCGCGCAAACCCCGTCACGGGATCGATGACATTGCGCCAGTTGCCTGATCGTGCAGCAAAGATCCGCGCATCGTCGTTCTTGCCTAGAAGCGAAGCCATGCGGCCAACAACGAAGTCATCGTACGCGTACTCCAGTGTGCGGGAAACTTGCTCGTCGTGGTGAAATGCGTCTGCCACGGGATCTTCAAGTGGTACATAGCCATACTGTAGATAGGAGTTCAACGCGCGGCGTCCGCGGCCATCCTTATATTCCGCTTCCGATACAGGCTGGTCCATCGCATTGTGCCGCATCAGCGCGTAGGCGTGTTCCGCATCGAATCCGCGGATGCCTTTCGCCCATGCATCCATGATGATGGCCGAGGCGTGGTCGCCGATCATTTCGGAGGTGTAGTTGTTCCACGCAGGGAAGATAGGCAGAAAGCCTCCCTGCTCGCCTTTGGCAATAAGGGAACGGACCATATCTCGCTCGTGCGCGGGATCGATCAATGTCACTAAAGGATGCAATGCGCGAAAGGTATCCCAGGCGGAGAAGTCGTCATAATACGTAAAGCCACGCGCCGTTTCGACCTGTCCGCTGCCTGCGAAGCGCGGATAGCGGCCATCGGAGTCGCTAAAGGTGCGGGGTGCGAGCAGTGAATGATAAAGCGCTGTATAGAAGATTCGCTGGCCGGCAGGGGAAGCCTTGATCTCGATCGCGCCAAGGTTTTGGCGCCACGCATTGTGCACCCGGCGTTCCAGGTCTCCGAAGTTCCAGTCTGGAATCTCAGCGCGCAGATTTGATCGAGCTCCACTGGCATCGACAAAGGATGTACCCATTCGTGCCAGTATCGACTCGCCGGCTTTTAGATCGAAGACCAACACTGCGGATGGTGTGGTTGCGCCCGCCACCGCGTCAGCCGAAGCCGCCGGAAGCGAGCCAGATGCTTTCGCAATGCGGAAAGCCCGGTCAAACTCGATCCAGGAGTAGCCGCTGAAGCCCGCCAGCTTCCCCTGGCCGGCATAGAGACGCCGCACGCGATTCACTACCAGAGCCCTGCGATGCGTTGGATCGATTTGCACTATGCCATCGCCGGTACGCGCGTTGTTTTCAAGGAGTATCCAGACCGGACCGTCGCGCTCCGCCGTAAACCGCACCATGGCTGCGCGTGCGCCACCCGTAAGCGCAATGCGGAGCCGTTCCGTGGGCAGGCGCACATCATAACGGTAGGGCGTCATTCGCTCATCGGCATGGGCGAAGGGAACTCCCGGCCACGAAGCTTCAGGCAATTTCCCGGTCCCAGCCATTAGTTGGAAGCTTCCGTAGTCCTGCATACAGGAGCCGCTCAGAAAATGGCTGGCACGAATTCCGAGAAGCCGCTCATCCTTGTCGTAGTACGGGGCCTCGCATTTGGTTTCGTCGTGGCGCGTGGCGGGAGTCCACTGGGTCATGCCGAACGGCAGGCCGACCGCCGGATAAGTTTGTCCGTCGCCGGCAGTGCCAATACGTGGATCGACCAGAATTGCGGTGTCGACTGGATAAGTGGCAGTAACGGCTGAACCGTGATTCTGCGAGAAGGCATGCAACGTCAAAGATGCGATAGCGATGGTTACGCCCAATAATTTAAATGCTGCTGAACATCTCGCTCGACGCTGTGACGATAGATTCAAATATCACCCCGGACACTGGCACTACCAGCCCCATCGGAGAGCACAACAGCCTTTGCCGCTCCCTTCAGATCGTTACCCGCGAGCGCTATAGCAAAGGACTGACTGCCACTCACCTGCAGGAATGCCGCGGAGCTCTCAGGCGCGCGTGAACTATGAATAAATGCCCGCACGGTATTTCGCAGCGAAATAACCGGCTCCGAGCCGGCAGGCGCAGTCGCTTCCAGTTCGGAGATGTTGATACCGTGAACATCCTCGCAGAGCAAAGCTGAACGTCCATCCGGCTTTTCGGCGATCAACTCTAGGTTGTGCAGGCGGATGCGATCAGCATGACGGACATACAGGCCATAAGCAGGGAGCCGGCCAAACATTCGCGCTTCAGGATATTTCCTCTCCACTTCAGGGATCGCAAGGTTTGCCCAGGCAGCATCCCCACCTTCCAAAGTCCGAATCCTCACATCCTGCAATGTCACGTCGCTTATCCGGCTACCGGGTACCCCGGTAATGGAACTTGTCAGAATCGAACCGGATGCATCCAGACCCTGTATCGTGACGTTGCGTAGGGATGTCTCAGGCCCGCCACTGCGTCTGCCAAGGCGTATAAATACCGGCGTGCGAACATTCTGCATGCGGATATTGGAGATCATGACACCATCCACAGATCCCCCGTCCACCATCTCTACCGCAATACCTGCGATGACCCGTGCATTGAGCGCGACGTCGTTGTTGTAGATCACGGAGTTGCTGAAGACGATGTTTTCGAAA
>DASWOP010000268.1:0-1500 GCA_036404255.1 Acidobacteriaceae bacterium | reverse complement strand
GCAGTACTGGGCGAAGAAGGCCGCCGGCGAGAAGAATATTCAGATTGTGCCGGAGAAGTTGGACTAAGCAGGGAACAGGGACTAGGGATTAGTAACCAGGCGGGCTTCGGCTCGCCTGTTGCACGTGTACGGTGAGGGAATATTGAAGGCATTTATTACGGGAGCGACGGGGTTTGTGGGTAGCCATGTGGCGCGGGCGTATGCCGCGGGCGGCGCAGAGCTGCGGCTGTTGACACGGAAGACTTCGAACCCGGCGGCGCTCGCGGGGGTGAACGCGGAGATCGTAGTGGGTGATCTACGGAATGTGGAGTCGTTGCGTACGGCGCTGACGGGATGCGACGCGCTGGTGCATGTGGCGGCGGACTACCGGCTATGGGTCACCGATCCGGCGGCGATGTATGCGGCGAATGTGCAGGGCACACACGACCTGCTGCGGTTGGCGCGGGAGGTCGGTGTGCAGCGCGTGGTGTATACGTCCAGCGTGGCGACGATGGGGTTCGACGCGGCAGGGACGATTGTGGATGAGACGACGCCGGTTTTGCTGGGGCAGATGATCGGGCATTACAAGCGGTCGAAGTTCATGGGCGAGCAGGAGGCGATTGCCGCTGCGCGCGGCGGGCAGTACGTGATGATCCTGAATCCAACGTCGCCGATTGGTTCGATGGATGCCAAGCCGACGCCCACGGGGCGCATAGTCCTCGACTTTCTGAATAAGCAGTTTCCGGCGTATATGGACACGGGATTGAACCTGGTGGATGTGGCTGAGGTGGCGCGCATGCATGTGGAGGCGCTGGACCACGGTACGCCAGGCGAGCGCTACATCCTGGGGGGAGAGAACCTGACGCTGAAGCAGATATTGGATAAGATGGCGGCCATTAGTGGTCTGCCTTCGCCGAGGATGAAGGTGCCGCATGCCGTGGCGATGGCGTTCGCATACTTTGACGAGATGATTACGGGGAAGATTCGCGGCAAAGAGCCTCGCGCTACGGTGGAAGCCGTTCGCATGGGCAAGAAGAAGATGTTCGCGAGCAGCGCGAAGGCGGAGCGGGAGCTTGGCCTGAGGAAGTTGCCGGTGGATGCGGCGTTGAAATTGGCGATGGAATGGTTTGTGGCACATGGCTATGCTCCAGCGTATGCGGGGGCGAAGCCGTGAGCAGGATTGCGATTATCGCGGCGATGCCGGGTGAGTTAAAGCCTCTGGTGAAGGACTGGAAGTCCGTGCCAACGGGGCAGCGGTTTGTGTATAAGTGGACTGCAAAGCTTGGCGAGAATGAGTGCGTTGCTGTTTGTGCGGGAATGGGCGCGGAGGCAGCGACACGGGCTTTTGCGCAGGCAGAGATGGATGGGCCGTTGGATGCTGTGCTTTCAATCGGGTGGGCGGGGGCTTTGCAGGACCAAGGATTTCCCGGAGAGTTCTTTATCCCGAATGTTGTTGTGAATGCGCAGACGGGTGAGCGATTTGTGCTGGCACAGCGCGATAAGCCGGTAGTGCTGGTGACG
>DASWOP010000267.1:0-4404 GCA_036404255.1 Acidobacteriaceae bacterium | reverse complement strand
CGCTGTATCCACATGCCGCGACCGTGCAACAATAGAGGTGAAGCCATGCATAGAGATTCTGCTCCCGCCCTGGCTAACACACCATCTCCTGCCGATATCACCCCCGCGCTTCTGGCGCAGCACGGCGTGACCGCAGAGGAGCACAGCCGCATTGTTTCAACACTTGGGCGCACGCCCTCCCTTACAGAACTAGGCATCTACTCCGTGATGTGGAGCGAACACTGCTCCTATAAGTCTTCGCGGGTACACCTGAAGCGGCTGCCGACGAAGTCGGCGCTGGTGGTGCAGGGGCCGGGGGAAAACGCCGGCATTATCGACGTAGGCAATGGCTGGGCCTGCGCCTTCAAGATCGAATCGCACAACCACCCCAGCTATATTGAGCCGCACCAGGGCGCAGCCACGGGTGTGGGCGGGATTCTGCGCGACATCTTTACGATGGGTGCGCGACCGCTGGCGGTGATGGATTCGCTGCGCTTTGGGCCTCTGGATGAGACGGAGCCGGATGCGGAGTTGCGGCGGAGGAACCGGTCCATCGTCGAAGGCGTGGTGGATGGCGTAGCCAGCTACGGCAATTGCTTTGGCGTGCCGAACCTAGGCGGCGAGACGAAGTTTGATCCCTGCTACAGCGGCAATCCGCTGGTGAATGCGTTTGCCCTTGGTCTCGTCCGTATGGACGAGATTTTTTATGCCAAGGCGACGGGCGTCGGCAACCCCGTGATCTATGTGGGCGCGAAGACAGGGCGCGACGGTATCCACGGGGCTACCATGGCCAGCGAAGAATTCAAAGAAGGCTCCGAGCAGAAGCGGCCCAATGTGCAGATGGGCGATCCGTTTATGGAGAAGCTGCTGCTGGAGGCTTGCTTGGAGGCGATGAAGACCGGCGCCATCGTGGGAATTCAGGACATGGGCGCGGCGGGGCTGACATGCTCCACCTGCGAGATGGGCGGGCGCGGCGAACTCGGGCTGACCGTTGAATTGGACCTGGTTCCGCAGCGCGCGACAGGCATGACGAGCTACGAGATCATGCTGTCTGAGTCGCAGGAGCGGATGCTTCTGGTCGCGGACAAGGCGCGGGCGCAAGAGGTGCTGGACGTGTTCGCGAAGTGGGGGCTGGATGCTTCCATTGTTGGAACCGTCACGGCAGATCCGATCATGCGCATTACGCACCACGGCGAGATGATGGCGGAGATTCCGAACCGATCGCTGACCGACGATGCGCCGCTGTATCACCGGCCCGTGGGAACGTGGAAGGCTCCGGTTCCGGAGGATGCGCCTGCGCAGATTCTGGAAGAGTTGAAGAAGCCGCGCGAATGGAACGCCGATCTGAAGACGGTGCTGGCGAACGCGAATATTTGCAGCAAGCGCTGGGTGTTTGAGCAATACGACAGCATGGTGCAGACCAATACTGTGCTGGGGCCGGGCGCAGAGGCTGGCGTGATGCGAATCAAGGGCACGAAGACCGGACTGGCGATGGCGCTGGCAGGCAACGGGCGCTGGGCGTATCTCGATCCGAAGCTGGGTGCGATGCATGCTGTGGCCGAAGCTGCCCGGAAGGTCGCATGCACGGGCGCGAAGCCGGTGGCCGCTACCAACTGCCTGAACTTTGGCAATCCGGAGAAGCCGGAGATTATGGCGCAGCTTTCCGCGGCCATCGACGGCATTGCAGAGGCCTGCACCGCACTGGGTACGCCGATCACGGGCGGCAATGTTTCTCTCTACAACGAGACGCGAGGCGAGGGGATTCATCCGACGCCAGTGCTGGGCATTGTTGGAATTATTGACGATGTAGCAAAGGCAGTGCCGAGCGGTTTTCAGCGAGCGGGCGACAGGATTCTGCTGCTGCAATCGGCGATCAAGGCACCGGCCTCTGGCGTGGTGGAGCTGGGAAGCTCGGAGTATGTGAAGAGCGTGCACGGCAGCTTCTGGGGTACTCCGCCGTGGCTGGACCTGGAGGCGGAGGCGAAGCTGCATAAGACGCTTGCGGCGCTTGCCGAGCGCGGGCTGATTCACTCCGCGGCGGACGTCTCCGATGGCGGGCTGGCGGTAGTGGCAGCGAAGAGCTGCTTCGACCACGGCATTGGGGCGCACATCAACCTAGGATCGATGGACCGCACGACGTTTGCAACGGCGCTCTTTGCCGAGAACGCGAGCGAGGTCCTGATTACGTGCTCTAACGAAGATTATGGAAAGATTTGCGTGCTGCTGGATGAAGAAAACGGCTACTTCCCTGTTGACCTGGGAGAGACGATTGAGGGCAGCTTCGAGATTCTTGCGGGCGACGATGTACTCGTTCGCGGGACAGTTGGAGAGTTTCAATCTGCTTTTTCTTCCGCTCTGGAAAATCAGCTCGCCGGTGAGGTGACTACATGATCGATACCCGTGGGCTCGACCCGGAAGACGAGATGGAAGGCGAAGATCATTTCGACAAGCTGCGCGAAGAGTGCGGGGTGATGGCGATCTATGACCATCCTGACGCGGCGCGGTTTACCTACATGGGGCTGTATGCGCTACAGCATCGCGGGCAGGAGTCTGCCGGTATTGCGACGGCGGACGGCACCACCGTCACCGATATCAAGGGCATGGGGCTGGTCAGCGAGATCTTTACCGACGACGTGCTGGCCAAGCTGCCGGGCAATCTTGCGATTGGGCACACGCGCTATTCCACTACGGGTGATTCGGCGCTGCTCAATGCGCAGCCGATCAGCGTGGAATCGACCAAGGGACTGATCGCCATTGCGCATAACGGCAACCTGGTGAACCTGGGCACCGCGCGGCAGCGACTGGAGCGCGATGGCGCGCTCTTCCAGACGACATCGGACACAGAGATTATTGTGCAGCTCATTGCACACTCGCACGCGACGACGCTGGTGGATGCAATTGCGGATTCGCTCTCGCAGATCGAGGGCGCGTTCTCCATTGTGATGATGACGCGCAATCGCATCTTCGCGGCGCGCGATCCGCAGGGGTTCCGGCCGCTCTCAATGGGGCGGATTCGCGGGGCGGAGGGAGAGCACGATACGTTTGTGTTTGCATCGGAGACCTGCGCGTTTGACCTGATGCGCGCCGAGTATGTGCGCGATGTGGAGCCGGGCGAGTTGGTGATGGTGTCTGAAGACGGCGTGACTTCGCGCTATTACAACACCGGGGTAAAGCACGCGAGTTGCATCTTTGAGCACGTCTACTTTGCGCGGCCCGACAGTAAGATCTTTGGGCGCTGGGTGCAGGCTTCGCGCGATGCGATGGGACGGCGACTCTTCCAGGAGTCGCCCGTGGATGTGGACCTGGTGGTGCCGGTGCCGGACTCCGGCGTGACGGCGGCGCTGGGCTATGCGGCGGCGAGCGGCGTGCCGTTTAATTTCGGACTGATCCGCAATCACTACGTGGGGCGCACATTCATTGAGCCGGAGCAGAGGGTGCGCGACTTTGGCGTGCGCATGAAGCTGAACCCGGTACGCAATCTGCTTGAAGGCAAGCGCGTGATGCTGATCGATGACTCGATCATTCGCGGGACGACTTCGCGGAAGATTGTGCGCATGGTGCGCGCAGCAGGAGCGAAGGAGGTGCATCTGCGCATCAGTTGCCCACCGACGATTTCGCCGTGCTTCTATGGCGTGGATACGCCCGACAAGAAGGACCTGATCGCGGCGAATAATTCGATCGAAGAGATTCGCCAATATATTGAAGCGGATTCGGTCGCCTATCTTTCTCTCGAAGGCTTGCTGGCCTGCTGCGATGGCGGCGAGGGCAACAGCTTCTGCACGGCGTGCTACACCGGAAATTATCCAACGCAGTGGATTGACGTGAAGGAGATTCTGCCCGCTGTGGCGCTGCCGGAGCTACTGGAGACGAAGCCGGAGAATCCTGAGGAGCAGAAGTCTCTGGCGTTCCAACTGCTGCCATAAGTTGCCAGTTGTGCAAGGCGCTAATGTAACTACAGAAATGGCGTGACCTTGGCCACGCCATTTCTGCGTAAGCGATACAACTTACTCCAGATCAAACAGCAGCACTTCGCCACCGTCTGCGCTGGCAATCGTCAGTGCGCTCTCACCGCTGATGGCTACGGCATCGCCTTGCTTGAGCTCCACGCCGTTTGCCGTGACGCTGCCACGCGCGACCTGCAGCCAGCCGTATCCGCCGCGGAACGTATGCGCGACGCCGGCGCCAGGGGTGAGTTTTGCGGCGAGCAACTCGGCATCGCTGTAGACGTGGAAGGAACCGTCGCGTCCGTCTTTGCTTGCCAGCAGATGCAGCTTGTCCGGCTCGGTGGTGACGGTGAAGCGCTTCTGCTCATACTTCGGCGCGATGCCATCCTTGTTTGGCAGCAGCCAGATCTGCAACATGTGGCACTCCTCGCCGGGCGAAGGGTTCATCTCGCTGTGGCGAACGCCGGTACCAGCGGACATA
>DASWOP010000266.1:0-10538 GCA_036404255.1 Acidobacteriaceae bacterium | reverse complement strand
GAAGATGCCATGCGTCGGCGGCACATCCGCATAATCCCGCCCAATCGCCGTCCGGATATGGCGTCCCCCAGCCACCAGGTGATTCGTCGGATCGAACCCCACCCATCCAAGCTGCGGAATCAGCGCCTCCAGCCACGCATGCGTAGCCGAGGATTCCGAGCGGTCATGGTAATCCTTGCTGTGGTGCAGGTAGCCACTCACGTAGCGGCACGGAATCCCCAGCCTCCGCACCAGCGCGATCATGATGTGCGCAAAATCCTGGCAGACGCCCATATGGCTCGTCAGCGCCACATCGATCGGCGAATCCGCGTTCGTGGACTTCGGCACATAGTCGAAATATTTGTATAGCCGCTCGTTCAACTCGTGCAGCATCATCAGCGGATCGTCGCGACGGTAGACCTCAAACGTCTTCGCCAGCTCGTCCAGCGCCGGCGTGCGCATGGCAAACTCGCTGTCGAACAGCATCTCCCAGTAATCGCCCTCGCGCACCATACTGTCCAGCTCGGTCCACGCATCGGGAGCAAGGAACGCAGGAATCTCCGGCGTCGGCATCAGCTCCACCAGCGCCTCTGCAATGATGACGAGTTGCCCGTGCTTTCCCGGTATGTCGAAGTGGTGCACCTGGTTCGCCAGGTGATCGCGATAGCTGAAGACGCGGCACCGCGGGCTTACCGACAGATGAAACGTCAGGCAGCGCTGGTTCGCATCGCTGCGCGGATGCATGTGCGTCTCCATCACGCTCTCGCGGATGGGATTCGAGTAGAGGAACTTCGTCAGATGGCGAATTGAGTAATACATATCTCTCCCATACTTTAACGTCCGTCATCCTGAGCGGAGCGAAGGATCCCAGTATTTCTGACCCGCACAAATCTTTCCACGGCAATGCTTTTCAACTCGCCAGCGCCGCCTGAATCGAATAATTGATATAGAGCTGATACAGCGTCTCGTGAATCTCCCTGCACTGCACCAGAATCCCGTGCAGATAGCTGATCACATCCTGGCTCAGAATCTCTTCCACCTTTGCGTAGCTCAGCGAAGACTGTAGCCTGCCCGCAACGCGTGTCAGATGCTCTGCCCGCTGCTTGCCGCCCTCGCCCTGGATCGCGTTCAACGCATCCTGCAGCGCGTCGATCGAGAACCGCAGCGAGTGCGGGAACTCCTCATCCAGCAGTAGAAACTCCAATATCTTCTCCGGCGTCAGGTCCGCCGTATACACCTTGCAGTACGCCTCGAATGCAGTACACGAGCGCAGCAGCCCCATCCACTCCAGGTACTCATTCCCCTCGCCGATGCGGTCCACGTTGCTCCACAGATCGTGGTGGTAGACCTCCAGCAGCGTCGCGGTCGCCGTAGCGCGTTCCATGTAGCGTCCAATCTGGATGAACTGCCATCCCTCGCCGTGCGACATCGTGGAATCCGTCACTCCCTGGAACTGATGGACCGCCTCCATCACCGAATACAAAAACTCCGCACGCTCTTCATCGTTAGATGCAAGGCTGGAAAAATTCGTATGGGTAATCTGCAGGTAGAGCCGGTTCAATTTCTGCCACTGCTCGGTTGAGATCTGCTCGCGCACATGCCGCGCATTCTCACGTGCAGACACAATACACGACGTGATTGACGACCCCACCTCCATGTCGAAGGTCAGCGTCCGCACCAGGTCCAGGTAGTCGCCCGTCCACTTCACGCCCCGCGGATGCCCCAGCGCCGCCAGCATTCGTTTCCACCGCCGCTCCACGCCGCTCGGCTCATCCAGCATCAGGTTCAGGTTCACGTCGAGCAGGCGCGTCGTATGCTCGGCGCGCTCCAGGTAGCGGCTCATCCAGTACAAGCTATCGGCAACGCGTGAAAGCATTCGGGGCCGCCTTATCTGAAAGTTGGTTGCTTCAGTGCCTGTTGCTAAATCTCTGAACGACGTACTTATTTGCTCAAAACCCATGTGTCCTTACTTCCACCACCCTGTGAAGAATTCACCACCAGCGAGCCTTTGCGCAGGGCCACGCGCGTCAGCCCGCCCGGTACGATAGATACCTTGTCGCCATAGAGTACATACGGCCGCAGATCCACGTGCCGCGGCTCCAGGCCATCGCCGATCAGACATGGAGCGCGGGAAAAATTAACCGTTGGCTGCGCAATATAGTTCCGCGGATCAGCCTCAATACGCCGTGCAAACTCCTCGCGCTCCTGCGCCGTAGAGTGCGGTCCGATCAGCATCCCGTATCCGCCAGACTCGCCCACGGCCTTCACCACCAGCTTGTCCAGGTTCTGCAATACGTGCTGGCGCTCTTTCGGTCGTGTACACAGGAACGTCTCCACGTTCTTCAGCACCGCGTCTTCGCCCAGGTAGTACTTGATGATGTCCGGCACATACGCATACAGCGCCTTATCGTCCGCCACGCCCGTGCCAAATGCATTCGCCAGCGTCACATTGCCCGCGCGGTACGCATTGAACAGTCCCGCAACCCCCAGAATCGAGTCAGACCGGAACGCCAGCGGATCGATAAAGTCATCATCCACGCGACGGTAGATCACATCCACGCGGCGCAGTCCGTTGGTCGTCCGCATGTACACGATGTTGTCGTGCGTCACCAGGTCACGGCCCTCGACCAGCTCAATACCCATCTGCCGCGCCAAATATGCATGCTCGAAGTACGCCGAATTGAACACCCCCGGCGAGAGCAGCACGATATTCGGCTCCGGCCGCCCCTCGGGCGCCAGCGAACGCATGGTCGAAAGCAGCAACTGCGTGTAGTGCTCAATCGGCCGCACGTTGTAGCTGCGGAAGAGCTGCGGAAACTGCCGTTTCATCACCCGCCGGTTGGTCAGCATGTAGCTCACGCCGCTGGGCACTCGAAGGTTGTCTTCCAGCACCGAAAACTCGCCGTTCTCCAGCCGGATCAAATCCGAACCCGTCACCGCGATGTACACATTCCGCGGCACCTGCAACCCGCGCATCTGCCGCCGGAAGTGCTTGCAGCTATAAACCACCTCGCGCGGCACAATGCCGTCATCCAGGATGCGGCCCTCATTGTAGATATCGCGTAGAAAAAGGTTCAGCGCAATGATGCGCTGCGTCAGTCCGCGTTCTACCACGTCCCACTCCGCCGCTGTGATGATGCGCGGCAGCAGGTCATACGGGAAGATGCGCTCCGTTCCTTCTTCGCGTCCATACACGGTGAAGGTGATGCCCTGGTTCAGGAAGGAGAGGTCGGCAGACTGCTTTCTGCGCTGCAGTTCGTCCGGCGGTAGCGAGCCGAAGAGCTCCAGCAGGGGACCATAATGCGGGTGGATACTGTCCTGCGACTTGAACATTTCGTCGTAGGCGGAGTCCAGCATATAGTCTTGCAGCGAGGGAAGAGCGAATTGGCTGGGCTGCAGTGAATTCATCGAAGGTCTGGTTAGTATAGAGCGGCGCAGCCCGCCTACGACGCCGCCAGGCGAAAATGTTAAGAAACATAAAAAATCGCTATACGCCTCATTTATTTAGCCATGGGGTGTCTTTGCCGGATTGAATACGTCTCTCCTGTAACCCCCGGTGCGCCGGCCCTCGTCTACCTCTACGAAGGGGAGAGCCAGCATGCCGGAAACAGCCATTTATGCAACGATGGTATCCGTAAGGGAGCTTGGCCTCAGCGTGCCCGAACAGGCTTCAACGGAACTCGACGATATTGACTCGCTTGTCCGCCTCTATCAGGCGCGGGTGTTGCGATATGTCATGTTCTCTATCAACGATCAGGACCTCGCCGAGACCATCACCCAGGACTGCTTCCTCAAGGCCTACCGTGGCCGCGCCAACTTCCGTGGAGATTGCAGCGTCAGCACCTGGCTCATCAGCATCGCCTCCAACCTTGTCCGCGACGCCGTCCGCACCCAGAAGTTCCGCTTCTGGCGCAGCTTCCGCCAGAACGCAGCCGATGTAACCGAGCTGGCGGGTATCCTCCCCAGCGCTGGCAGCTCGCCTCTGGCCGCTATGTTGGCCCACGAGCAGGCACGCCATGTGCAGCAGGCATTGACCGGCCTCTCGCCCAACCAGCGCGCCGTCTTCCTCATGCGCTTTTCTGAGGAGATGGAGCTTCAGGAGATCGCCGCTGCCATGGACATGAAGGTCAACACCGTCAAGACTCACCTGCACCGGGCCGTCATTGCCATCCGCGAGCAGCTTCGTGCAGAGAAGGGAAGAGCCCGATGAACCAGCACCTGTCAGAATCCGAATTCTCCGCATACCTGCTTGGCGCCGCCAGCTCCGCCACCCTGCAGCACCTGCGCACCTGTGAACCCTGCCGCCAGGAGATGGAAAACTTCGGGGGCGCCCTGACCGCGTTCAATCAGGCCTCGCTCCTCTACAGTCGTGAGCACGCTGCGGCCCGCCCCATGAACTCCCAGGCAATGGCGGCGCATGCTCCCATTCGCACCCGTCGCGCCGGTCTACTCGCAGATCCGGCTACCAGATGGGGCATTGGTGTGGCGGCCGCAGCCGTGCTCACGTTCGCCGTCGCTCTCCCCGTGTTCCTGCACCGGTCCGTACCCAGCCCGTCAATGGCCCACAACTTCACCGTCACGGCACCGTCAACTGCCGTGGTTTCACCCGTGCCTGATCCTGACACGATCCAGGAAGATAACCAGATGATGGCGGCAATTGAAACAGAGATTTCGCAGCCGGACATCTCCCCGTTAGAATCATTTACAACATTCCACACCCCAGTTACCGGCCACCACGAAGAGCAGCAGACGCTAAAGAAAAAGCTCTAATGCACACCGTCAATCCATCCCGGCAGCAACTCCACGGCAGCTCGCCACGCGCAACGTTGCTTGCGCTTGCCGCCGCCATGCTTGTGCTGGCTGCGGTCTCCAGTGGCTTGGCGCAGGGTCGTCCCCGTCCCATGCAGGCCCCTCACGCGCCGGCCCCCCCCCCATCCGCCGCACAATCTCCAGCAGCGCCGCCTCCCCCAGGGCAGGGAACCACAACTCCGCGAGCACAAGCGGGGGATCGCTCTCAGCCCGCGCCTTTACAGATTGGCCCCGCCGGACGCTGGTGGGACGACCAGAAAGTAGCCAGAGCGGTCGACCTGAAGCCCGAGCAGCGCCAGCGGATGGACAGTGTCTTCAACTCCAACAAGACTGCTCTTTACACCACCTATCGCGCTCTGAAGGCAGAGGAGCGCACGCTGGATATGCTCCAGCGCGCCGAGTCTCCCGATGAAGACAAGATCCTCGCCCAGATCGATAAAGTGACGGCGCTCCGTGGCCAGCTCACAAAATCCAGCGCCAGCCTCGCGCTGCAACTCCGCAAAGAACTCACCCCAGAGCAGTTACAGAAGCTCCAGACGCAAAAATAGCAATATAGGACTGTTTTCATCCGAGATATTGTACAATTTCGGCATGTCCAGCTCACGCACGCTTCTCAAGGCCTCTCGCCTGGTCCATCTCTATTTCGGGGTCTTCATCACCCCGGCCCTGATCTTCTTCGCCTTTACCGGTGCCCTACAGACCTTCAACCTGCATGAAAGCCGCCCAAACAGCGCCTATAAGCCGCCAGCCTGGCTCGTCACCCTGGCGCAGATTCACAAGAAGCAGACGCCGGTCGCGCCTCAGCGCAGGCAATTTCCTCGCCCTGGCGGCGCGCCGGACGCAGCCCAGAAGCCTTTCCCCAGTGCAGACCAGAAGCCCCTTGCCGATACCGGTCAGAGGCATGGTCGCGGTGCAGATCAGAAAAACCTATCCGGCGATGAGAAGCATGGTCGCGGTGCAGACCAGAAGCCTGCGTTTGCCTCTTCTCCGGCGGCTCCGGCTCCGGGCGCAGATCAAAAACCTGAGTTAGCACAGTCTCCAGCCGCCCCTGCACCCGCAACTCCCGCCCGGAAGCACCATCCGTTGCCGATGAAGATCTTCTTCCTCGTGGCTTCGATCGGCCTGTTCATCTCATCGGTAACCGGTCTCTACATGTCGTGGAAGTACACGCGCAACCACATCGCCATAGCTCTGACGCTCTTGGCAGGCATCATCGTGCCGGTAATTCTGGCCTTTGTCTGAGTTAGAGCAAATTCACAGATGGTATGGAAGAATTAAGCCCCGGTTCAGCGCGTCCGTCCTCACCATCTGCATGCAGTGGTTTGCTTTTTGGATTAAGCCCCCGGCTTCAGCCGGGGGAGTGCGGGCTTTAGCCCGCACGGAACATGGCGTCCACTGCGAAGGGGCTTTAGCCCCGGAAAAAACTTACACCATCGCTGAAAATGCTCTTGCTTATTCGCTGCTTCCGCCCGCGCTCGCGTAATACCCCTTGCGCGTCTGGATCTTCTGCGCCCCAGTGCACTTGATGTTGATTAGCCGGAAGCTGCCGTCCTGTGCCGGGTCCAGCGGAGTATAGCTGGCCAGGTACTGGGTCCGCAGCTCATCCTCGATCTGCTGGAACGCAGCTTCCAGCTTCTTGCCGTTGGTTCCCACGTCGATCACTCTGCCGCCCGTCTCTTCGGTCAGCTTGTGCATCGCGCTGTCGCCGCCATACATCTGCCCCGCCTGCGCGTAGCCTGCGCGGTCCGCCAGCAGGATCACATAGATCAGCACGTTTGATTTCTGTGCCGCCTCCAGCGTGGAGTTCATCGTCTCCTGCGAACCCATGTCCTCGCCGTCGGTCAGCAGGATCAGGACCTTGCGCCCCGCCTCCTGGTGCATCTTGTCGTGCGCCGCCAGGTACACCGCGTCATACAGCAGCGTCCCCCTGGGCTTCTGAATGCTCACCGGCCCCTGTCCCAGTCCGGGAATGCCGCCGTTGCCAAAGCCCCCGCCCACATTGATCTGCGCCTTATTCATGGCACGTTCCAGCTCCGCCACATTGTTGGTGTAGTCGGCCAGCAGATCCACGTTCACGTCAAACGAGATCAGAAACGCCTCATCCTTGGGCTTCATAATCCGCTTCAGAAATGCCGAGCCCGTCTGCTGCTCCAGCGGAAGCACCTTCTCCTGGCTGCCGCTTGTATCCAGCAGAATGCCCAGGGTCAGCGGCAGGTCCACCATCTGCTCAAAGCTCTTGGTGGTCTGGGCCACGCGGTCTTCAAACAGGGTGCAGTCCTGCTTTTTCAGGTTGGTGACGGGTTGGTTATTCTTGCCATACGCCGTAAAAAAAAGGCTCACCAGGTTGGTATTGGTGCGAAAGGTCGTCATGCCCGGGGTATTCTGCACCTCCTGCTCCGCAGGCGCATTGGAGACGGGCGATGCGCCCGGCATGGGCGCCTCCTGCGCATGGGCTGGCAGGGCAGACAGTACCAGCAGTGTCAGCAAAAAAGTGGGAACCGCGGGAAATAGGCTTCTCATGCGCATAGTTGGTAGACGAATTCAGTATGCGTTTCGTCAGTCTCCCTGCGCAAGCCCATGCCTCCCAGGCCTCCGCCGAGCAAACGCCCGTGGCTCTGAAAATTAGCACCGTGTAGTCCGTCATGTAGACCGTCTTGGGTCCGTGAACATCCGTGCATTTGCACGGGCAATCCAGGTATTTCGCAGCCATTAGCAGTAGCGGCTTCAGCCGCCAGGGTACCCGCCATTTGCTTCCGCCACCCCCAGCTTTTACACTGGATGCTGCACATCCAGAGTTTTGCAAGAGGACCGTCCACATCGTGTCTTTAGTGCGTGGTGTGGTACGGGGAGGTTTAATGCGGCGGTTCGTCACACTGGCTCTAATTCTGATTTTCTCTATTCCGGTCGGCATCTCTATTTCCGGGTGCGCTAAAAAAGACACCGTCGATTATTGCAACGGCGGCAGCTCCGGCATGGTCGTTGGCCAGATCACGCAGATTAACCTGGAGCCGCGGCTCTATGGCATCTCGCTGAACTATGGCAACATCGGCCAGATCAGCTCGCCCAGCGCCGTGGATTGCAAAGGCAACAGCGTCGGCGTCGTTCGCTATACCTACGGCACCACGGATATTACCTATGCGGATATCTCGCCCAGCGGCGCCATCTGCGCGGGCACGTGGAACCGCAACACCGCTGGCGGCGTCTCGGATTACACCACTTGCACACCGCCGTCCACAAGTATTCCCATTCCTTCGTCCACGCCTACATTCAGCGTCCCGACGGTGCCGTACACTGTTCCGTCCTCCAGCCCTGCGGTTGTGATAGGAGCTACCTCAACGCTCAGCTTTCCCGCGGGGACCTACTCCATCAACGGCACCATTGCTATCCAGATCGCCGGCGGCCCGGTTCTGACCGGTACCATCTCCAACACCACTGGCGCGACCGCCTTCGCAGCCGCCTTCAACGGCATCACCGCCTTCTCTAACGCCGGCGTACAGGCCAACCTCGGTGATGTGTCTGGAAATGTGGTAGTCATCACCGGTCCGGCCAGCATGTCAGCCACTCTTTCATTCACTGCAATCAGCCCGACCGGTTTCAAGACCAGTTTGACCGGCTCCGGCTACGCGCCGGTGGCCTACCTTACCGCAAGTGCTGGTGGTGCTGTTAGTAATCCTGTGCCCATCTACGTTCATCCCAAAGTCAGTAACGTGCAACTGCTCAACAATCTAACCACCTG
The DNA here is from genome assembly GCA_036404255.1 of Acidobacteriaceae bacterium. Taxonomy (GTDB): domain Bacteria; phylum Acidobacteriota; class Terriglobia; order Terriglobales; family Acidobacteriaceae; genus JARLFX01. Next base: position 2,014 of record DASWOP010000266.1, on the reverse strand, counting down.
CCAGTCTCAGGGACAAACGATCAACCTGACTGCAACGGTTGTGGACGCGAGCGGCAATGACATTACCGCGCTGACCGGTCCGCTCACCTATACGCCGCAGGATTCCTCCGTTGTGTCGATCAACTCCACGGTCCTGCCGCCGGTTGCAACGGCGCAGCTTCCCGGCTCCACCATTCTTACGGCGTCCACATCCAACGCTTCCAGTTCGGGGAACACCAGTTCCACGGGCATCTGGTACACCTGCCCCCCCAAGAGCATCACGCTCGCAGCGGCCGGCACCAGTTCGACCAACATTACCCTGAATCAGAACAATCCGCTGGCGCTCACAGCCACCGTGACCGATACCACCGGCCTACCCATCACTGGTTTGAATCTGGAATACATCTCCACCAGCCCGAGGACGCTTTCGGCCAACGGCAGCACGATTACGGCCACATATCCTGGATCGGGTGCCATTACCGCCATCTGCCAGCCACCCAGCTGCAACAACGCTCCTCTGAGCGCGCTCGGCCAACTGGGCAATGGTCTTCCGATTACCTCCAATCCCATCCAGGTCACGACCCCCGGCACCGTCAATACCGTGCTCGTCATGGCCAGCACACACTCCCAGTACTTCTCCAGCGTAGACTTCCTGACCGGGCTCGTTGGCTCGCCTGTACGCCTGCCCTACGTGCCGAACTCCATGGTGAGCGACGAGGCTGGCACCACCATGTACATGGGCACCCCCTCGGAGTTGATGGTCGTCAGCCTACTGACGAACTCTGTCTCCAAGGAAGATGCCAGCGTGAAGGGCACCGTCGTCGGCGTAGCCAACGATGGCAGTGCTCTGGTGATGAGCGATTCCGTACACAATACGATCTATGTCTACTACACGTCGAGCGGCAGCAGCTTCCCCTTTGGCGGGACTGCGACTCATGCAGTCTTCTCGCCAGACAATTCGACCATCTACATCACCGGCTCTGACTCGAATGGCAACAACTTCTTCGTCTATTCCACCTACAACAGCTGGCACCCCTACAAACTGGCCACTGCACCGAAGGACGTTATCGTTTCCGTGCCCTCCATCGCAGCATTTCTGGCCGGTTCCAGCGTCGCTGGCACCAATACCAGCGAGCGCAGCTACTGCGCCGTGGGTGTACCCCCAACGGATTACTTCCCTGAGGTCAGCACACCCCAAATCGCACTCACGGATAGGCTCGCCGTCACCAACGACAGCCTGCATCTTTTTGGAGCCGCGGTTACTGGCACCACGTTCACCGATTTCCCTCTGACCAGCTCTACCGGCACCAGCAATCCTGGCGATTGCCCCACCTTCTTCAATCTCAGCGCGCCGTATACCCTGCCGCTCGGGGTCGCTCCGGCCACGATCACCGGCGTCATTCCTGAGGCCAACTCCGCGCTCGCCTTCGTCACCTACACCACGATCGGCACCACAACCACAGGCACCAAACTGCCGGTCTACAAGCCATCGGTCGGCGGCGTGGGCACGATGTCCGCCGTCACCTTGCTGTCTGGTGCCACCGCTCCAGTCTCCGGTATCTTCAGTCCTGACGGCCTGACCTTCTACACCGGCACCTCGGGCGACAATCTCGTCCACCTGATCAACGTGCCCACGTTGACTGACACCAAGACCCTCAACCCTTCGCTCTACTTCTGCACCGTAGAGGATGCGGTTGGCAACTGCACCACCACCGCGGCCACCTTTGCCACGCCCGATTTGCTGGCAAACAGGCCACGTCCCACAACCTAGAAACCTGGCAGTGACACTGTTTTCAGTGATAGACCCAAACTGATAAAGGCAAAGACCAGTAGTTTCCAGTCTTTGCCTTTATCAGTTATTTGGTTTAAATCATCTAAATCACTGTCATCACCGTTAGGGAAGGTCTGATCAAGTACCTGCTGGCTTCAATTGGGTGTATTTTGGCGTGAGGGACGGGGTAGTTGTGGGTTATGGGCTCTGAAAACGCAGAGATTTTGCGTTTTTGGACATACTACTGCCCGGAGCGGACCAGAT
>DASWOP010000265.1:0-6337 GCA_036404255.1 Acidobacteriaceae bacterium | reverse complement strand
CACCTGCGAGCAGATCAGCGGCCTCGCCCGCGTCATCCGTTCCAACTCCCAGGCCGCGCTGGAAAACGTCGCCCTCTGGCACGAGCGCGACATCTCGCACTCCTCCGCCGAGCGCGTCATCCTGCCAGACTCCACCATCCTCGCCGACTATCTCCTCAACAAAACCGCCAACCTGATCGAGAAGATGTTCGTCTACCCTGCGCGCATGTTGAAGAACATGCTCTCCACCGGCGGCCTCATCTTCAGCGGCCAGCTTCTGCTCGACCTAGCCGAAGCCGGCATGCTCCGCGAAGACGCCTACAAGCTCGTCCAGACCCACGCCATGCGCGCCTGGAAGGAAGACCTCGTCTTCCGCGATATCATCGCGCAGGAGCCAGCCGTCACCGCGCTCATCTCCCCCGAAAAACTTCAGCGCGCCTTCGACTACCACCGCCAGCTCGCCAACGTAGACGCGATCTTCGCGCGAGTCCTGAACGCCTGATTACTCGGAAATTTCATCAAGTGAGAGAATATCTATATGACTGACTTCATCCCCAAGCCCACCGAGATCAAGATGCGTGGCCTAGGCCGCAAGGCCCAGAAGCTTATGGCAATGCGTGAAAAAGCTGCCCAGGCAAACTCTGGCGGCAAAACCGTCACCGGCGCCTCTGCTACGCCGGCCAAGGCACTCGCCGGCGTCAAAAAGACCGCCTTTAACCGCAAAGCCGTCTAGCACGTGTCCCAGCGTGGCCCCATCGACGACTCCGCGCTCATCCAGATCGTCGACGCCGCACTCGCCGACTCAACCCGCCGCAGCGGCGACTGGCTCGTCTGCAAACCCGGCTGCCACCAGTGCTGCATCGGCGTCTTCAGCATCTCGCCGCTCGATGCACTCCGCCTGCGCAATGGCCTCCGCGACCTCACCGCCATCGATCCCGAGCGCGCCGCCCGCATCCGCCGCCGCGTAGCCGACTCCATCGCCCGCCTCGCCCCAAACTATCCCGGCGACGCCACCACCGGACTGCTTCCTGAATTCACCGAGCCCAGCGAAGCATCCGAAGCCTTTGAATCCGCTTTTGAAGACTTCGCCAACGACGAACCCTGTCCCGTCCTCGATCCCGCCACCGGGACCTGCGATCTCTACGCCGCGCGCCCCATGACCTGCCGCACCTTCGGCCCGCCCGTCATGGATGCTGAAGGCGGCTTCGCCGTCTGCGAACTCTGCTTCCAGGGCGCATCGCCCGGGCAGGTCGCCGCCTGCGAGATGCACCCCGACTCCGGCGGCCTGGAAGATCGCCTACTCGCCGAACTCCGCAAACAAACTGGCGCGCATGGCCAGACCATCATCGCCTTCGCCCTCCGCGACTGATTCTGCTCTTCCCGTCCCACAAGCGCTTCAGCGCGCGACAACCGGCGCAAGTTGGCCAGGTGAGCCACTGCTCTCCAGCGCCGAACCCGCTTTCACCGTCCGGTCCGGAAACGGTGCCGTCAGCCCATTGTCTCCAGTCGTCTCCGCCTTAACCAGCTCTGCGCCGCTCAGCACCTCAGCATCCTTTGGAAAGGCGAACCGGTCCACGGCGAACCAGCTTACAGCCAGCCCTCCGGTAAACTCCGGCACCAGCAGCGCCAGCGGCACCACATACTTCTTTGACTTCACCAGCGACTCCGCCACGCCATGCACTGCGCGGCTCCGCTCAATCGTCCCCGGCACCTGCGGAATCACAAACGGCGTCAGTTCCAGCTCAGGATGTTTTTTGCCATACTTCACCACCGACCGCGCCACCTGCTGCGGCGTCATCACGCCCGCATCGAAGATGAAACTACGATGCACCGCTCCGGGAAAATAGAATCCAATCACCGTGCCGGAAAAGTTCGCACAATTCCGGTAGATCAGGTTGAAGTGGCTGTCATTACTGCGATCGTTGCACATCGCAATGAATGCCCTGTCCTGCTCTGCCGTCGTGAGCAGACTCAGCCCGTAGATCTTTCTGTCGTAGGATGCGCCCACCAACTGCGTCCAGTCGCCTTCCGGCATGCTTCCATTCGGCCCATCTGGCGCATATCCGCGCAGGTAGCGGCGTCGGTATGCATCGCGTAAATGATCTCTGGTCTCGACCGTCGCCGTCTCCGGCATCTGTGCTGACCTGTCCACGGCATACAGATACGGAATCAGCGGAATCGCAAACCAGTCATACCCGGCCACGCGATAGTAGCGGCTGATCACCACCCCGGGCTCTCCCGCCTTACACTCGCGCAGCTCCGTGGGTGACGCAGCACAAACATGATTCAGATAAATAGCCGCGTGGCCAGTAGGGTTCATGTGGCCGAATGTGCCGTAAGGCTCTTCCATAAACACAGCAATCCTGGCATGCGCGCTGCCGCACAGCAGCAGCACCGCGCACATCAGAGCAGCGGCTGTTCTGTATCTTCGGCAAATAAAGGGCCCAGCCGCTCTGCTTTGCATTATTTTTTTGACCCTGTTCCCAGCCAATTGTCTCGTCTGTATTGGATAATCGACAGTGTGAATACGATGCCTGAGCAAGGCCGAACTTTAATACTAGCCGTAACCGGAGCCAGTGGTGCAATTTACGCCCGTGAAATGCTCCGCGCCCTCGCAGCCGATGATCGCGTCACCCGCATTCACCTTGTCGCATCAGAGAATGCCCTCCGCGTCTTCGCCGAAGAACTCAATCTCAGCGGCCGCACCGATCTCATCAAAAAACTTCTCGCCCCGGAGCACTCCGGCTCTCACGCCAAGGTGAAGCAGCATCCGCCAGAAGACATCGGCGCATCCATCGCCAGTGGCAGCTACCCTGTCGATGCCATGATCATCCTCCCCTGCACCATGGGCACGCTTGCCGGCATCGCCAACGGCATGGCCTCCAACCTCATCGAGCGCGCCGCCGATGTCTGCCTGAAGGAGCGCCGCCGCCTCATCCTCTGCGTCCGCGAAACGCCCTTCAATACCATCCATCTGCGCAACATGCAGCACGCGGCAGAAGCTGGCGCCACCATCTACCCCGTCATCCCCACGCACTACAACCATCCCGCCAACGAGACCGAGATCGCGCAGCAATTCGTCTACCGTGTCTTAGCGCACATCGGCCTCCCCCAGCCCAACGCCTACATCTGGAAAGCGGACAAAGCAGAAATTACGGATGAGTTGTAGATACGCGCAGTCTAACCCCTATCTCAAAAACATCTCCACCGGTGGCAGCGCCTTCGCACTGCACTCCACCGGCACCAGGTGCCCGCAGCCCTCCAGCTCCACATACTGCGATTGCGGAATCAGCGCATGCATCCTGCGTCCCACATCGCTCGTAATGAGTCGGTCCGCCGCGCCCCACTCAATCAGCGTCGGCTGCTTCAACTCGCTCAGGCGAAAATCCAGCAGCTCCGTCCCATTCATCATCGAAAGCGCGCTGCGGTTCACCACCCACGCATTCCGTTTCATCCCCTTCAGCGCATCGCGCGCCACCAGGTGCGGCAGCTTCCGGTCGCCCGGCTCCAGGTAGTGAAAGAGCTCCTGCAACTCCGCCTCGGAGTTCGGCGCAAACAGCGCCAGCGACATCTCCGGATGAAAATAGATCCCTGCTGCATCGATCAGGATCACCCGCCGCACCATCTCCGGCTTGTCCAGCGCCAGCTTCAGCGTGATCCACCCACCCATCGACCAGCCCACCACGTCTGCCTGCTTCAGTCCGCGGTCCTGCATAAACTTCATCAACACAGCTTCTTCCATCGAAACCGAATAGTCCGCGTCAGCGGGCCGCGCAGACCGTCCATAACCCAGCAGGTCAGGCGCATACACGTGGTATCCCTGCGCCGCCAGCGTCGGCAGAAACTTGATCCAGTCTTCGCCGCGTCCGCCCAGCCCATGCACCAGCACCAGCGGCACCGGCTGCGCTTTCCCCTTCGCAGGAGCCTCGTAGTAATGAATCCTCTGCCCGTCGATCTCCGTCCACTCGCTCTTCACGCCGTGCCACTGCAGCATCAGCCGCGCGCTCTGCTCACCCACCCACACCGGATGCACGCACACCATAAACGCCGCCACAGCGCACACCACCAGCAGCGCCAACACGGTATTCCGCAAAGCATGTCCCCTGCCGTCGCGATACTTATATCTCATGCCCGCGCACTCTCCAGAACGTCCATCATGCCAAACGCCTTCTCAATCGCTTCCAGCGTGAAATCCGCCAGCGCAAACTGCCGCAGATCACCCCGCGCCGCCCAGCATACATCCATCGCATCGTCGCCCGCGCACATCGCGCCCTCAATCTGTCCCGTCACCGGCCTGCAGATCCAGTCCACCAGCACGTAGTGGTAGCGCACCGCGTCCTCTTCATCGCGATCGATCAGGTCATATACGCCGAGCAGTTGCAGCGGCTCCACATTCAGCCCGGTCTCTTCCAGCACCTCGCGCACGATCGCCTGCGTCACGCTCTCGCCCAACTCCAGCCGTCCGCCGGGCAGTGACCACTCGCCCGCCAGCGGCGGATTTCCCCGCCGAACCAGCAGCACGCGCTCCTGCGCGATCACCACAGCGCCTGCACCAATCATCGGTTGTGTTGGATACTCTCTCGGCATCGCGCGCTCTACTTCAGCGGCTTTCCGTATTCCTCACTGAACACGGTGTGCGACATATCAAAACGTCCGCCATGGAACTTGTCCACGCCCTTCAGGTGTCCGATAGCCAGCAGCGCCACCACGTGATAGCTCAGCGGCAGCCGCAGCACCTCATGCACCTTCTCCTGCTCAAAACCTTCCATCGGTGCCGTGTCGTAGCCCATCACCTCGGCCATCAACATCATGTGGGTAAAGGCGATCATCACCTGCTTGTTCAGCCAGCCCTTCATCTGCTCACTGCTGAAACTCGAAAGATAATTCGGCACCGCCGCCTGCGCCTGGTGTGCATAACCTTCCGGCATGCCGCCCTCGCGTCCCAGCCGCAGCATCTCCTCCAGATCTTTGCGCCAGCCGTCTGCATCGCCGCAAGCCACAATCACAGCAGACGCCTCTTCGACCTTGGGCTGGTTATAGCTCGCACCGCGCAGCTTCTTCTTCTGCTCCGGCGTCTGCACCACGATAAAGCGCCACGGCTGCATGTTGTAGCCGCTCGGAGCGGCCAGCCCTGCATCCAGAATCTGCTTAATGTCCACCGCAGGTATAGACGTGCTGTCAAAACTGGGAGTGGCGCGCCGTTCACGAATCGCCTGCGCCAGGGATTTAGGTTTTTTATTACTCATGGTTTCCAGTCCTGCGGATATAAACTTCAACCGCTTGATAAACAACAAAACGCTGAGAAATTGACCATACCACGGTCGGCTAGCGCCCCTGCGCCGGCAACGGGTTGAACTCAATACCAAAGCTGCTCTGTCCCGGCGCGTCCGCGTACACCCACGCCGACGAAAATGCTCCGCGCAATTCAGGATACGCCGCCAGCAACGCCAGCAGCGCCGCCATGCTGTGCGCGCGCACCGCGGCAGGTTCGCTCACTGAAGTCATTGGCGTATGCAGCGCCAGTTGCACCGCCCTTCCATCGGCAGATTCCTGCGTGCCAATTGCTGTGAATGACATCGCCGCTGCGCCCTGCGCTGGCACATTCACCGGATGCTCCACGCTGATGCCGTTTGCCACCAACTGCGGCGGCAGCGCATTCTCCTGCTCCGCATGTAGCTTGTCCCGATTTGGGCTGCTGACAAAATTAACCGGCGCCAGCAGAGCATCCGCCTCGGAATAATACAGCCACGCGTTCCACCGTTGGTTCTGCTTTGCATAGGCCCGCGCCTGCGTCCAGTACCACACACCATCGTGCCCACCAGCCGTTGCAGGCTTAGGAATAAATCCCGCCAGCAGCCACTTGCCCGCGCTCTGTTGCAGCACAAAGCTCAGTTGCCACGCGTGCGTACCGCTCTCCGCCCGCACCGTTGCCAGCGCATAGTGTCCCGGCGGCAGTGCCGGAATATTGAAGATCGTCGGAGCCGAAGCATTCGCTGGGCTGCAGAAAAACTGTGTGTCCGCCGCACCCGCATTACCGCTCGCATCCAGCAGATAGAGCGTGGTCACCTGGAGCGCCGCACCCGCCAGCTTTGGCGCAGTGGCGCTGATCGCGGCTGCAATGCTGTCGAAGCTCTGCGCATACTGCGGAATCGTCGCAGCGCGCACACCGGCTGCGTCATTCGCCTGCACCTGCCGCGCAAAACTCTGCGCCGCCTGCGCCAGTCCATCGCGATCCGCCGCTGCCATCGCTGCCTGCGTGGTGCAACTCTGCGCCTGTAGCACGCACGGCATCAGCAGCCCCATGCCTGCCAGCAAACCACCCAGCCAAACCCTTCGTTCGAATGACGTTCTGCCCATG
>DASWOP010000264.1:0-8091 GCA_036404255.1 Acidobacteriaceae bacterium | reverse complement strand
GGGCGGCTGGGGCCGGGGCAGATGCTGGTTGTGGATATGTGGGAGCAGAAGATCTATGAGAGCGATGCTCTGCTCGACCTCTTCGACCAGTCATCCGAAAGCTACGCCGTGTTGGCAGCCGATGTGCCGCTGCAGGAGCTTCCGCTGGCCGAGGCGGGGCCGGATGCGAAGTCTCTGCTGGAGAAGCAGCGATGTTTCGGCTATACCCGGGAAGACGTCCGCATGGTGCTGGCACCGATGGCGGCGGACGGAAAGGACGCCGTTTGGTCTATGGGGGACGACGCGCCGCTGGCTGCGCTGGCCCATGCGCCGCGCCCGGTCTATGGGTACTTCCGGCAGCGTTTTGCACAGGTCACCAACCCGGCGATCGATCCTCTGCGTGAGGCCTGCGTGGTCTCGCTGCACACCCGGATCGGGCCGTGGGCCAAGCTGTTGGACCATCATGCGCCACTGCCGGGCATCACGGTGGAGTCGCCGTTTCTCTCGCTGGGGCAGGTGGAGGCACTGAGGCAGGGCAGATATCCACATGGCAAGGACCTGAAGTTTTGCGAGCTGGCCTGTGTATTTTCGCCCGATGAGACGCTGGAGGAGGCCATTGACCGGCTCTGCGTAGAGTCGATTGAGCTTACAAGGCAAGGCGCACGGATTCTGCTGCTTACAGATAGAAGTGCAAGTAGTACACGAATACCTGTACCGATGGCGATGGCGACCGGAGCGGTGCATGAGGCACTTGTGGATTCCGGGTTGAGGACGCTGACGGGGTTGACGGTGGAGGCGGGAGATTGTCGCGATGTACACCATGCTGCGGTGCTGATTGGGTACGGTGCGGCGGCGGTGTGTCCGTGGCTAGCGCTGGAGACGGCACGGGCGCTGACGTCGCCGGGTGTGGATGCCAGTCTGACCGAGCACAAGATGATCAAAGCACTGGACTTAGGACTGGCGAAGATCATGTCGAAGATGGGGATTTCTGTGGTGTCCAGCTATCGCGGGGCGCACCTTTTCGACATATTGGGGCTGCACCAGACCATTGCGGATCGATGTTTTCCACATACGCCGTCGCTACTCTCGGGGATTGGGTTTGAGGAGATTGAGGCGGGGCTGCGGGCACGGTGGATTCCGGATTCGGCGGAAGAGATTGTGGCGGCTCAGGCCCCGGAACTACCTGATTTTGGATGGATTAGGTTCCGCAAGGATGAGAAAGCGGAGTCGCATGCGTGGCAACCGGCGACGGTGAAGCTGCTGCAGGCGGTGGTGGGCTCTGCGCGCAATGTGGCGGTGACGGTGAATCCGTTTGAGGCGTGGAAGAGCTTCAGCCGGAGCGTGAATGAGCGGCCGGCGACAGCGCTGCGCGACCTGATGGAGATCCGTCCGGCGGGACCGGAACTCACTTTGAATCAAGTAGAAACAACGCAATCCATGATGAAAAGGTTTATCGCCAGTGCGATGTCTTTGGGCTCGCTCAGTCCGGAGGCGCACCAGACGGTGACGCAGGCGATGAACATGCTGGGCGGCAAATCGAACACAGGCGAAGGCGGAGAAGACCCGGACGTTTACCGTCCGGCCACGGTAATTTCCACGGGCGCTCACGGTGAAAATGACGGTGAACGCACGGCAATTTCCACGGGCGCTACGGTGGCCACGGCGACCGTGGTGAAGGCACCCCTCGTTCGCTCGCTGCTGAACAACAAAATCAAGCAGGTGGCCTCCGCCCGGTTTGGGGTGACGGCGGAGTACCTGGCGCATGCCGAGGAGTTGGAGATTAAGGTGGCGCAGGGGGCGAAGCCGGGAGAGGGTGGGCAGCTTCCGGGGCACAAGGTGAGCGAGTTGATCGCGCGGCTGCGACATGCCCAGCCGGGGGTGACGCTGATCTCGCCGCCGCCGCATCATGACATCTACTCGATCGAGGACCTGGCGCAGTTGATCTACGACCTGAAGAGGGTGAACCCCAAGGCGGCGGTGGGGGTGAAGCTGGTCTCCGGGCATGGGGTGGGAACGGTGGCGGCTGGAGTGGCCAAGGCCTATGCCGACTACATCGTGATCGCGGGGCACTCGGGCGGGACGGGAGCGTCGCCGCTGACCAGCATCAAGTACGCGGGCAATCCGTGGGAGCTTGGGCTGGCCGAGGCGCAGCAGGTGCTGATGGAGAATGGGCTGCGCGGACGGGTCCGCCTGCGGACCGACGGCGGGCTGGCGACGGCGCGCGATGTGCTGATCGCAGCGCTGCTGGGAGCGGATGAATATGCATTTGGGACGGCGGTGCTGGTGGCTATCGGGTGCGACATGGCGCGGCAGTGCCACCTGAATAGCTGCCCGACGGGGATTGCGACGCAGAGGCCCGAGCTGCGGGCGAAGTTCCGTGGCAAGCCGGAGCATGTGGTGAGGATGTTTGAGATGCTGGCGGCGGAGTTGCAGCAAATGCTGGCGCGGTATGGCCTGCCGTCGCTGGAGGCGGCCATTGGGCGGGTGGATCTGCTGGAGCAGGTGCGGAACGATGGCGGGCTGGATCTGACGCCGGTGCTGGCGCAGGTGGGCTCCGGGCCGAGGCGCTGTGTGCAGCCTCGGAATGAGCGGCCTATTGATGCGGCCAGCGGCAACGGCGAGGCGCTGGACGAGGCGTGGGTGCAGCCGGTGCTGGCGGCGGTGGAAGCCGGCGAGCCGATTGTGATCGAGAGCAGGATTGAGAACCAGCATCGCGCGGTAGGTGCGCGGCTGGGCGGGGAACTGGCGCTGCTGAAGACGCGGCTGGGCGGCCATCCGCATACGAAGCACGATGTGACGCTGCGGCTGAACGGGACGGCGGGGCAGAGCTTTGGCGCATTCTGCACCGAGGGCATGACGCTGGTGCTGGACGGGCAGGCGAACGATTTTGTGGGCAAGGGGCTGTGCGGCGGGGAGATTTTGCTACGGGCGTGCGGACTGGCAGCGCTGAACAGCAATCGCCATGTGATCCTGGGCAATGTGGCGCTGTATGGCGCGACGGGTGGGGCGCTGTTTGCCGCGGGGCGTGCGGGGGAGCGTTTTGCGGTGCGCAACTCCGGCGCGAATGCGGTGGTGGAGGGTGCGGGCGACCACGGCTGCGAGTACATGACTGGCGGGACGGTGGTGGTGATGGGTTCGGCTGGGATGAACTTTGGCGCGGGGATGACTGGCGGCACGGCCTGGGTGCTGGATGCGGACGGCAGCTTCCTGAAGGAGAAGCGGTACCACGTGGATTTTGTGACGCCGGAGCGCTTCTGGAATCTGACGCTGGAGGAGCAGGACGAACTGCGCGCCCTGCTGACCGAGCACGCGCAGAAGTCGCAGAGTGCGCTGGCGAAGGGGATGCTGGCGAACTGGCCAGCGAGCGTGCAGAGATTTTTGAAGCTGACGCCGAAGGCGCAGGGGTAAGCGTGCCCGTTGTTTAGCACTATTTACTTGGTTAGTTCAGGGCTAACCCTTGTGGGAAACTGCCCATGCGGGCAAATACTCTGCAAATTTCCTCGACTTATTCTCCGGGTTCGCGGCAGCAATTAGATTCATGTCAATTGCCTCCTGTATCAATGCAGATACCATTGAGCGTTGTTTCTCTGGCATCTTGAGTCGCTCTCTTAAAGACTTATTTGTCATGACGGAACTCGAAAGGTATCTGAGCAATGAATGCTGATAGCAGGCATTTAATCTTTCCGCTGCGGTCATTTGAGCGAATGTCTTTGGTGCAAATAGTGTGACCTTAAAGTGATTTGATCCTTGTTCGAATTTAATTGGAGGAAGACCGTAAACCTCAATTTGGATGCCCGCCTTTACCAAACCTGAACCGCGCTCTTCACAAATCTTATACATTCGGAATGCCCCGGCAAGCTTTTCATTTCTAGATTCGGGTTGAGTACCAATAATCCTGTCAAGAGTCTTAGACGGTAGTAATGTTCCGGGATTGGATATCTCAATTCGGTCATCATAAATTTCGATTAAGGGCCCAGCACCTGAAACCGTAAAATCTTGATGGATTATGGCATTTGCGATGATTTCGCGTAATGCAAGTTCAGGGTAGACTGTGGTTTTTTGTCTGAGGGCCTGCTCTATCACCTCACTTGTTGGAAGTTGCGCACAAACAAAAGCCACGAGCCGCTGAAAACTTAGAGCATAACCAAGTTGTCCGGTGGTTTCACTTCTAGCCTTTCCTTTATTCAAGCCCTCATAAACGATGACACGGATAGATTTTCGCTCAAGGCTGGGAAAGGAAGTGAGCAGCTTGGCCGCTGAAATAGCACCCAAATTCGTGATATATCCACCGCCTGAAGCGTGCCGCTCAATGAAGGAGGATCCGGCCATCCAACGAAGTCTTTCTTCCGGGTTAGTCGGTATCGGTTGATCGAGCATGTTGAGGAGAACGTCGATGTCAAGCGCGTCCAGTAGTTCATCATCGGTCAGCAGATTTGAAACGTGAAGATCCTCCCACCGGGGAGTTTGGCTATGCAACATCATTGCCCCTATTTCTTGACGGCTTGCCTTTCTGGTCGTTCCCCCCGACCTAATGAACGTATCCTCTAGTGAATGCCCTCTCCGGTGTACAGGTTTGATGGAAGACTCTGGCACATGTACAAAGAGAAGGTCAGAACCTTGGAAGGGAATGCCTATATGGTCGAGTTGTAACGCAGGCTCGACTGCGTCTCTACCAAGATTGCTTAGTTTGTTGGCTATATCCTCAATTTCCTTTAAGCCGATCCCTGCCATATTTCCGTTTGCATCGACTCCAAACACAAAACATCCACCACCTGGATAATTAGAGAAGGCGCAAAGATGTTCGGTGAGCCGTTTACTATCGTTGGACAGCGCACCTTTCCAGTCCAACTCGTTGAGTTCGTGCTGGGGTGGCTGCAAACTATTCGTCAGTAAATTTGTTGCTTTTGTTACCCAGGGTTTCATGGACGCCATTCACTTAAATAAGAAGTTGTCTGCTATCAACACTTTACCCCCATTGGACGTTTTAAACTTAATCAAAAAGGGAGGAAAAACTACCGGAATACTTCGCTTCACTCCAGCAAGATCCGAACGAGGTTAGTGAAGATTTGCAATGAGCGGTTGCGTATAGAAATTTGTGCGCGTAGCCCGGCTCTCGCTGCGCTGGCCTATCCACCTTAGCCACGATAAAGCCGTTGTGAAGATGTGGCACAAAGCATGGGGGGCTAGCAGTCCGCCGGAATTCTTTATAGTTGGCAAAACGTCGCTAATTCATTACATTTTGCACAGTCATACTCCTACGCTGCCTGAGGTGCCTGTTGGAACCTATTGCGACTTCCCCCGCAACGGAAAAGCCGAATCCTGCGAATGATGCTGCTCCTCCGCAGCCAGTAGCGGGCCGTGTCCGGGAAGAGCTGGAGCAGGGAAAGCTACAGCGAGAGAACGCCAAGCTTGAGAGTGAGACGGAAAAGCTGGATCAGGAGAAGGCGACCCTCAAGGCACAGGCGAAGAATCTTGAGCTTCAGCGGTTGCAGATCAAGAATCAATACTTTCGTGAACGCCTGCGCGCGCTGCTGGATATTTCGCTGGCGCTGCTGGCCGTGTTTATTGCGATGGTGCTGCTGCATGAGATATGGTCGGCGTGGCATGACAAAACCGTGGTCGTGAGCCCGTTCCAGGTGGCACCTGCATTCGTAACTGAGGGCAATAGCGGAACCGTCCTCGCGGGCCAGTTGCTGGACAACCTCAATGCGCTGCAGGCCGCCACGCGCGCCTCGCAGGAGAAGCGCCGGGTCAAGGACGCATGGAGCAACCAGCTCCAGATCCAGATTCCGGAGGCGAGGATCACCATTGCCGACCTGCAGAAGTATCTGCGGGACCTGCTGGGCAACCCTGTTCATATCGACGGCAGTTTGGTGCAGGGACAGGACAAGCAAGGGAAGCCGACGATTGCGCTGACGGTTCGCGGGGCCGGCATTCCGGCGAAGACTTTTACGGGCGCTCCGGATGAACTGAGCCAGATGATGCAGGGGGCGGCGGAGTATGTCTATGGGAAGTCCGAGCCCTATCTCTTCGGCGTTTACCTGGCGGTCCATGGGCGCATGGACGAAGCCGTGGCCGTGGCCAAGGAGAATCTTGCGACTGCACTGCTGACCGACAAGCCACTGCTGCTGAACCTGTGGGGCAACTATCTGCTGGAGAAGAATGATCCCCACGGCGCTATTGAGAAGTTCCGGCAGGCGATTGCCTTGCAGCCGAATTTCTGGATCGCCTATGTGAACATCCAGGCGGCGCAGTCGGCCATGGGGGAAGAAGAGGCCGCCTTCCAGACGGGGCTGGAGTTTGAACGGCGCGCACATCGCGGTTCCTGGTGGTATGCGATGCTGCCGGACCGCTACTATCCAAAGCCGAACCCAGCGTGGTGGATGAATGTGGATGAGAGCAAGATGGACTTTGCACAGGGCCATGCAGAGAAGCAGGAGGACATACGGATCAATGGGCCGGGCGGCACCACCACGACTCCAGAGGCTCCGGCAGACGCGCAGGACCTGACCAGTATGCACGATCCGCAGGCCGCCGAACTGGAGCTTGAGACCTCGCCGGGTGCGGACTCCGATCCATGGGTGATAACCCAATCGCTCTATGTGAGGGCACTGATCGCTCTGGACATGGAACGGTATGCGGAGAGCGCTGCGAAGTTTCAGGCCATGGATGCGTTTATCAAGACGCATTCCGATGTCTCTGCTGATTTCACCGGATACTCCTGCCCCCAGGCTCTGGCGGACGAATTTTCCGGCCATCCGGAACAAGCAGATGCCGATATCGTGCGCGGCGGGCGGCTGGTGGATTGTTACCGGATGAAGGCGAACATCGATGACCATCGCGGACAGTGGCCCAAAGCGCAGCAGGATTATGTGGCCGGAGTGGCGCTGGCTCCATCGCTGCCGGTGGTCTATGAGGACTGGGGAAAAGCTCTGGCGCGGCATGGGGACTATGACCATGCGATTGATAAATTTGTGGCTGCCCATGAGCGCGGTCCGCACTGGGCCGATCCGCTGGAGTACTGGGGCGAGGCGCTTGCCGCCAAGGGATTGCAAAAGGACGCGATCAAGAAGTACAAGGAAGCGGCAAAGTATGCTCCGAACTGGGGAGCGCTTTATCTGCACTGGGGCATCGCGCTGGAGAAGAGCGGCAGGCAGAGCGAGGCTCTCGAGAAGTGGCATCTTGCACAATCGCTGGCGCTGAGCGACGGGAATAAGGCCGAATTAGCCAGGGTGATGGCGGCGGCAAGCGGCAGATAAGATGGAGAGGGTTCCGGTCATGTTTCACTCCAACTTCTGCCGGCGAATTTAGGGGGTTGGCAAAGTGAGTGCTGATTCATTACATTTGCACAGTCGTGCTCCAGGGCCGCTCGAGGTGCCAGTTGAAACGAATTGCGACTTCCCCCGCAACGGAAAAGCCGAATACTGCGAAAAACGACGCCACCCGGCCTGAGTCGCGGGGAGGGGCGAAGTCTGACAAGTATCAGCGCATTCTGGATGCAGCCGTCGAAGTGATCGCCGAGCATGGTTATTTCAACTCGCCCGTGAGCGCCATTGCGGAACGGGCGGGCGTGGCCGACGGCACAATCTACCTCTATTTCAAAAGCAAGGACCATGTGCTGCGCACGGCTCTGGATGTTGCTTTTGCACGCTTCCACATGCGGGTGAAGGAGATGCTGGCTGTGACCGGCGACCCGCGGAGGCAGTTGGAGGCGATGGCGCGGATGCAACTGGAGACGGTGGCGGGCAACCGTTCGCTGGCGGTGCTGATGCAGACCGAGGTGCGGCAGAGCGCGAAGTTCTTTGCGGAGTTTTCACAGCAGCATCTGGCTGCATACATCACTATGATGCGGGACGTGATCCGTGCGGGGCAGAAGCAGGGCGTCTTCCGGGCAGAGATTTCGGATGCGCTGGCGGCGCACTGCATCTTCGGTGCGCTGGATGAGATTGTGGGGTCGTGGGTGTTCAGCGGCCGGGAGTTTGATCCGGCGGCGGCGGCGGCCAGCGTGATGGGGCTGCTGCTGAATGGAATGAATGCAGGAAACACGGAATTAGGAGTTGGACATTGATGAACAACGGAAATCATGGGTCGCTGCAGACGCTGAATGATGTT
>DASWOP010000263.1:0-8594 GCA_036404255.1 Acidobacteriaceae bacterium | reverse complement strand
CGCAATAACAAGCGGACCGATGTATTTATCGTCTCCCGCCGCAGCAAGTAAACGACACGGAGCAACACCAAGTCTCGCAGCTTAGAGATTCGTCCTATCCAGTACGCAGCAAAGAAATACGGAGTTTTCACCATGGCACGTTACGCAAAAAAGGGTCCCTTCATCGACGACCATCTTATGAAGAAGATCGACGTGATGAACCAGGCAAACGATAAGAAGGTCCTGCGCACCTGGTCGCGCCGCTCCACCATCCACCCCGACATGGTGGGCCACGCCATTGCCGTGCATAACGGGCGCAAGTTCATCCCGGTCTATGTGACGGAGAACATGGTCGGCCATAAGCTGGGCGAGTTCGCGGCGACGCGGCAGTTCCGCGGCCACTCGGCGAAGGCTGCCGAGACGACAGCGAAGCCGAAGGGTTAGGTGCAGCGCGCGGGCTAGTTGCTTTGCGCGGCGGCATCGTGAGTTTGCAGTTCAAGTTTTGAGAGTGCAGTTTTAGGCACGAAGGATTGAGTGATGGCACAGGCAACAGTAAATACGAATGAGTTCCGCGCCGAAGCGAAGTTTCAGCGCACCAGCCCGCAGAAGGCGAAGCTCGTGCTGGACATGATCAAGGGTCTCCGCGTGGAGAATGCTTTGAACACCGTCCACTTTACGCAGAAGCGCGTTGCGCCGATCGTTGAGAAGGTTCTGCAGTCGGCTCTGGCCAACGCAAAGCATCTGTCGGACGAGCGTGGCCTGGATGTCGACGTGGATAACCTCTACGTCAAGACCGCGATTGCCAACGAAGGCCCGCGTGCCAAGCGTATCCGCCCTGCGCCAATGGGCCGCGCGTTCCGCTACCAGCGCCGCACGGCACACATCATCGTCACGATCGCGGAGAAGAAGTCGCCCGAGACGCTGAAGGCAGAAGCAGCAGCTCCGGTAGCAGTGGAGACAGCCGCAAAGCCCATAGCCCGCAAGGCTACAGGCAAGCCCGGAACCAAGGGAGCGACCAAGGGAGCCGAGGCAAAGACTGCTACGGCGGCCCGGAAGAAAGCAGCTGCTCCGAAGACGTCTGAAGAGTAAACAAGTTTTGCAGCAGAGTTCGCAGTGCGTAGTCAATAGATTTGCAATGAGCCGGTTGCTCAACAGCCGGAGAGGATGAAGGAAGCGATATGGGACAGAAGGTCCATCCGTACGGATTTCGACTCGGCGTCAACAAGCCGTGGAAGTCGCGCTGGTTTGTGGAGCGCGGTTATGACAAGCTGCTTGTCGAGGACGTTCAGCTCAAGAAAGAGTTGCGCGAAAAGCTGAAGGCTGCCGGCGTGAGCTCGGTTGAAGTCGAGCGCCCCGGCAACAAGCTGCGCCTCATCATCCGCACCGCGCGTCCGGGTATCATCATCGGCCGCAAGGGCGCGGAGATCGACAAGCTCAAGGCTGATTTGCAGAAGCGCACAAGCCGCGAGGTCTTCATCGATATTCTCGAGGTCAACAAGCCTGAGCTCGACGCTCAGTTAGTGGCCGAGAACATCGCGCTGCAGCTGGAGAAGCGCGTCAGCTTCCGCCGCGCGATGCGTAAGAGCGTGGATTCCGCGTTGCGCTTCGGCTGCAAGGGCATCAAGGTTCGCGTCTCCGGCCGTTTGAACGGCAACGAGATTGCGCGTTCAGAATGGTATCTCCAAGGCCGTCTGCCGCTGCACACACTGCGCGCCGACATCGACTACGGATTTGCCGAAGCGCACACCACCTACGGCATTATCGGCGTCAAGACCTGGGTCTACCGCGGCGATATTTACGAGCAGAAGAAGCGTCAGGTTCCGCCGGTCATTACTACCGGCGCGTTCTAAGCCGAGCACCAGGAAGTACAAAAAGTTTAGCTGGGAGTTTGTTATATGTTGATGCCCAAGAAAGTTAAGTACCGCAAACAGCAGCGCGGCCGCATGTGCGGCAAGGCGTGGCGCGGATCCGAACTGGCCTTCGGTGATTACGGCCTCAAGGTTCTCGAGTGCGGCTACATCACGGATCGCCAGATTGAAGCCAGCCGTATCGCGATGACTCGTTTCATCAAGCGCGGCGGCAAGGTTTGGCTCCGTCTGTTCCCGGACAAACCGATCACCAAGAAGCCGGCCGAAACCCGTATGGGTAAAGGTAAGGGCGCCCCGGACCATTGGGTCTGCGTGGTTCGCCCTGGCAAGCTGCTCTTTGAGATGGAAGGCGTAACGCCAGAGATCGCTAAAGAGGCCATGCGCCTGGCTGCCCATAAGCTGCCGCTCAAGACCACCTTTGTGCAGCGCCATGATGCGAAGGTTGTGGCTGCAAAGTAAGTCCTGCAAGTTTAGTCATCGCCGCGGCAGCAAGCGCGGCTTGAAGGAAAGAAGAGTATGGAACTCGATAAGCTAATTAGTTTGAGCGACGAAGAGCTGAAGCAGCAAGAGCAGCAGTCGGCCGAACAGCTGTTTCGCCTGCGCTTTCAGAAGAGCCTCGGTAACAATGAGGGTGTCAAGAAGCTGCGCACTCTGAAGCTGGACATCGCCCGCATCAAGACCATCGCGCGGCAGCGCGAGCTGGGTATCACCCAGACGGCACGAGCAGCCAAAACCGCGGCAGAGCCCGTGGCCAAGGTCGCTAAGGCGAAGAAGCCGGCAGCCGCCAAGAAGACAACCGCCAAGAAAGCGGAGAAGGAATAAGCCATGGCAGAAGCAACCGCAGTGAAAGCAACCACCGAGGCCGCTGGCCATCGCACAGAGAAGGTCGGCGTCGTGGTTTCGACCAAGATGCAGAAGACCATCGTGGTCGAGATCGAAATGCGCAAGGCTCATCCCAAGTACAAGCGCGTGATGAAGTCGAACAAGAAGTTCTATGCGCATGATGAGCAGAATTCGGCCCGCATCGGTGATGTGGTTCGCATCCGTGAGACCCGTCCGCTGAGCAAGCTAAAGCGGTGGCAGCTCGAAGAGATCGTCCGGCGTTCGTCACTGGCTACTCTTCCTGATGTAAAGGACGAAGTCGTCGTCGCATAAGGTTTACCGCCCAAGGGCGGATGGTTTTGGACCGCGGCCAAGCGCAATGCGCTGCTGCGAACGGATAGGAGCTCGATATGGCAGTTCAAATGCGTACGATTCTTGATGTGGCCGATAATTCCGGTGCCCGCAAGCTGCAGGTCATCCTGCCGCTCGGCGGCGGGCTCGGCAAGAAGGCTGGCCTTGGCGACGTGGTTACCGCTGCGGTGAAGGAAGCTTCGCCCGATGGCACCGTCAAAAAGGGTAAAGTAGTAAAGGCAGTCATCGTGCGCACGCACAAGGAGTATCGCCGCCGCGACGGCACATACATCCGATTCGATCAGAATGCCGCTGTCGTGATTAACGACGCAGGCGAGCCGGTCGGAACGCGCGTCTTTGGCCCGGTGGCCCGTGAACTGCGCGACAAGAAGTTCCTGAAGATTGTTTCACTCGCGCCCGAAGTTATTTAGTTCTGGCTCAACAGCAGCATTAGACGGATTCCGGCTCCGCCGCAGTAGATCGCCGAGCAAGGAGAGCACTATGGCAGGTATCAAGATCAAGCGCAACGACATGGTTGTTGTGATTGCTGGCAAAGACAAGGGCGACAAGCCTCACCGCGTGCTCCGTGTAATTACGGATAAGAATCGCATTCTGGTTGAGGGCGTCAACATGGTGAAGAAGCATGTGAAGCCGAACCCGCAGAAGAACATCAAGGGCGGCATCGCAGAGCAGGAAGCGGCGCTTCATATCTCCAACGTGATGTTGGTGGATTCTGAAGGCAAGCGCACCCGCGCCGGCTACAAGAAGGAAGGCGACACCAAGGTCCGCATCGCCAAGAGCAACGGCCAGGCCATCGCAAGCAAGAAGTAAGAGTTTAGAAAAATTAAAACTGTAATAAGGGATCACCCCACGTAACGGTAGACGGGTTCAGCCCACTCCGGGACCGTGAGAAAAGAGAAGAAGACAATGGCATCGCGACTGAACGAGAAGTACAACAAAGAGATCAAGAGCACGCTGCAGAAGGAACTCGGCCTGACCAACACTATGGCCGTGCCGAAGATCGAGAAGATCGTCATCAACATGGGCTTAGGCGAAGCTACGCAGAATGTGAAGATCATGGATCCGCTGATCGCCGACCTCGGTGCCATCGCCGGACAGAAGCCGATCATCACCAAGGCAAAGAAGTCCATCGCGGCGTTCAAGCTGCGTGAGGGCATGCCCATCGGCGCCATGGTCACCCTCCGCGGCGACGTGATGTACGAGTTCCTGGATCGCCTGATTTCGATCGCTCTGCCGCGCGTGCGCGACTTTCGCGGTGTTTCGCCGAAGAGCTTTGACGGACGCGGCAACTACACACTCGGCCTGCGCGATCAGCTGCTTTTCGCCGAGATCGATTATTCGAAGGTTGACAAGACCAAAGGCATGAACGTGACCATCGTGACGACGGCAAAGTCTGACGACGATGCGCGCTCGCTGCTCAAGGCCTTCGGTATGCCCTTCCGCGTCGGCGCAGCAGCCTAAGCAGCGCCGGTAGCAAACAAGTTTGAGATTGCACTACAGAGAGTGAGAAAAGATCATGGCAACAACTGCAAAGAGAGTGAAAGACGCACGCAAGCCCAAGTTCAAGAGCCGCCAGCATAACCGCTGCCAGCTCTGTGGCCGTCCGCGCGCCTTCCTGCGCAAGTTCGGCGTCTGCCGTCTGTGCTTCCGCTCGCTGGCGCTCAAGGGCGAGATCCCAGGCGTCGTCAAGTCCAGCTGGTAGTGCATACGCTCGCGTTGCGGGCAAAACAATTTCCGCCTGAGTGAAGCTTCTCAGGCATGCAACAGGTAACAAACGTTCCCGCTGGTTCTCACGGTGCCGTAAGGCCGGAGCGAACGGGGAATGAAGGAGACAGAATGAACCTGACCGACCCAGTAGCAGATTTTCTGACGCGCATCCGTAATTCCATCCGTGCGCGCCACCAGAAGCTCGATGTACCTGCTTCCAAGCTGAAGGCCGAGATCGCCCGCATCCTCAAGGAAGAGGGCTACATCGCCAACTACAAGGCCACCGAAGAGGACGGCCACAAGATCATCCGTGTGTACCTGAAGTACACCGCGTCCAACGAGGCTGTGATCCGCGACCTGAGCCGCATCTCGCGTCCCGGTTGCCGCGTGTACGTCGGTCGCGATGAGATTCGTCGTGTACAGGGTGGACTCGGCATCTGCATCCTCACCACTCCCAAGGGTGTGATGACTGGACGTCAGGCGCGCCGCGAAGGCGTTGGCGGCGAGATTCTCTGCGAAGTCTGGTAGTCCTACGCGGACGGCGAATTGCGCGGGTTGCGCGCATCTGTGCCGGGTGCAAACGATTTAGCTCTACCGCGTAATATTTCGGCAGAATGCAAGAAAAGCAGGACAGTGCGAGAGCACTTGAGGGCTGCAGTGGAACGAAGATCAGAAGCCTGATCGCCGGGACTCGCAAGCCATAAGGATTACGAAATGTCACGAATTGGAAAACAGCCGATCACCATTCCCGCCGGTGTCAAGTATGTGGTGGATGGCGGCGTCGTTAAGGTCACGGGCCCCAAGGGCAGCGTGGACGCTCTTCTGCCGCAGGGCATCAAGCTGACGGAGAAGGACGGCATTCTGCACGCAGAGCGTGAGAATGATTCGCAGGCAGCCGTTCATGGCCTGGCCCGCGCGCTCGTCTTCAACGCAGTACAGGGCGTTACCGCTGGCTGGACGAAGGAGCTGGACATCGTCGGCATCGGTTACCGCGCCGAGCTCAAGGGTGCGCGCACGGTGGTCTTCACGCTGGGCTACTCGCACCCGATCGAGTTCCCGCTGCCTACCGGCATTGACGTCGAGATCGATCCGAAGCAGTTGCATGTGACGGTAAAGGGCATTGATCGCCAGAAGGTTGGCCAGGTAGCTGCCGATATGCGTTCGCTGCGTAAGCCGGATCCGTACAAGAACAAGGGCGTCCGTTACTCTGACGAGAAGCTGAAGAAGAAGGTCGGCAAGACCGGCGCGAAGTAAACAAGGATTAGGGATTAGGAAACAGGGATTCGTAAGGCCGGTTTCCTAATCCCTCAAAAATGAACCGAACGGCGTTCCACTGGGCCGCCGCTATTAGGAAGGAAGATACAGAATGATTCAGCAGAAGCAGAGAAACGTAGTTCGTCAGCGCGTACATACGCGCATTCGCGAGAAGTTGAGCGGTACCGCAGAGCGTCCGCGCCTGAACGTATACCGTTCGCTCAACCAGCTCTACACGCAGTTGATTGACGATGCCGCGGGCACGACCCTGGCATCGGCTTCCACGCTCGCCGGTAAGATCAAGAACGGCGGCAATGTGGCGGCAGCCAAGGAACTGGGCAAGCTGATTGCAGAGAAGGCAGCGGAAAAGGGCATCAAGAAGGTGGTCTTCGATCGTGGCGGCTATCTCTATCACGGCCGCATCAAGGCGCTGGCTGAGTCCGCGCGTGAAGCTGGTCTCGACTTCTAAGTAACGCCGCGTACAGTATGCGCGGGCATGAAATGTTTTGGGTGATGCTAAGCACACCGGAAAGATGGACAAGTATATGGCAGTCATAAAGAAGAAGCTCGATGCCAACAAGTTCAACCTGAAAGACCAGGTCGTCTCGATCAACCGCGTGACCAAGGTCGTCAAGGGCGGCAAAAACATGTCGTTCGCGGCACTCGTCGTTGTCGGCGATCCCGGTGAAGGCGTGGTTGGCTATGGTTCCGGCAAGGCGAAGGAAGTGCCCCAGGCAATTCGCAAGGGCATCGAATCCGCCAAGAAGAACCTGTTCAAGATCAATCTGACGGAGACGACGATTCCGCACCAGGTGCTCGGCCACTACGGCTCGGGCGAGGTACTGCTGAAGCCGGCTCCTGAAGGTACTGGCGTCATCGCCGGTGGTGCAGTGCGCGCCGTAATGACCTCTGCCGGTGTGCAGAATGTGCTGACCAAGTCCCTCGGTTCAGCCAATCCGCATAACGTCATCAAGGCGACCTTCGATGCGCTGATCCAGCTGCGCGATCGCGAGGAAGTTGCTGCCAACCGCGGCAAGACAGTTCAGGAACTGTAAGCGAGAAGATTTCAAGCGTGGCGCAGAGTCGCTGTCGCAGTGAGGAAAAGCATTATGGCAGAGAAAGCAATGATCAAGATTCAATATCACCGGTCCAAGATCTGCACCCCGATGAAGCATAAGCTCGTGGTGAAGGGTCTGGGCTTCACACGGCTCAACCAGGTCGTAGAACGCGAAGACACGCCGAGCATCCGCGGCATGATCGCGAAGATCCCACATCTGGTCCGCGTCGTAGACTAAATAACAGTTCTCAGTTGTTAGTTTTCAGTTATCGGCAAGAAGACTGGTCTTCCCGATAATTGAAAACTGGCAGCTGAAAACCCCACATAAGCGAGTCGGCGAGGCAATGACCTCACCGGCGTTGAGCGAGGAAACAATGGCAACTAAGAATCTTTCGAACCTCCGATCGCCCAAGGGCGCCAATATCAACAAAAAGCGCGTCGGCCGTGGTATGGGCTCGGTAGGCAAAACTTCAGGCCGTGGCCACAAGGGTCAGGGTTCGCGTTCGGGCTCCAGCCTGATGCGCGGTTTTGAAGGCGGCCAGATGCCGCTGCATCGCCGCCTGCCAAAGCGCGGCTTTACGAACATCTTCCGCGTCGAGTACACGGTGCTCAACCTGGACCGCATCGCGGAGCTGAATGAGCCCGAGTTGACGCTCGAGAAGCTGACCGAGTTGGGCTTCACCAAGCGCAAGGGTGGCCTGATCAAGGTGCTCGGTAACGGTGAACTCACCACAGCTGTTACCATTCATGCACACAAGTTTTCCAAGACAGCGCAAGAGAAGATCGAGAAGGCCGGCGGTAAGGCTGTTCTGGTCAGCTAGGTTTCTGCTCTGCGACAGCGCAGGGCATTGGCCGGAGAGCGGCAGCCGCAGGTACACTGCTCTCTGGCATTGATTTGAAGATTGGGTTCGCGCAGGCTGGAGTTCATCGTAACTATGCTGGAAAAGATCGCTAATATTTTTCGGATTCCGGATCTGCGCAAGCGGGTTCTTTTTACCCTTGGTCTTCTGGCCGTCTACCGTATCGGCGCGCATATCCCCACGCCCGGTATCAATGGCGACAGCCTGATGCAGTTCTTCAACCAGAACTCCGGCTCCGCGCTCGGACTGTTTGATATGTTCACGGGCGGCAACCTGCGCAAGCTTACGGTTTTCGCGCTCGGCATCATGCCGTACATCACGGCCTCCATCATCTTCCAGCTGCTTACCGTTATCTATGAGCCGCTTGCGAAGTTGCAGAAGGAAGGCGAGCTGGGCCGCCGCAAGATCACCCAGTGGACGCGCTACGTCACCGTGATTCTCGCGGTCATTCAGTCCACCGCCATCGGTCTTACACTCACACAGACGGCAACCGGCCAGGCGATGGTCACCATGCCTCGCTACCAGTTCCTTCCACTCTGCGTTCTCACGTTGACTACCGGCACAGCCTTCATCATGTGGCTGGGTGAGCAGATCACCGAGCGCGGCATCGGCAACGGCATGAGCCTGCTGATCTTTACTGGTATTGTGGTCGGCCTGCCCCGCGGTATCTACGAA
>DASWOP010000262.1:0-6448 GCA_036404255.1 Acidobacteriaceae bacterium | reverse complement strand
ACGCGGCTGATTGCGCCGGCGTGCCACGATACGGCGTCTGCGATTGCGGCGATTCCGGATGCGGGGGATGACTGGGCGTACATCAGCTCGGGGACGTGGTCGCTGGTGGGAACGCTGCTGCGGGAGCCGAATAATTCGACTGAAGCGCGGGCGGAGAACTTTACCAATCTGGGCGGGGCGGATGGGACGATCTGCTTTCACAAGAATGTGAATGGGATGTGGCTGCTGCGGCAGTGCATGGATTATTGGGAGGCGGCGGGCGAATGCCTGGGCCTGACGGAGTTGATTGCGGCTGCGGCTGGGGTTCCGCTGAAGGATTACGTGCTGGATGTGGATGAGGCGGACCTGATGCTGCCGGGGCGGATGCCGGAACGCATCAACGCGCAACTGCGGCGGCGTGGGCTGGCGGAGATTGAGGGCGAGGCGGAGATGGCGGCGTTTATCTTCCATAGCCTGGCGGCGCGGTATGCGGAGGTGTTGCGTAACGTGGCGGCCATCACAGGCAAGACGCTGCGGCGGATCTACATTATGGGCGGCGGCAGTCAGAACGAACTGCTAAACCGTCTGACGGCGGAGGCCACGGGGCTGGAGGTTTGCCGCGCGGGGACGGAGTGCTCGACGGCGGGGAACTTTGCGGTGCAATTGGCGGCATTGGAGCGGGAAAGCGCGACGTGCGCGTGGGCGGCGCGGCTGGCCGAGGCTGGAGCGGTGGAGAGCTGCCCGGCGTAAGTCTGCTGTGATGATTCAAATTGAAATTGTTTGCCTATTGACACTGATATTCGCGCTGCCATAGAGTTTCGGCGGGATGCATATGCGTCTCTGGAGCTCGCTGTGATTTATTTCCGCAGGAATCTTCGTATGAAAAAGATGGCTCGTATCGCGCTGCTGGGTGTGATGGGCGCTGGAGTGTTGGCGACTGGGATGCTAACGGCTGAGAGAAGCGCGGTGGCGCAGCAGGCTACGGCGAAGGCCGGGTTTGTGGTTGAGGGCGATCACTTCGTGCTGAACGGCCAGCCAGTGCAGATCCTTTCGGGGGAGATCCACTACTCACGCATCCCGCGGGAGTACTGGAAGGCGCGGATGGAGATGGCGAAGGCTATGGGGCTGAATACCATTGCGACGTACGTCTTCTGGAATGTGCATGAGCCGCGGCCCGGCGTGTATGACTTCAGCGGCAATAACGATCTGGCGGCGTTCGTCCGGCTGGCGCAGGAGGAGCACCTGAATGTGCTGCTGCGGGCGGGGCCGTACGCCTGCGCGGAGTGGGAGATGGGCGGGTTTCCATCGTGGCTGCTGGCCGATCCGAAGATGAAGACGGTGCTGAGGACGGATGATCCTGCGTTCATGAAGCCGGTGGAGCGTTGGATCACGCGGCTGGCGAAGGAGGTGGCGCCATTGCAGCTTGGGCAGGGCGGGCCGATCATCGCGGTGCAGATCGAGAACGAGTACGGCAATTTTGATCATGACAAGAAGTACATGCTGCACATGAAGGAGATCTTTGCCAAGGCGGGATTCACGGGGGCGGATGCGCTGCTGTATACGGTCGATCCGTCGAAGAGCCTGGCGGCGGGGGAGATTGACGGTGTTTATTCCGGAGTGAATTTTGGAACCGGTAATGCGGCGCGTGGGCTGACGGCGCTGGCGAAGGAACGGCCGGGGCAGCCGCTGTTTGTGACGGAGTATTGGCCGGGGTGGTTCGATCACTGGGGGCATCCGCATGAGACGAGGCCGACGGATAAGCAGGTCGAGGATTTGAAGTATGTGTTGAGCCACAAATCTTCGATCAACATTTATATGTTCCACGGCGGCACCAGCTTTGGGTTTATGGCCGGGGCGAGCTGGACGAACAACGAGTATCTGCCGGACGTGACGAGCTATGACTACGACGCGCCGCTGGACGAGGCGGGACATGCGACGGCGAAGTTCTACGCGTATCGCGAGGTGCTGGCGAAGTATGTGGATGTGCCGCTGCCTGCGGTGCCGGAGGCTCCGGCAGTGATCGCGGTGGAGCCGTTTGCGGTGGGGCATGCGACTTCACTGTGGGAGCATCTGCCGAAGGCGGTGGAGAGCAAGGCTCCGCTGACGATGGAGGCGATGGGGCAGGCTTACGGCTACGTGCTCTACCGGAAGCATCTGGCTGCGGCGGCGAAGGGCGAGCTGGTGCTGGACGCAGTGCATGATTATGCGCGCATCTACGTGGATGGAAAGCTGGCGGGGACGGTGGATCGTCGGCTGAAGCAGGACCGCATCCCGCTGAACGCGAAGAAAGGTGCGAGGCTGGATATTTTGGTGGAGAATTCGGGGCGCATCAATTCGACGAAGATGATGCGCGGCGAGGCGAAGGGCATCACGCATGGCGTGATGCTGGCGGGTGCGCCGCTGGAGGGCTGGGAGAATTATTCGCTGCCGCTGGAGTCGGGCGATGTGGCGGCGGTGAAGCCGGGAACAGCGGAGACGGCTTTGACAGGGCCGCACTTTGCGTTTGCGAGCTTCGATGTGAAGCAGACGGGCGATACGTTTCTGGATGTGAGCGCGCTGGGCAAGGGAGCGCTGTGGATCAACGGGCATGCGCTGGGCAGATACTGGAACGAGGGGCCGCAGAAGACGTTGTATGTTCCGGGGCCGTGGCTGCGCGAGGGGAAGAACAGCGTGGTGGTCTTCGATCTCTTCGACACCGCGGGCAGGCAGGAGCTGCAGGGACGAGCTACACCGATTTTAAATGCGCCGATTCCGGATGCGGCGATTGCGCCAGCTGCGGCTGCGCCGGGCGCGACGGTTCCTAAGTAGACAGCGCGAGGAGTCTGATATGACGCGGACGTGGATAGGGTGGCTTCGGGTTGTTTTCTGTGGCGGCGCGCTGGCGCTGATGATGGTACAAGCACAGGCGCAGAAGGCTGCTCCGCAGCACGGCATTGCGGAGGTGCGGCAAAACTTTGCAGCGCCGCCGGATGACGCGCGCATCATGATGCGCTGGTGGTGGTTTGGGCCGGCGGTGAAGCAGACGGAACTGGAGCGCGAGATCCTGGCGATGAAGGCTGGAGGCATCGGCGGGTTTGAGATTCAGCCGGTGTATCCGATGGCGCTCGACGATGTGGCGAAGGGGTTCCGCAACACGCCGTATCTCTCCGATGATTTTCTGGGTGCGGTAAAGTTTGCGTCGCAGAAGGCGCACGAGAACGGTATGCGCATCGACATGACACTGGCGAGCGGATGGCCGTATGGGGGGCCGCATGTTTCGGCGGACCAGGCATCGAGCTGCTTGCGGGTGGTGGCGGTCGATCTTCCGGCGGGGGCGGCTTCGGTGGCCGCGCCGGCGATGGAAAATGGCGAGAAGTTGATCGCTGTGTTCGCTGGCGAGGGTGGCGCTAAGGCGTATAAGGCCGATGCGCTGCAGAGGATGGATGCGTTGCCGGAGCATGGGCATGTGACGCTGATACCGGCGGCGGGCGCGCGGGTGGTGGTCTTCTACATTGCCGGGCGGACGGGGCAGCAGGTGAAGCGCGCGGCGGTGGGGGCCGAGGGATTTGTGCTGGACCACTACAGCAAGGTGGCGGTGGAGAGCCATCTGCATGCCGTGGCAGAACCGCTGATGAAGGCGTTCGGCGCTACGCCGCCTTACGCTGTGTTCAGTGACAGCCTGGAGGTTTACGGGGCGGACTGGACGGATGATCTGCTGCTACAGTTTCAGCGGCGGCGCGGATATGACCTGACGCCGTATCTGCCGCAGCTCACGAGCGGGACGAGCGAGGTGAGCGCGGCGGTAAGGCGCGACTGGGGCTTGACGCTGACGGAGCTGCTCAACGAGCGCTATCTGACGCCTGTCAATGATTGGGCCAAGGCACACCACACGCAATTCCGTTCGCAGACGTATGGGTTTCCGCCGGCCTCGATGTCGAGCAACCGGCTGGTGGCGCTGCCGGAGGGCGAAGGGCCGCAGTGGAACCGGTTCTCTTTCACGCGCTGGGCTACTTCGGCGAGCCATGTGTATGGGCGGCCGGTGACTTCGGCGGAGACGTGGACGTGGCTGCACTCGCCTGCGTTCCGTGCGACGCCTCTGGACATGAAGGCGGAGGCGGACTGCTTCTTTCTGCAGGGCGTGAATCAATTGATCGGGCATGGTTGGCCTTACACACCGCCGGGTGTGGCGGAGCCGGGATGGGCGTTCTATGCGGCGGCGGTCTTCAACGATCACAATCCGTGGTGGATGGTGATGCCGGATGTGACGAAGTATCTGCAGCGGGTGAGCTATCTGCTGCGGCAGGGTAAGCCAGCGAATGATGTGGCGGTGCTGCTACCTAACGACGATGTGTACGCACACATGGAGGCGGGCAGGACCAGTTTGTCAGACGGGATGAAGGATTACGTTACGCCGGAGCTGACGCAACAGATTGAGAGCGCGGGGTACAACCTGGACTATCTGGATGCGGAGGCGATTCAAGTTGCGGGGATACAGTATCCGGTGCTGGTGCTGCCGCATGTGGAGCGGATGGCGCCGGAGACGCTGCGGGCCATCGCGGCGTATAGCGCGCAGGGTGGCAAGGTGATCGCGGTGGGTGGAATGCCGAGCCGAGCGCCTGGGCTGATGCATGCGGAGGCAGTTTCGGCTGAGGTGCAGAAGCTGGCGCAGGGGATTTTCACGGGTAACGCGAATGCGCAGGTTATCGCGCATGATGCAGAGTTGGGTGCGGCGCTGAAGAGCGCGCTCACGCCGGATATGAAGCTGGCGGAAGAGAGCGCGGCGGTGGGATTTATCCATCGCAAGCTGGATGATGCAGATATTTATTTTGTGACGAACACGGCGAACCAGGCGGTGACGACGACGGCGAGTTTCCGCTCGGCGCGGCCTGTGGTGACGGCATGGGATCCGTTCACGGGCGAAGTGCAGACGGCGACGCCTATGCCGTTGCAGCTCGCGCCGTATGAGTCGCGGGTGTTTGTCTTCAGCGACAAGCCGGTGAATGCAGTTGCGCCAGTAGAGGGAGCGGCAAGCGTGGCGGCGGATTGGACGCGGGGATGGTCGGTGAGCTATGCGGCTCTCGGGGAGAAGGCGTCGGCTGTACAGAAGGTGGATGAGCCGAAGTCGTGGACGGATGATCCGGAGTTGCGATTCTTCTCTGGCGTGGCGACGTATGCGAAGACGGTGACGGTGAGCGCGGCGGAGTTTGCGGGGGCGAAATCGTTCACGCTGGATTTTGGCGAAGGGATCGCTATTCTGCTGGGCGCGAACGATCATGGAACGTACGCGCTGCTGGCGAGTCCGGTGCGCGAGGCTGCCGAGGTGTGGGTGAATGGCAAGCGGGTTGGTTCGGTGTGGCATCCGCCGTATGCGCTGGATGTGACCGGGGCGCTGCATACGGGGGGAAACCGTATCGAGATTCGCGTGGCGAATACGGCGATCAATATGCTGGCGGGTAGAGCGCCGGCGGATTACCACCTGCTGTCTGCGCGGTATGGGCAGCGATTTATTCCGCAGGATGTAGATGACCTTGAACCGCTGCCGTCGGGGATACTAGGCACGGTTCATCTTCTGGAGACGAAATAGCTTATGCGAAGCCGTGTGTTTGCTCTTTTTCTTGTGCTCGCCAGTGTTGCTCATGCCGCGCCGGTGAAGACGTTTTCAGTGGGACAGTATGGTGCGAAGGGTGATGGCGTGACGCTGGAGACGGGGGCGATTCAACGCGCGATTGACGCTGCGGCGGTGCATGGCGGGACGGTGACGTTTCCGGCGGGGACGTATCTGAGCGGTGCGATCTTTGTGAAGAGCAACGTGACTCTGCGGATCGATAAGGGCGCGACGCTGATCGGGTCGCAGCAGTTGAAGGACTATCCGCTGATGCCGACGCGCGTGGCGGGGATCGAGATGACGTGGCCGGCGGCGCTGGTGAATATCTACAAGCAGACGAATGCGGCGATCGCGGGCGACGGAACCATCGACGGCGATGGGAAGGTATGGTGGGATGGCTACTGGGCGCTGCGCAAGATCGATGATCCGAAAGGATTGCGTTGGGCTTCAGATTACGATGCCAAGCGGCCACGGCTGATCCAGATCTTCGATTCGTCGAACGTGAAGGTGGAGGGGTTGAACCTGCGGAGGTCGGGATTCTGGACGGTGCATATCTGCTATTCGCATGATGTGACGGTGGACGGCATCACGATTCGCAACAACGAGGGCGGGCATGGGCCGAGTACCGACGGCATCGATATCGATTCGTCGCGTAAGGTGCTGGTGCAACATGCCGACATCGCGGTGAATGATGACGCGCTGTGTTTGAAGGCGGGGCGTGACTCTGACGGGCTGCGGGTGAATCGGCCGACGGAGGATGTGGTGCTGCGTGACTCGATCATTCGCGAGGGCGCGGCGGGCGTGACGATTGGCAGTGAGACTTCGGGTGGCTTCCGCAATATTGAGGCGTATAACCTGACGACGCTGGCGAAGGTGCCGGTGGGG
>DASWOP010000261.1:0-16344 GCA_036404255.1 Acidobacteriaceae bacterium | reverse complement strand
GGCACCCATGCGGTACACATCCACCAGTTTGCCAAGTGCGAGGGACCGGACTTCAAGAGCGCGGGCGGGCACTTCAATCCCGACGGCAAGCAGCATGGCATGGAGAATCCGATGGGACACCATAACGGCGACCTGCCCGGCAACCTGGTTGTTGGGCCGACGCATACCGGAACGGTGGATTTTACGGTGAACTATCTCACCATGGCGCCGGATGCGGCGAACTCCATCTTCGCTAATGGCGGCACGTCCATCATGATCCACGATCATGCGGACGATATGATGACTGATCCTACGGGGAATGCCGGAAACCGGATTGCCTGTGGCGTCGTGATCGAGTAGCGGGGAGAACGTCCTGGTGTGGTGCGTCAGAAATTCGTGGAAGAATCGACAGGGTTTGCCTGCGGGCCAATCCTCGAGAAGCAGATTCCGCGCGCTGCGCTTCGGAATGACAAATAACCTGGTTTAACGGAATTACAAATCAATGGTTTAGCGAGACCCTTACACCCATAGAAAATTCGCACCGGCCCTGCTGCGACATAATGGTTGAATGCAGAAAACACAAAATCGTCTGGACGCTGTTGGGATCGATTTTGGCACGACCAACAGCTCACTGGCGCTGGCAGCGGGAGATTCGCCGGTACAGTTTGGCGAATTTGCTTCGGGTGGTGCCTCCCGTTCCGTTATTTATTTCGAACAGATGATGAGGACGGCAGCGGGGGTGAAGCGGACACATTCGCTTACCGGCCCCGCTGCGATTCAACGCTATCTGGAGGCAGAGGAGAAAGGGCGGCTGATCCAGTCGCTCAAGTCTCATCTGCCGAGCCGCACGCTTACGGGGACTGAGGTCTTTGGCCGCCGCCACAAGCTGGAAGACCTGATTGCCCGCATACTTGGCGACCTGCGCAAACATGCGGAGAAGCAGTTTGACCGACCCATTGGCTACGCGATGGTGGGGCGGCCGGTGCGGTTTGTGGGCGCAGAGACGGTGGAGGACGACGACTTCGCGGTCGCACGGCTGCGTGAGGCGTTTACGCTGGCTGGCTTTGAGCGCGTCGATTTTGAGTTGGAGCCGGTTGCGGCGGCGTACGCATATGAATCCACGCTGGACCACGACGAACTGATCCTGATCGGAGACTTTGGCGGTGGCACCAGCGACTTCTCCCTGCTGCGGGTAGGGCCGGGCGTTCGCCGCCGTGGACGCACGCCGCAGGACCTGCTGGGCAGCAGTGGCGTGGGGCTCGCCGGAGACGCATTTGACGCGCGCATCGTGAGCAAGCTGGTCTCGCCCGCGCTGGGGTCAACATCGGAGGCGCGCTCGCTGAACAAGCTGATGCCCGCGGTTCCGGCGTGGATCTATGCCAACCTGGAGCGGTGGCACTACCTCTCCTTCTTGCGCACGAACAATGTGCGGGAGATTCTGCGGACGGCACGCATACGCGCGCTGGAGCCGGAGAAGATTGAGGCGCTTATCGCCATCATTGACGAAGACCTCGGCTACCAGCTCCACCAGGCGGTGCAGCAGGTGAAGCTGGAGCTTTCACGGAGCAGCAGTGCAGAGTTCCGCTTTCGCGAGGGCGGTCTGGATCTGCGCATCCCCGTTGAGCGCGATGATTTTGAGGGCTGGATCGCGGAGGAGTTGGGGTCCATCGAGCAGTGCGTTGATTTGCTGCTGCAGACCACAGGCGTCGATCCGCGCGAAGTAGATCGCGTCTTCCTGACGGGAGGAAGTTCGTTTGTGCCGGCGGTGCGGCGCATCTTCGTAAGCCGGTTTGGCGAGGAACGCATGCGCGGCGGCAACGAATTTACTTCGGTTGCGCATGGGCTGGCGCTGCGCGCGGCGGAGACGCTGCGGCAGGGCTAGTAGTTTGAGAGGCAAAGGCAAGGGCCGCACTCGGTGAGTGCGGCCCTTGTATTTGCGAAGTGATTCGCAGGAGTTATTTTCCGAAGCGGTAGAGGATGCCAGCGGAGAGAGCAAAGTTGGTATCCGTTGCGTCGCCGAAGTGGGAGAGCATCAGGTCGGGCTGAATGCGGATGGCGAGCTTCTTGCTCTGGTTGAAGTCCAGGCTGGCACCGATGGCGCCGATCCCTGCGCTGCGGTTGGTGTAGAGGCCAACCGACTCAGGCGTTCTGGCGGGCAGAGTGCCGTGGGAGAAGTTGCCCCACGAGACGCCGCCGAGCGCATGCACGCCGAGTGCAACGAACTGGTTCTTTGGTCCGCGGAGCTGGAAGCCGCCCATCACCATGTGCTGGAAGATCATGGTGCGATGCAGACCGGAGGCGGTTGGGACGGGACCGATCTGGGTGGTGCCGTATTCGCCGCGCACGTCGGCTGCAAGGCCGAGACGGCCGGGGCCAACGTGCGAGGTGAGGCCCTTGAGCCAGTAGGTGCCCATGATCTCGCCGCCGCCCAGGTTGGTGCGTGGAATGGCGAAGGGGCCAGCGGTAAAGTTCATGTAGCTCAGGCCGCCGTAGACTTCGTAGCGATTGTCGTAGGTGACCGGCGCGGCAATGGCGATGGTGCCACGTGCAACGGGGCCCTCGCTGGAGCTTTGCGCGGCGGAGTTCGATCCGCTCTGCGCGGCGGTTGTAGCCTGGGCTCGCGCGGGTACAGCGGCACTCAGGGCAAACACGATCAGCCCAAGCGGCAGGGCCAATATCCATCGGTTCAGGCGCAGGTTAAGACCTTGCGCTGCGTATGCATCCACTCTCAATCGCCCTCCATAGGGAACACTTCAAAGGATATACCGTTTGGCGGTATGAAAGGGCGCTCCGGGAAGGATTTGAGCGTGTGCACGGGAGGAAAAATCGCTGTGGCGGCGGAGGGTGTGCCGTAATCCGCGAACGCGAGTTTGTGCGACAATAAAACCAACCGATTTCGCCGGTGGCGCGGATTGTTGAATAGCCTCGGATCCGGTCGGGCAGGAGATTTAGTATGGGCGACCTATTACAGCCGTGGCATCTGATCCTTATTGCGATCGTGGCGATCGTTCTTTTCGGCGGCAAGAAACTTCCAGAGCTGGGCAAGGGGCTCGGTGAGGGCCTGAAGGGCTTCAAAGACGGCCTGAAGGGTGCAACTGACGAGCCAGTCGCCAAGAGCACTCCCGTAGAGACGGCGCACGCTGTGACCCCGAAGCCGGACGAGCACGTTACGCCGCTGAAGTAACAACGCAACCTTCCCACCTGCTTTCTAAAAGAGCCGATTATGAAGATTCGGTCACCGTACCTGGTCAAGCCACACGATAAGGTACGGCTGTCGCGTGCCCACACGCAGCCTCCTGCCTCCTTCGACGGGAAGAATAAGACGGCCACGGAAGCCGTGCTGCAGAAGCATCGCTCCAAAGTGGATGAGTTGCAGGAGGTTCTGTATGCCAGCCAGAAGAAGGCGCTTCTGATCGTGCTGCAGGGCATGGACACGGCCGGCAAAGATGGCACCATCCGCCACATATTTTCAGGAATCAATCCGCAGGGCTGCAGCGTGGCCGCGTTCAAGGTGCCTACGCCGCTGGAGGCCGCGCACGACTTTTTGTGGCGCGTGCATGCGCAGGTGCCGCGGCTGGGGATGATCGGCATCTTCAACCGGTCGCACTATGAGGACGTGCTGGCTCCGCGGGTACATAAGCTGATTACGGAAGAGACCGTCCGCGAGCGGCTGGAAGACATCAACGAGTTTGAAGAGACACTGGCCGATAACAATGTGGTGATTCTGAAGTTCTTCCTGCATATCTCGCACGCCGAGCAGGGCCGCAGGCTGCAGGCGCGGCTCGACGACAAGGACAAACAGTGGAAGGTGGAAGACGGCGACTTCCGCGAGCGTAAGTTCTGGAAGCAGTACACCAGCGCCTACGAAGAGGTCCTGGAGCGGACCAGCCACAAGCATGCGCCGTGGTTCGTGGTGCCGGCGGACAACAAGAACTATCGCAACGTGGTGATCTCCGAGATATTGGTGGATGCGCTGAGTGGACTGAAGCTCGCGTATCCGAGGCCGCACTTTGATCCGAAGGTCGCGAAGGTCTAAAAACAAGCAAAACTTAACCACGGATTACGCGGATCAACACGGATTTTAAGAGCAAGTACTTTTAGAGCATTTTTACTGTTGATGCGATGATTCATGGCGGTACTTAAAAGCAGATTCCGGGCGCTGCGCTTCGGAATGACAAGTCAATTGTTTTAGCAAAACCCTTACCCCAATAGAAAATTCGCCCCTAGATGTGATTTAAAACTTCCCTCGTTTTCAATCCGTGTTGATCCGTGTAATCCGTGGTGAGCTTGTTTTCTGACGGAAGTTAAATCGTAATCATCACCACGGCGGCGAGTGCCAGGGCCATGCCCCAGCGCTGGCGGTTGGTGGGGTGTTCGTGCAGCAGCCAGGCGGCCAGCAGGATGGTGGAGGCGGGGTAGAGCGAGGCCAGCACCGCGGCCACGTCCAACCGGCCAGCGCGGGTGGCGGCGATGAACATCAGGTTGCCAGTGGTGTCCAGGATGACCGTCATCATGGCGAAGCGGACGGCGCGGCGGGTGAAGGGCGGCTCTTTCGTGTCGCCACGATGTACCAGTGCGAGGATGACGAGGCCGAGGGATGTGACGGTGACGCTGCCCATACGGGTGGCGGCCATAGCCCATAGGATGCCCGCGCCATTCGCCATCCGCAGACCGATGAAGTAGATGCCGAAGGAGACTCCGGCGAGGATGCTCAGCGTGAGGGTGTGGCGGCTGACGCGGTCGCCGGGGGTGCCTGCGGCGATCATCCAGATGGACGCGGCGGCGGCAGTGAAGCCGATGGCCTGCAGCGCGCTGGGTGCGCCTTCGGTGAGCATGCCGACGAAGGCGGGGATCCCGGCGGAGAGCAGGCCGGAGATGGCGGCGGCGGGGCCCATGTGGCCGAGAGAGAGTGCAACGTAAAACCACATCAGGCCGAGCGCGGTGGCGGCTCCGCTGCCCAGTCCCCACCACAGGGCGGCTCCGTGCGGGAAGGGCATGTGCAATGCCATGGCGATGCCGGCGACCAGCAGAAGGCTGACGGCGTGGGCCAGCAGAATGAGTTTGAGCGAGGCACGAATGCTGCCGCCGGCAGCGCGCACGCCGACGCCGCCATAGAAGTCGCCGCCACCCCAGAAGAGGGCAGAGCCGCAGCCGAGAAGGGCCGCGGCGTGCCCAAGGGTGAAGATGTCAGTTAGAAAGTTCACGCCATCACCTTTAGGGGTGAATTGGTGTCGCCGAAGGATAGTAGCCGGGGCGCGCAATCACCGTCAGCCCGGGCCGGTTGACCTGGACTTCGATGGTTCGGTAACGGCTGTCCAGTGAAGAGACGTGGCTGTTGTAGCCGATGGTGTACTGCAGGCGGACTTCTTCCGCGATGCGCTGGAAGCTGGCCTCGATAGCGTTTTGGCGGAACTCGGAATCGACCTGGCCGCCGGTTGCCGAGGCGTACTGCGGCAGGATATTGTCACGCATCATGAACGGAATGTGGGCGTGATCCAGAAAGCCGAGGCCCCATGTGGCTGAATCGCCGACCAGTGTGGCGTAGACAGAGACCTTGTTGGTGAGCAGATACTGCTTCACTTCCTTGAAGCTGGCCTTGGAACCCTGCTCTTTGCCATCGGAGATGACATAGACGATGCGCCGGCGGCCGCCACCGCGCCGGGAGACCTCGGTCGCCGCCGCGAGGATCGCGTCGTTGAGCGTGTGGATCTCCTTGGGGATGGTGATGAAGGAGCCGCTGTGCCCCTGGTGCATGGTGGGGTTGTGGTCAAACTCCTGCCCATTGACGCTCATGTTCTGGGTCAGGGGGCCGGAGTTGACCGGCACGCCCATATCGCGGCCCTTGGTCTTCATGGTTTGCAGCGCGACGCTGACTCGATCGCTCTGGGCGCCGGTGAACTCGGTACGCAGCTTCGGGCCGTTGTTGTAGGTGTAAACCGCAAGCTCGTCCTGGGGCGTGAATGCGCCCTGAAGTGCGGCGAGGGAATCATTCACCTTCTTCATGGTGTCTGCCGGCAGGCTCTGGTCGATGACGATGGCGGCGGAGATGGGGAAGGGGTCCACGGTAAAGAGCGACATGCGCTGTTGCTGGCCGTTCTCCATCACGCGGAAGTTGCGCCAGGTGAGACCCGGGACGAGGTTGCCCTTGCTGTCTTTCACGGTGACGGGGACTTCGACGAAGGTGGTTCTGACGCGGATGATCCCGGCGACGGTGGCTGCACCCTCGCCCGTGGCCGGAGTCTCCGGCGGTGGCTGATCCGCGGCGGGCTCTGCCGCAGGAGGGGGCGGCGGAGGCGGTAGTGTTGCGGAAGGTGCGTCCGGGGTCTTCTGGCCGCCGTTATTCTCCGCAGTCGTGCCTTCACCGGGGGTTACGCCACTGAAGACGGACGAAGCGGGGGCCTTGGTAGTCTGCGGCGCGGGGCCGTCGGGAATAGCCTGGCTCTTGACCTGGCCCTTCATCAGCATTGCGCCGGTCAGTAGAACAGTTATCGCCACAGCAGACGTCCAAACACTTGCTTTCACTCGAAAGACCCCCAGTTATTGCACCAAAAGACAGATTATCAGAGTTGCACTCTGTGTTTAGACGCATATGGGTAGTATGCCGTTGTGTTTGCGGCATTTGGGCTAATTGACGGTGAAAACAACGGTTCCGGTGGCAGTAGTAGCGCCGGAGGTGCCGGTCACGGTAGCGGTGTATTGCCCGGCGATGGTGCCGTTGGCTTTAGCTGCCGCATTGGAGCTGCTACCGCCGCAGCCGGTCATTGCACCCAGCCCTGCCGCCAGCAGGGCGAAAAAGAGCACGGCGGGAAGACGCTTCCGCAGGGCGAGCGGTATGGCCAGCAGGAGCAGCAACGTGAGGCCACCGAAGCGGGCAAAGCCGGCGGTGGCTGGCGCGGAGACTGCGTTGCGGACGGTGGTGCCGATGGTGAGGGTTGTTGCGGTACTGGAGCCGCTGGTGAGCGTTACGCTGCCGGGTGTGACGAGGCAGGTTGGCGCGATGCTTGCGGTGGTGGAGGGCGAAGAGGTAATGGCACACGTGAGGGTGACCGCGCCGGCAAAGGTATCGTGTGAGGTGATGGTGATGCTGGCAGTGCCGGAGGCCCCCGCCGTGATGGTGGGTGAGGTGCTGGAGGTGATATAGAAGCCGGAGGAGACGCCGGCGATGAGATTGGCAACATCCATGGAGCCCCAGCCGGTGGCGAGATCGTAGCCGGTAGTGAGT
The DNA here is from genome assembly GCA_036404255.1 of Acidobacteriaceae bacterium. Lineage (GTDB taxonomy): Bacteria > Acidobacteriota > Terriglobia > Terriglobales > Acidobacteriaceae > JARLFX01. The sequence goes on along the minus strand of DASWOP010000261.1, from coordinate 9,143 downwards.
GGATAGCCTGCCAGGCCACCGGTGAGAGCCGTGGCGCTGGGGGTGCTGTTATTACAGATGCTTGCAGTGTTCACGGAGCAGGTGGTGACGCCGCTGCTGGCCGGTGTAGTGTCATGGAAGATATTTGTGGTGGAAGCGGCCAGGCGATAGATGGCGGGGTTGAAGTTGCCCTGCCGCGCACCAAGCTTTTGCACGACCAGCGCCATGATACCGGCCATGCCGGGCGCGGCGGCCGAGGTGCCGGAGAAGTAGGTGAAACCTCCACCGGCGCAACTGCCGCTCAGGCAGGAGTAGTAGCCATTATGCGCGGCGGAGGGCAGGGAGAGATCCGGCGTATCGCGGAACCCATCTGCCGGGACCCCGGTTCCGGTCTGCCAACTGGGCTTGGTGACATACAGGCTGACTCCGCCGCCCGTGCCCGCGATCTGGTAGGCAGTATTGTTGGAGTTCCGGGGCTCGTTCCATGCACCTTCCGGGATGTAGCTCAGCGCGGACAGCAGTCCAGCTCCGTTGGTGGAACTCCAGTAGGTGGACGGGCTCGCGGTGTCGTTGAGTTGCGTGCCGCCCACGCAGGTGGCATAGGAACTGGAGCAGATGTAGTTAATGCCGCGCGCGGGCGTTGCCACGGGAGGAGTGGCAAACTGGGTGGCGCAAGCTGCTGCGGCCGAATCGCCGGAAGAGACGAAGACGCTGATGCCTTCTGCCGCGGCTGCGCTGAAGAGACTATCCCAGTAGGAAACCCCGGATGCGCCGGCGCTGGCTTCGCAGGCACCGTAGCTGAGGGTCATGATGGGATCGACGAGGGTGTTGACCTCATACTCCGCGGCGATGGACAAGCCGCTCTTCGAGGGACTGCTGGTGCTCGCGCTCACGACCAGATCGACCTGGGCGCCGGGCGCTGTGCTCATCACGCGATTCACATCGAGCGTCTGCTCGCCCTGATCGGCGGAGTAACCGGGGTCGATGCCGCTGGGTGGAATGATCGTGTTTGGCTGCGCGCTGGTGGAGAGGCCGGTGTTGGTCTGGAACGTTGTGATGTCTGATGCCAGTACGCGCGAGCGGCCGATCACGGCTACCTTGACGCCGCTGCCGTTGATGCCCGCGTTGTAGAGCGGCTTGATGTTGAAGATCGTGGCGAAATCCGCAGGCGCGAGATAGTGGGCGCTGGAGGAGACAGTGTACTGGGGTGTGGGCAGGGCTGCATCGCCGCTCTGCGAGGCTGGAACGTTGACGAAGTTGCTCTGCGGCTCCAATTGCTCCTCGGAAAGCCCATGAAAGCTGGTAATAACCGGCGCCAGGGCAGCGGGTATGACGGGTTCGCTATGGATGGAGATGCGCTGCTCTGTGACCGTGCCGGCGGAGACGTTGTAGCGATGGAATGCAGTGCCGAGCGCGCGACCTACGCTGCTGCTGGCCCCGCTGAAGGTGATGCGGGTGCGGTCGGGCGAGATTGCCTCGACGCGCAGCCCCTGCGAGGTGAGCCAGCCGGTGACGGCATCAAGATCATGGTCGGTAAGGCCGAACTGCGTGCCCACCTGCTGCGGCGTGAGCCAGTGGTGATAGTTGGGCGAAGACGGATTCTGTTGCGCGTCCAGAAACTGCTCGAAGGCCGCCTGCATGGCCGCTGACCGCGCCAGCACCACGGTGAGATGGCCAAGCTGCACGTCTGCGCTGACCGCGCCGAGATCCCTGCCGGACGATGCCCAGCGGGGCAGATGCCCTTTGAGCGTGCGGGTCTGCTGCGTATCCACGGCTTCGGTCACCCGGTCCATCTGCCGCGCGTTCGCGGAGGGGACGAGCAGAGGAAGAACCAGTAGTGCGGCAATATACAGCGAGGGCGAGAGACGCTTCAGCATCGAGAGGATCCTTAGTGGGGTACTTTAGCTGTAAGACGAAGCAGACGGTTCTAGATTCATCCTCGGGCTACCTGAAAAGCAAGGGAATAATGCTTGTATTATCACGAGCAAGCGGTTGCTGCCGGGTGAATGTTGCATCCCGCCGATCCCCTTTTGGGAATGCGAACGGGCAGGACGGGAGCGCGCTCTGAAAGCACGTGCGGAGCTACTTCTTCTTTGGCCGGTGGGCGACGATGAGGTCGGAGATGCTGGCGTAGGCGTCTGCCGGGAGGATGCCGCGCTGCACGAGCTGGTTCTTGGCGGTGTAGGGTCGTCCGGCGATGATGCGGGCGACGTAGTTATCGCCCATGCCGGGTAGGGACTTCAACTGTGCTGCCGTGGCGGTGTTGAGGTCCATCTTTTCTTTGTTGGCGGCGATCTTTTCGGCGATGGTCTGGGGCTTCTTCGGGGGTGCGGGCGTTGGGGTCTGGGCCAGGGTTTGCAGTGTCAGGCCAAGGGTGAGCATGGCGACGGCTGCATAAAGTCCACGACGTATCTGCATGAAGGTCTCCGAATCACGATGTAGGGGGAATGCTTGCCAGCGTAATGGATGGGGCGATAATTGACAAGCTCGGGAGATTTTCTTGCATTTTTCCAGGGTTTGTGCGACTATGTGGCGTCTTCCTGCGTCTTATATATGAGAAACCTAAGGAGGGTGCCGCCTATGACGACTCCCGTTCAGTCTGTCGCAAAATTCATTGTTCAGCGTTCTACGCTGCCTATCTCGAACCTGAAGTTGCAGAAGCTTCTTTACTACGTTCAGGGGTGGAATCTCGGGCTGCATGGAGAACCCATTTTTACAGCAGAAATCCAAGCGTGGGTTCACGGACCTGTTGTGCCCGTTGTTTTTGACCAATATCGACATTTTCGCTGGAATCCTATTGATGTGCCGCAAGAAGCTCTTAAACTTGACGTTGCGGTTTCAGGGCACATTCATTCCGTCCTCGACGCTTACGGTAGTTTGACGGCTACACAGCTGGAGGCGCTTTCCCATGATGAAGATCCTTGGAAATTAGCGCGTAATGGACTACCTGCGAATATCCCATCAAGGGTGGCAATCTCGCATGAATCCATGAAAAAATACTTCGGCAAGCTCGCTAAAGGGTAAGGAAACCAGAAAGCCAATGGGTAAGGGAACCAAGAAATCAGCAGGGGTCATTAAGGCCCCTGCTGTTCGCGTTGACCAACGACATCTAACGTTTTCATTGCAGTATCTTCAACTTGATCATCCAAAGTTTCGTATATCAGATTGCCCCAGAGACTTCTTTGAAGCATTTTTTAGGGATATTGACTACTTTCAGAAGTTCACAGTGGATGCGTTTACGTGGTCTACCCCTTTGGAACATCGGCACCCAATCCCTTTCAAGGAAACAACAGAGCCTAATGGCTTTCCGAGTATTGATCCGGCAGATGATGAATTGTGGACGGATGATGCTTGGCAGTTTGGCCTGCGGGAGACCAGTGGGACTCCATCGAAAACTTGGCGTGTACATGGATTCCTAGCTGCAGAAGTGTTTTATGTTGTGTGGCTTGATCCCCTGCATAAGCTACACAGCTAGTTTTCTTTACCGTTTTACTGTTTTACCTTCTTCTCTATTTCGAATGTCCTCAGAGCACGCGATAATTGACAAGCTCGGGGCAGTCGAATAGTTTTAATGCATATGAACTTTGCCATCCATCATCACGGCCACCATCATCACCATGCGCACAGCGCAGTGGCGGCCACCGGTGTGACGGCTTAAGAGTTCACGACCGGACACACAGAGATTCAAAAAGGCCCGCTGCAGCGCTTACGCCAGCGGGCCTTTTTACGCTTACAGGAATTGGGCGCGCTGACGGATGAGTTCTACAGCAGAAAAGAGAAGAGAGAGATTATGACCGACACGATCAAGATTGACTTTGCCAAGACCGAGGGAATGGTCCCCGGGATTGTGCAGGACGCGAAGACGGGCGAGATGCTGATGCTCGGATTCCTTAACGAAGAGAGCTGGAAGAAGACGCTGGAGACGGGTTTTGTGACCTTCTGGAGCCGTTCGCGGAACAAGCTCTGGATGAAGGGTGAGACCAGCGGCAACCGGCTGAAGATCGTCACGGCCGCCACGGATTGCGACAACGACACGCTGCTGTTTCGCGTGGAGGTTGAGGGCGACGGGTTGGTGTGCCACGAGGGCACGGTGAGCTGTTTCACCAAAAGCATTAATGTGAAGGCAGGCAAATAATGGCGAATAAACTGAAGCTCGGTATTCCCAAGGGTAGCCTGCAGGATGCAACCATTGCGCTGTTTGAGCGCGCGGGCTGGAAGATCTATCCCAGCGGCCGCAGCTACTTTCCTTCCATCAACGATCCTGAGATTGAGTGCATGCTGGTGCGCGCGCAGGAGATGGCGCGCTACGTGGAGCACGGAGCGCTCGATGCCGGCCTGACCGGCAACGACTGGGTGATGGAGAACCAGACGGACGTGGAGTACGTGACCAGCCTGACCTATTCGAAGGTGAGCCGGCAGAAGGTGAAGTGGGTGCTGTGCGTGCCCAACGATTCGCCGTTCCAGAAGCCGGAAGACCTGGCGGGCAAGACGATTGCGACGGAGCTGGTGGAGTTCACCAAGCGCTACTTTGCGGAGAAGAATATCCCGGTGAAGGTGGAGTTCAGCTGGGGCGCGACCGAAGTGAAGCCGCCGACGCTGGCCGATGCGATTGTGGAGGTCACGGAGACGGGCAGCTCGCTGCGCGCCAACAATCTGCGGATCATCGAGACGCTGATGGAGTCTGAGACGCAGCTCATTGCCAACAAGAGCTCATTCAAGGACGAATGGAAGCGTAACAAGATCCAGACGCTGGCGCTGATGCTGAACGCCGCCATTGACGCGCAGAACCAGGTGGGGCTGATGCTGAATGTTCGCAAGAGCGATCTGGATGCTGTGCTGGGCGTGCTGCCAGCTCTGAACTCGCCGACGGTCTCGCATCTGCATGATCCGGCGTGGGTGGCTCTGAATACGATTCTGGAACAAAGCGCGGTGCGCGATGTGATTCCGAAGCTGAAGGCTGCTGGCGCAACGGGCATCGTGGAGTATCCGCTGAGCAAGGTCGTCCTCTAGTCCTGCGCGGACGGCGGATCGCTTCGCGTGTTGAGGTGAAATTTATACCGGACGGAGTAAATTTCGTCCCTTTCAAAGCAGAGGAAATCGTATTACATGCGATGTTCTCTGTGAGAACAAAGAAGGAAACGCAATGAAGATCGTTCGTACGACCGGAAGAGTGGCGGAGAAGATGCTGCAGGCGCTGGAACAACGGGGCGCCGTAACCACGGCGAGCGTGGAGCCGGTCGTGCGTGCGATCCTGCGCGATGTGCAGAGCAAGGGCGACCGCGCGCTGCTGAAGTATGCGCGGAAGTTTGATGGGCTGAAGGCGGGCGCGGCGCTGCTGGTCTCTGCCGCGGAGATGAAGGCGGCGTGGAACGCGATTTCGCCAGAGCTACAGACGGCGATGCTGATTGCAACGAAGAACATCCGCGAGTTTGCCGAGGCGCAGAAGCCGAAGGAGTGGACGCGCACGCCGATTGCGGGTGTGAAGGTGGGGCAGATCATTCGCCCGCTGGAGTCGGTCGGCTGCTACGTGCCGGGGGGGCGCTATCCGTTGCCTTCGACGCTGCTGATGACGGCAATTCCCGCGTCGGTCGCGGGGGTGGAGCGCGTGGTGGTGTGTTCGCCGAAGCCGGCGCAGGAGACGATGGCGGCGGCGTATCTCGCGGGCGTGACCGAGTTCTATCGCGTGGGCGGCGCGCAGGCGATTGCCGCGATGGCGTATGGCACGGAGACGATTGCGCGGGTGAACAAGATCGTTGGCCCGGGCAATCTGTATGTGACGGCGGCGAAGGTGATTGCGTCCAGCGAGTGCGGCATCGACATGCCGGCAGGACCGACGGAGGTTGTGGTGGCCAGCGAGCACGGCGATGCCGCGGGCATTGCAGCGGACCTGGTGGCGCAGGCGGAGCACGATCCGGAGACGCTGGCGGTGCTGGTGACGAGCAAGGTGCGGCTGGCCGAAGCTGTGACGGCTGAGGTGAAGCTGCAGGCGAAGAATAATCCGCTGGCGAAGATTTCGATTGCGGCGCGCGGCACGATCTTTGTGACGAAGAGTGTGGCTGAGGCGCGGGCGATCACGAACCGGCTGGCGCCCGAGCATCTGACGGTGGATTCGGCTGACGACCTGAAGTGGGTGAAAAATGCGGGGTCGGTTTTTGTGGGTGATTATTCGCCGCAGTCGATGGGCGATTACGTCTCCGGCACGAACCACGTGTTGCCTACGGGTCGCGTTGGCCGGGTGCGGGGCGGGCTGAGCGTGATGGATTTTCTGAAGGTGATTACGGTGCAGGAGTACACGCGCGCCGGGTTGGCGCGGCTTGGGCCGCATGCGGTTGCGCTGGCTGAGGCAGAGGGTTTGGTGGGCCATGCAGCAAGCGTTGGCGTGCGCATGAAGATCAAGGGAGCGCGGGCATGAGTGTTGCAACAAAGATTCAAACGGTAGCGCCGCGTGCGCTTGTGGCCGCAATGCCGGAGTATCACCCGCCGCTGGCCGCGCGCGAATTACTGCGGCTGGACTTTAACGAGAACACAGCGTCGCCTTCGCCGCGCGTGCTGGAGCGGCTGCAGCAGATTACGGCTGCGGGGCTCACGAAGTATCCTGAGCGCGAGCATGGTGAGATTGCAACGGCTACACACTTCGGGCTGAAGCCGGACCAGGTGCTGCTGACCAACGGCGTGGACGAGGCGATCCATCTGCTGTGTACGGCGTATCTCGATCCGCAGGACGAGGCGATCATCGCTGTGCCGGGATTTTTCATGTACGACATCAGCATCAGCATGATGACGCCGCGGCTGGTGCGCGTGCCCAGCGATGTTTCGCTGCAGTTTCCGTTTGCCGGAGTGATGGCGGCGATCACGCCGCGGACGAAGGCGATTATTATTTCGTCACCAAACAATCCGACGGGCTCAGTGATTCCGCGCGAACAGATTCTCAAGATCTGCGCGGCTGCTCCGCATGCGATTGTGCTGATGGACGAGGCGTACTACCACTTCCACGGCGAGAGCACGCTGGGTGATATTGGCGCGGTGCCGAACCTACTGGTGGGGCGAACGTTTTCGAAGGCGTACGGCCTGGCGAATCTGCGGCTCGGCATGGTGGCAGGGCAGGCTGAACTGGTCTATCCGTTGCGCAAGGTTTGCTCGCCGTACAACGTGAACGGCGTGGCGCTGGATTGCCTGCCGGTGGCGCTCGCGGACGAAGAGTATCTGCAGTGGTATACGAACCAGGTGCTGGAGGGCCGGCAGCGGATGGAGCTGGCGCTGGAGAAGCTGGGCGTCTTCTACTGGAAGAGCCACGCGAATTTTATCCTGATGAAGATCGGTTCGAAGCACAAGGAGCTCGTCGCGGCAATGCGCGGGCACGGCGTGCTGCTGCGGGATCGGTCGAGTGATCCGGGGTGCGAGGGGAATGTTCGCATCACAATTGGAATTGAAGAGCATGTAACGCGCGGGATTGAGGCGCTGAAGCAATCGCTCACGGACATCAATTGGAAGGCGGAGTAATGGCACGAGCACGAGTTGGGACGATCAAGCGCAACACCACGGAGACGCAGATTGCGCTGCGGCTGAATGTGGACGGCGAGGGCAAGTACACCGTCTCGACCGGCATACGGTTCTTCGATCACATGCTGGAGCTGTTCACGCGGCATGGCGCGTTCGACCTGACGCTGAAGTGTACGGGCGATCTGGACGTGGACCAGCACCACACGGTCGAAGACGTCGGCATCGCGCTGGGTGAGGCGTTTCTGAAGGCGCTGGGCGACAAGAAGGGCATCATGCGTGCCGGGTATTTTGTGATGGCGATGGATGAGACGCTGGCCGTGGCGGCGGTGGATCTGAGTGGGCGCGTGGCGTATGTGGTGGACGACAAGGTGAAGGTGCGGCTGGTGGGCGACTTCCAAAGCGAACTGCTGGCGGATTTCTTTGACGGCTTTGCGCGCGGCGCGAAGGCGAACGTGCACGTGAAGACGATGTACGGGCGCAGCAATCATCACAAGATCGAGGCGATCTTCAAGGCGTTTGCGCGGGCAATGCGCGCGGCGTGCAGCAAGGACGAGCGTATGCGGGAGATGCTGCCGAGCACGAAGGGGCTGCTGTAAGTGGCTACGAGATTCACAGTTCGCAACTGCCTGTTTGGCATCGGCGTAGCGGGCAACGTCGTTTCGCTGCTGTTGGTCTTCGGACTGTGGCACGTTGCGGCGAAGTGGAATGGGCTCTACGGACACGTGAGCAATCTTGGGTGGTATGTGGCGTGGGGCGCGTTGGCTTCGCTGGTGGGATTTGTTTTTAGCTGGTTTGGGTGCAGGTGGTTGCGGATTATTTCTCTGGTCGTCAGCCTGGTTCTTTTCTACTTCTGGTATCTGAACGGAAGCGCAGTATAGGGCATGCATATGATCGCAGTGATTGATTACAAAGCGGGCAATCTGACCAGCGTGGTGAAGGGGCTGAAGTATGTTGGCGCCGAGACGCTGGTGACGCAGGATTTTTCTGTCGTTTCGCGTGCGGAGAAGATTGTTCTTCCTGGCGTTGGGCATTTTCAAGCTACCGAGTTATTGAAGCAACTGAAGCTCACGGATGCGGTGCGCGAGGCTATCGCAAAAGGCACGCCATTCCTGGGGATTTGCGTTGGCTTGCAGTGGCTGTATGAGGGGTCGACCGAGGCGCCGGGGACGGATGGGCTGGGCGCGTTCAGCAAGCAGTGCGAACATTTTCCGGCGACGTGGCGGGGCGCGGAGTTGAAGTCGCCGCACGTGGGCTGGAATTCGCTGGAGAATATCCGGCCGGATTCGCGGCTGCTGCACGGCATTGCGCCGGGAAGCTTTGTGTACTACACGCACTCGTGGCGCGCGCCGGTCTCTGCCGATACGGCGGCGACGACGAGCTACGGTGGGGAGTTTACCGCGGCAGTAGAGCGCGGAAATGTGATGGGCGTGCAGTTCCATCCGGAGAAGTCGAGCGCGGTGGGGTTGCAGGTGCTGAAGAATTTTGTGGAGTTGTGATGATGTTCAAAGAAGTAATACAGACCGTACAACCGCTGAAGGCCATGTACAAAAATGGTGCTGGACAGCGAGCAAAAATATGCTGACGAAACGAATCATCGCTTGCCTGGATGTGCGCGGTGGACGCGTGGTGAAGGGCGTGCAGTTTGTGGACATCATCGACGCGGG
>DASWOP010000260.1:0-15120 GCA_036404255.1 Acidobacteriaceae bacterium | reverse complement strand
CGGGTGGTGTAGCAGCCGGCGGCGTGGATCGACGAAGAACGAATGATGAGTCCGGGAATCAAAGGGCTTCCTTGGTGTGGCGTTGGCCTGAGTATAAATCAGGGAGGCAGCGAGTCAGCAAGTGCGCAGGTATTGAACGGTGAGGCTGCGACTTGCGCTTCGCGTGGTCTCCGATGAAGGTGGTGGAGACTTGAGCATCGTACCCGGGTCTCAGAAGCGAGACCCGGGGCACCCGCTTGGGTGACTCCTCCTGCTTTGGTGGCGATACCTCGAGAGGAGACGGACACCCGCTTGGGGGGCTGGAACGTCTAAGATTGAGGGATGGTGTGGATGCGACAGGGCGTTTGGTGTGGGGCGGTGTTGTTGATGGTGCTGGCGGGGCAGGTGGCCGTGGCGCAGAGCACGCCTGCGGCGGCTGATCCGCAAAAGCAGCAGACTCCAGCGACGACTGCAGGGCAGAGCCAATCGACTCCTGCGGGGCAGGCTCCTGCGGAGGGACAGCAGAGCCCTACTGCGGCTCCGCCGAGTGCGCCGGCACCGAGCGCGGCGCAGCAGTTTCCGTTTCCGGAAGACGATTCGAAGACCAAGGAGATACCGGAGCTGCACACGGCTCCGGCACCGGTTCCAAATGGGCCCACGCCGAATGCGCCGCAGGGTAATGGCGGGAAATTTCCGTTTCCGGGGAGTGAGGGGTCGCAGGCTGCTGGGGGCGGATTCAGCTCCAGCAGCGATGTGGCTCCTGCGAATCCTGCGCCTGGTGCTGAACCTGATGTGCCGGTGCGGAAGAAGCTGGAGTTGACCGATGTGGGCAGCTCGGGGCGGGTGGACACGGCGCGGGCGGAAGAGGACCAGCGGGTCGCGGATTTTTACATCAAGGACGGCAACTATGCCGGGGCGTATCTGCGGTATAAAGATGCTGTTGTGTTCAGCCCGGATGATCCGGATGCGCACTTTGGGCTGGCGGAGATGGCGCGCAGGCAGGGAAAGAAGCCTGAGGCGATTGCAGAGTACAACGCGTGTGTGAAGGCTGATCCGCAGGGGAAGCATGCGAAGGAAGCGCGCAGGGCGCTGGCGGAGTTGCAACGCGAGAGCACAGGAGCAACAACAGGAAAACCATGAGCGGTGCGCTGGACGATCTGCGGAACGAATTGAGCGCGATGCTGGCGGGGCTGGATGTGGCGCAGATGCAGCGGCGGCTAGCGGCGCGACCGGAGGCATGGAATATTCAACAGATTGCGGAGCACCTGCTGCGGACCTATGACACGACGCTCAATCTGTTTGAAGAGCGACTGCTGAAGGGGCGTTGCACGAAGGCAAGCGCAACGTTGAAGCAGCGGTGGGGACAGTTGCTGATCGCTCGAGTGGGCTATTTCCCGCATGGACACAAGGCCCCGGAGTTTACGTGTCCGCCGGTGATGCTGGAGTGGGAGAGCGGCGACCAGACGCTGGCGCGGGTTTCTGCGCGGCTGCAGGGGTTGAAGACGATCTTTCAGGAAGCGGAGAATGCGTGGGGACAGGGACGGTGCGTCAGCCATTTTGCGCTGGGGCCCATGAGCGTGGAGAATTGGGCGCTGTTTCATCGCTCGCATGGACGTCACCATGTGAAGCAGATGATGGCGATTCGGCGAGAGCTGGGGCTTTAGGCGCTCTGTTTCATTCGTAGAATTTTACGTGGTTGAGTATTTGCGCGCCCATTCGACTTCGCTCAGGGCAGGCTCAGCGCGGCCGTCGCTTTGCGACGCTTCCCACATCTCCGCGATGAAACTGCGTAGATATGGGGCACCCACATTGGTGGCGCGGTGAACTGCGGTGGCCCGATCAACGGTAGAAGCTGGAATACCACGCGATGAGGGGTGAGCCAAGGAGGGCCGAGGCTAGTCCGCCGAGGGCGAGGAAGCTGCCAAATGCGACGCGGGTTTTGCCGGTGCCTCGATGCGCCAGGATGAGGACGATGGCGTAGATGGAGCCTGCGAGGACGGCGAAGAAGAGTGCAAGCAGGGCGTGGCGCAGGCCGAGGAAGGCGGCGATCATGGCCAGCATCTTCACGTCGCCGAGGCCCATGCCGTCCTGATGGCGCAGGAGGCGGTAGAGGGCGCGGATGATCCAGAGGAGAAGGGTGGCGGCGATGATGGCGATGACGCGAAAGAGCAGGATGCGTTCGGGGCCGGTGAGTACGACCTCGCCGCGATCCATGGGGAGGAGAAAGGCGCGGGTGGCGCAGAGGAGAAAACCGATGGCGGCGCCCCCGAGGGTAAATTCGTCGGGGAGGATCTGAGTTTGCCAGTCCATGACGAGCAGGCCGATGCAGAAGAAGCCGAGAACGGCGGAGTTGACCGCGGCGAGCGAGAGGCCGAAGACTGACAGGCTGGCGAGAAACCAGAGGGCAACGCCGAGCTCGACCAGAGGATAGCGCGCGGGGATGGGCCAGCGGCAGTGGCGGCAGCGGCGGCGGAGAAGTATCCAGCTCAGGAGGGGGATGTTGTCATACGCGGCGATCTCGTGGCGGCAGAGCGGGCAGCGGGAGCGCGGGTGGACGACGGATTCGCCGACGGGCAGGCGGGAGATGCAGACGTTCAGGAAGCTGCCGAAGGCGAGGCCGAGGAGGGCTGCGATGAGGTAGGTGAGTGGCATTGCAGCTTTGAGTATATGGCTTGAGTGGGCGGTGACTGTCCCTTGAGTGGGGTTCGTTGGGGTGGGTGTTGATCCCGGGTCTCAGAGGCGAGACCCGGGGACCCGCACATGTTGTCTCCGAGGAGAGCGGGGGGAGGATGAGCACCTGCATCCCAGGTCTCAGAAGCGAGACCTGGGGCACCCACATTTGTGCAGCGGAAGCTTGCGGATGTATGGGTGACGCGGGAACCTTCGGGGTTCTTCGCGCAAAGGCGCGCTCAGAATGACACTTTCTATTTTTTGATGAGGGGTTGGAAATGGGCGGGAGCAGTTCGCATGAGTGGCAGGAGAAAATAGTGTGGTGGAGGTTGGCGTAGTTGTTGTGGCGGTTTAGTAAAATAGAAGTATGGATCAAATGATGGAGCAGGCGGCGAGGCAGTTTGCCGAGGCGGTGCGGATTATGGCGCGGCTGCGGGGGCCGGGTGGGTGTCCGTGGGACCGGGAGCAGAACTTCGACACGATCAAGAAGTACACGCTGGAGGAGACATACGAGGTCTTCGATGCGATAGAGCGGCGGAACTGGCCGGATCTGAAGGATGAACTGGGCGACCTGCTATTGCAGGTCCTTTTTTATGCGCAGATGGCAGGGGAGGCGGGGGATTTCACCATTGCGGATGTGGTGGAGAATCTGAATGCGAAGCTGGTGAGACGACATCCGCATGTGTTTGGCGAGGCCGAGGCGGAGACCAGCGCGGAGGTGCTGCGGCACTGGGAGCGGGTGAAGCAGGCGGAGAAGGCAGGAAAGCTGGAGACGACGGATTCCGCATCCGGGAGGAAGTCGCTGCTGGACGATGTGCCGCGGACGATGCCGGCGATGATGGAGGCGGGCAAGCTGGGTTCGCGGGCGGCAAAGGTGGGGTTTGACTGGCCGGAGGATGGGCTGGCGGCAGGATTGTTTGCCAAGTTGGCGGAGGAGACTGAGGAGTTGCGCGCGGAGGTAACGTTACGCGGGCAAGGCGCTGAGAATGCGGAGGCTTTGGCCGGGGAGTTCGGCGATCTGCTGTTCACCATGGCGAATCTGGCGCGGCATTTGAAGGTGGATGCGGAGTCTGCTCTGAGGGGGACGAATGCGAGATTCCGCAGCCGTTTTGGGGCCATGGAGCAGGCGCATGCAGAGCAGATTGGTAACGGGACAGGCGAATCGGTTAGCCTTAGTACATTGAGTGCAGATGAATTGGAAGTGCTCTGGCAACAGGCCAAACAGCGTGAACGCAAGTGACGCAGAGTGAGCCGGTGGGATTCATGACAGAAATAAAAGCAAGTGGGGCGGAAGCAGGTTTGGGAAGTACCCGCTCCAAAGCGGGCCCGGAGATTGCGATTCAGCCGCTCCGTGACCTGGATGGATTTGGACGATGTGTGGAGTTGCAGCTCGAAATATGGGGCTACGACGAGGCGGATGTGATTCCGCGACGCATGTTCCTGGTGGCGCAGAGGGCGGGCGGACAGGCAGTGGGCGCGTTTGACGCGAGCCTGCCGGGCGGCGCGAAGGATTACGCCAACATGATCGGATTTGCGATGAGCATTCCGGGCTATCGCAACGGACACTCTTACATTCATTCGCATATGCTGGCGGTGCGCGCGGGCTACCGCGACTATGGCATTGGCCGGCGGTTGAAGCTGGCACAGCGCGATGATGCGCTGGCGCGGGGGATCGACCTGATCGAGTGGACGTTCGATCCGCTGGAGATCAAGAACGCTTACTTCAACATTGAGCGGCTGGGTGCGATCACGCGACGGTATGTGCCGAATCTGTACGGAGAAATTTCTTCAGAGCTGCAGGGCGGGCTGCCAACGGACCGGCTGTATGCGGAGTGGTGGCTGCGGTCGAAGCGCGTGGAAGCGGTGCTGGCTGGAGAGACACGGGTGCGCCCGGAGACGCTACAGACGGTGAGGGTGCCGCATGAGATCTACGAATGGAAGCGGAATGTGGCGGACAGGACAAAGGCCCTGACGGTGCAGGCGGAAAACCGGGCAGCGCTACAGCGTGGGTTCAGCGAGGGCTTGAGCGCGGTGGGCTATGGACGGGATGCTGATGGCAATGGGACGTATCAGCTTGGACATTGGGATGAAGAGTTGAAGTACTAGGGTGGTGATGGTTCCTGGCTGCGCTGAGAATGACAGTGTGGGAGGGATGGGCGAGAAGCAGATTCCGCCGCTGCGCAGCGGAATGACAAAAGATTAGGGGTAGATGATGAGAGAGCAAAGGCAACGGCCTTTCTGGGGGTTAACGGCCGTGCGGCGATAAAAGCAAATACTGAGATCCTTCGCTGCGCTCAGGATGACGGTGGTGTTGGGTGGGAGAGTTTTTGCGGTGGAGGAGTGAGGTTCCGTGCAGCGGAAGATTTTTGGCGGTACGGGTGACGCGAGGAGCGTCTGGATTCTTCGGCTGCGCTCAGAATGACTCGGTTTGGAGTTTGTGGTGAGGGGAGATGGGCTGGGGCGGTTCGCTTCACGAATGCCCCATCTTAGCGACGATGAAGCTGTCGCGAAGATGGGGCACCCAGATTTATTGTCACTATGATGACGGTTTTTATTGTTGATTCATTTATTGGAAAAGGGATTACGAGGCACTTCGAATGAAGATTGATGCAATTCACATGCGCGAGATTGCGATGCCGCTGGTACACCCGTTTCAGACCAGCTTTGGCACCACCACCGAACGACGCATCATGCTGATCGAGATGGAGGCCGAAGGGGTAACCGGCTGGGGCGAGTGCGTTGCAGGGGAGCACCCTTACTTCTGCGAAGAGACCATCGACACGGCGTGGGAGATGGTGCGGCTGGAGTTGGCGCCTCGACTGGTGAAGCAGGCGGTGGAGCACGGCGGCGCGGTGCCGAACTTCTTCAAGCGCGTCCGCGGCAACCGCATGGCGAAGGCTTGCCTTGAGAACGCAGTGTGGGACGTGGAGGCGCAGATTAAGAAAGTGGCGCTGGCCGATCTGCTGGGCGGCGAACGCGACGTGATTGCGTGCGGTGTCTCGATTGGCATTCAGCCGACGCCGGAGCTGCAGATGGAGAAGATCGAGACGGAGCTGGCGGCGGGTTATCAGCGCATCAAGCTGAAGTGCCAGCCGGGCTGGGACGTGAAGATCTTCGAGATGGTGCGCAAGCGGTGGCCGGATATTGCGTTGAGCTGCGATGCAAATTCGGTGTACCGCATCCGCGATATTGAGCATCTGGCGACGTTTGACGAGTTCAACCTGATGATGATCGAGCAGCCGCTCTGGTATGACGATTTCTACTTCCACTCGATGCTGCAGAAACGGCTGGCGACGCCGGTGTGCCTGGATGAGGCGATTCGCAACCGGAGAGATGCGCTGGCGGCGATCGATATGGAATCGTGCCGCATCATCAACGTGAAGGTTGGCCGCGTGGGCGGATTCAGCGAGGCGATTGCGGTTCACAATGCGGCAGAGGAGCGCGGCGTGCCGGTATGGTGCGGCGGCATGCTGGAGACGGGCATTGGACGGTCGCATAACATCGCGCTGTCGTCGCTGCAGAATTTCAGCTTGCCGGGCGATGTTTCAGCTTCGAAGCGTTACTGGGCGGAAGACATCATTGAGCCCGAGGTGACGGTGAGCGCGAAGGGCGAGATCGTGGTGCCGAGTACGCCGGGACGGGGATTTGAAGTGCGTAAGGATCTGATTGAGAAGCTGACGGTGCGGCGGGAGACGATCAAGGGGTAGATGGTTTCCGATGAGACCTGGGGTGGTGCGAGCACCTGCTTCCCAGGTCTCAAAAGCGAGACCTGGGGCACCCGAATTTGTGGTTTCCGATGAGAGCTGAGGTTCCTGGATTCGTGCAGCGGAAGCTTTTGGAGGTATGGGTGACGCGAGGAGCGTCTGGATTCTTCGACTCGCTGCGCTCGCTCAGAATGACTCGGGGGAAATTTGGTGATGGCAGGAAGATGGGCAGGGTCGGCCGCACGGCTTAGTTGCAGGGGCAATGGGTGGGGAGGGGCGTGTCCAGCAGGATGTGGATCGCGTCTTGAAAGCGCAGCGACTGGATGGGTTGGTAGCCGGAGGATTGCAGCTTCACGTTGACGTTGATGGTCTTGACCAGCAAGGCTCGGACGGTGATGTGCTCGTCCAGGCGGGAGAAGACCCAGCGGTGGTTGTGGCCCGTGTCAGTCTGCTCCAGATCGAGGACGCCGCCCTTGTAGATGCGGGCGAGGATGCCCCAGCCGATGTTGGTGTCTTTGATGATGGTGGCGTGCATGCGCACCATGTGGCCGGTGTTGGTTTCGATCCAGATGCGGCCGGCGAGGCCGCGCAGGGCTTCGCCCTTGGTGGTCTTCGGCTTGAAGGCGGGGTCGGGTGTGAAGTCTATAACGACCTGCGAACCGGGAAAGTGGCCGGCGGGCGTCTGGTCTGCGGCGTAGGTGAAGAACATGGCGTGGGGAAGCTGCTGGATCAGTTCGACGGCTAGATTCTTGCCATCCTGATCGGTCTTGTGGTGGTCGTAGAAGTCCTGGGGATTATCCAGCAGGTACTGCAGGCGAGCGCGTTCGGCTGCGTCCTTCTCCGGGGTGAGGGGCTGGCCATTGAGGGCGATGAGGCGGGCGACCATGCCATCGCGGCTTTCGATTTCATCGCGCAGTTCAATGCCTTTATTCCCCTGGTAGAGCATGTGATAACGGAGGTAGGGGTTCTCCAGGCGGACCATGGGCAGCTCTAGTGCGGCGGCGGCAGAGACCCACTGCAGGGGCGTGCGGGAGAGGGGGCTGGATTTCTCCGGGAGGTGCGGCGGTGACGACTGGGCGTGGGTGGACGACGCGGAGAAGAGCAGTGCGAGCAGCAGAAAGAGAGGAAGCCGAAAGGGATTCGTGCTGGGATATTGTTTTCGCGGCATCTCTCTCTACAATAGACGCTTATAGGGGAATGAAAGTTTTCCTGTGTTTGCCCTGCCAGCGCTGATATAGTGCGGGCAAGAGTAGTTTTCCAGAGGTTGAGGAGCAGAAATGATGAAGCCAGGTGAAGGATCTCCAACAGTTATTGGGAAGTCTGTCCGTATCCAAGGTGAGGTGACGGGAAACGAAGACTTGTACCTGGATGGGAAGATCGAGGGAACGGTAGTGCTGACCGACAGCCGCCTGACCGTTGGACCCAATGCGAATGTGCTGGCAGATATTCAGGCACAGGATGTGATTGTGTTTGGACGCGTGGAGGGCAACATCCAGGCGGCGGGGCGCGTGGAACTGAGACAGAGCGCAACGGTGATTGGCAATATTTTTGCGGCGCGGCTCTCGATTGAAGAGAGCGCAGGCATCAGCGGCAAGGTGGAGACCAACGGCAAGAACGAACAGGCGGCCAGGGCTGCGCTTGGGGCTATCCCGGTTGCGTCGTACCCGCCAGCTCCGGCTCCAGAAGAAGAAGTGGAGCAGCCGAGTCTCTACAATACGGGGCATTGATGCAAAGGTTGTGATGTTGCTGCATGCCGGTGGGCGCGCCATTCCAGGAAGTGTGCGTCCAGTAAGCCGGTACATACGTTGTGTACGAGGGGAGCGACGAATTGCGCAATATTTTTGCAGGTGCAGAGACATCCAGCGTACCAGCGCGGGCTCCGGGGCAGAGGGCGGCGCGACACTCCAGCGGTTGGGTGCAGATGCGCAAGTATCTGGAGGCCCGGCCGGCACAACGGGTGCTGGACCTTGGGCCAACGTCGCCGGGAAATATCAATTACCTGACCGGGCTGGGACATAGTGTGTATATGTCAAACCTGGTGGAGGACGCTTCGCAGCCGGAGTGGATGACGGTGCGCGAGGGCGAGACAGAGGCGAGCTTCGACGTGGACCGCTTTGTGACGGAGCAGATGGATTTCTCCGGGCGCAAATTCGATATCGTATTTTTCTGGGACACGGCGGACTATTTGCCTCCACAGATGATGTCGCGCGTGTTTGAGCGTATCCACGAAGTGATGGAGCCGGATGGCGTGCTGATGGCGTTTTTCCACTCGCGCGCAGATGGGCCGGATACGGTGTTTCAGCGCTACCACCTGACGCCTACCGATTCGGTGGAGTTACAGGTGGCGGCACCCTATCCGATTCAGCAGGTATTTCAGAACCGGGCCATTGAGAAGCTCTTCGCGTCGTTCAGCGGGTTTCGATTTTTTCTGGCGAAAGATAATATTCGTGAAGTGCTGGTCTTCCGGTAGACGAGAATCATTGGGGTAAATCGTGCCGGCGCGAATGCCGGCATTTTCTTTTGTAGGCGGATCGCAATCTTGCTGAAGGTGCGGGACTGATAGAATCGCGGCCATGCGGGAGATTTCATTACGTGCCTGGATATTGGCGGCCCTCTCTGGGGCGTTACAGGTTATACCGTTTCCAATTGCAGGGCCGGTGCCGCATTGGCGCAGCGGTTTAGCGTTCGTTGCCATCGTGCCGCTGCTGCTGGCGCTGTTGCACTGCGACCGGCAGGGACGGCCGCTGAACTGGCGACAGACAGCGATGCTGGGGTATCTTTCCGGCGTGATCTGGTACCTGGGGAACTGCTACTGGATCTATCCCACCATGCATGTTTATGGCGGGCTGGCGAGTCCGGTTGCCTTCGGCATTCTCATTCTCTTCTGCCTGTACCTCGGGCTGTATCCAGCGCTCTTTGGGCTGCTGGTGGGCTTGCTGCGGGGTTCGCGCGTGCGTGCGGCGGGAGCGCTGGTGGTGGCTCCGTTTCTGTGGGTGGCAGTGGAACTGGCGCGGGCACGGATTACGGGGTTTCCGTGGGACCTGCTGGGCACGGCGCAGGTGGATAATTTTCTGTTGACGCAACTGGCTCCGTGGACGGGCGTCTACGGGCTGTCGTTTGTGATTGTGCTGGTGAACGCGCTTATTGCTGGATGCTGGGTTTTGCGCGGCAGGGTAATCCGGTTACAGGTGCTGGGCGTGGGGCTGTTGCTGGCGGCGTTTATTGTGCTGGGTGGACTGCATGTGCACCGGTTTATGCCGTTGGCGGCTGACCCTGACCAGTCTGCGACGCTGCTGCAGGAGAACCTTGAGGTGGGAGCGCAGGCCGGTGGGCTGGCCGTGCAATCGTCTTTTGCCAATGTGGATGCGATGTATGCAGAGTTTGTGCGGCTGAGTCTGCATCCGGTGGACCCGCTGGCGGCACGGCGAGAGGCTGGGCTGATTGGGCCAGCGCAGTTGGTGGTGTGGCCGGAGTCGCCCGCGCCGTTTGAGACGCCGGAGCCACGGTTTGACGCGAACATGACGAAGCTGGCGCAGAGCGCGCAGGCGCCGGTGATTGCGGGGACGATTGGCGTGGTACCCGATCCGGGACGGATGCGGAATTTCAAGGTGTATAACTCGGCGGCTTTCTTCAATGCGGATGGCAGCGCGGCAGGGCGCTATGACAAGGTCCACCTGGTGCCGTGGGGCGAGTATGTTCCATACAAGCAGCTCTTCTTTTTTGCGAGCAACCTGACGCAGGGGGTGGGCGACTTTGACCGGGGCGGACAGCGCAACGTGTTTCGCAGCGGCGGGCACGTGTTTGGGACGTTCATCTGTTATGAGTCGGTCTTCCCCAGCGAGATACGGCAGTTTGTGCTGAACGGGGCAGAGGTGCTGGTGAATATCTCCAACGATGGATGGTATGGCGATACCGCCGCGCCGTGGCAGCACATGAACATGGTGCGGATGCGCGCCATTGAGAATCACCGGTGGGTGCTGCGCTCGACGAATACGGGAATTACGGCGGCTATCGATCCGTATGGGCGAGTGCGCGAGCATGCGCCGCGGCATGTAAGGACGGCGCTGGCGGTGGGGTTCAGCTATGAGAATGAGTTGACGTTTTATACGCGGTATGGAGACGTGTTTGCGTGGATGTGTGCTGTGGTGACAGCGCTGCTGATGCTGGTGGCGGTGCTGCATTTGTTCCAACCGAAAGAAGCGTGAAGGGTGAGCCGCTGAGGGGAGAGGGTATGCGTAAGTGGATGCTGTTTCTGGGATGTGTGGTGCTGCTGGCGGGGCAACAGACGTCGACGGCTCAGGTGACACTTCTCGGATCGAACAGGATGGCCGAACTGCCGCCGGTGCTTCTCTCCGGGATGGAGGCGTACAAGGCGAAGGGGCCGGAGGAAGCGGTATCGCTGTGGGTGAAGAATGGGCCGCTGGATGGGGACAAGGAGGCGCTGAGCCAAGTTGCTGTGTTGCGAAAGATCCAGAGTCTCTATGGGGCGTACCAGTCGTTTGATGTGATCAGTTCGCAAGATCTGACGCAGCGCGTGAGGATTGTGTACCTGGTGATGAACTATGAAAGGGGGCCGCTGTTTGCGAAGTTCGTCTGCTACCGCTCTGACCGGGAATGGACGGTCACAGACTTCCTGCTCAACATCAAAGACACGGCGGTGTTGCCGGCGGCTGTGGCGCTTTCGAACTAGAGTGTTTTCCTTTTAGATGTTGACAGCATGGGGAGAGAAAAGAGTACCTCAGGGGCTAAAGCCCCAATTCTTCTCCGATCCCTTTTCCGTGGGGCTAAAGCCCCACTCCCCCCGGCTGAAGCCGGGGGCTTAATCCGGGCTGCATGGGTAGATCTGGCTGTATGGGGTGGCTCTCTGCTGATTGCCTATGAAGATATCTGGTTGAGGAGGGTTTGAGAGTGATGGTGGCGTGGACGGTGCATAGCGGGTTCCTCCGCTGCGCATCGCATGGTGCCGCGATGCTTCGGTCGGAATGACAGAGTTTGGGGGGAGGACGGGGAGAGGAAAGACAAAGACAAAAGCGGATTCCTGCGCTGCGCTCAGAATGAATCTCCGCCAAACCGTACCGCGCGAAGTTGTGGGTAATTGTAAGGCTGAAGCCGGGGGCTTTAAGCAAGGCAGCTGCTGTCAGCAGAGGCTAACACGTGAAACAAAAATGCTCTAATACGACTTACGGCGCACTCGTCTAAAATTGAAAGCATGTTGAGTGATCTTGAATTTTCGTTCTCCCCGGTTCGCGACAAGGTTCGCGATCTGCGGGAGTATCTTTGACTCCTCCCGCGTTCGCAAAGAGCTTGCTGTTATCGAAGAAAAGGTAGCCGACCCAACGGTGTGGGCTGACGCGGCGCGTTCGCAGCCGCTGATGCGCGAGCGGAAACGGCTGGAGACGCTGCTATCTGAAGATGAGACGCTGGCGCAGGAAATATCGGACATTGAGGCGTATTTCGAGCTGGCGCGCGAGAGCGAAGAGGCTGAGCGCGAGCTTGCGCCGGAGCTGGAGAAGGCGATTGAAGCGCTGGGCGCGCATACGGAGAAGCTGGAGTCGCACACGCTGCTGAGCGAAGAGACGGACATGCTGAACGCCATTGTGACGGTGCATCCGGGGGCGGGCGGTACGGAGAGCCAAGACTGGGCGGAGATGCTGATGCGCATGTATCTGCGCTGGGCGGAACGGCAGGGGTTCAAGACGGAGATCAACGAGATACAGGATGGAGACGAGGCGGGCATCAAGAGCGCCACGTTCACCATCACGGGCGACTATGCGTTTGGCATGCTGACGGGTGAGAGCGGCGTACACCGGCTGGTGCGCATCTCGCCGTTTGACCAGGCGAAGCGGCGGCATACTTCGTTTGCCAGCGTGTATGTGTCGCCGGAGATCGACGACACCATCGTGGTGGACATCAAGCCGGATGATCTGCGAATCGATACCTACCGCAGCGGCGGCAAGGGCGGCCAGCATGTGAATACGACGGACTCTGCGGTGCGCATTACTCACTTGCCGACGGGGATTGTGGCGGGGTGCCAGAACGAGCGTTCGCAGCATAAAAACAAAGATCGTGCGATGAAGATGCTGCGTTCGCGCGTCTATGAGTATGAGCTGGATAAAAAGAAAGCGACCGCAAGGAAGCTGGAAGACTCCAAACTGGAGATCAACTTCGGCTCGCAGATCCGCAGCTACGTGTTGCAGCCCTACCGGATGGCGAAGGACCTGAGAACGAGAGTGGAAGTGGGCGATGTGGACCGCGTGCTGGACGGGTACCTGGAACCGTTTATCCGCGGCTATCTGAAGATGCGGCGCGAGGGTGGTGTGCCCGCGGCTGTGGTGGAGGATGATGATGTCTAAGACGACTGATACGAAAGAGATTGTGGCGCTGCGGAAGCAACTGAGCGATCTGCTGACGAAGGCTGAGGCGCATGCTTCGTTCGATGACGTGGTGAAGGGGTTTCCTGCAAAGCTGCAGGGTGTGGTGCCGGAGGGGCTGCCGTATTCGGCGTGGCAACTGCTGGACCATCTGCGGATTGCGCAGAACGATATTCTGCGGTTCAGCACGGAGCCGAAGTACAAGAGCCCGAAGTGGCCGGAGGGCTACTGGGCGAAGAAGCCGGAGCCGCCAAGCGGCACGGCGTGGACTGAGGCGGTGAAACAGGTTGCGGCGGACCGGGATGCGTTTGTGAAGCTGCTTGCGACGGAGGACCTGTTCACGCCGTTCGCATGGGGCGATGGACAGACGCTGTTGCGGGAGGCGCTGCTGATTGCAGACCACAATGCGTACCATGTGGGCGAGTTGCTGATGGTGCGGCGGCTGCTGGGTGCGTGGAAGAAGTAGGAGTTCGACGATGTAATGATTTGTGGCAGCACTTGAAAAGCAGATTCCGCGCGCTTCGCTTCGGAATGACAAAAGATGGAGGATTTGCAGATGAACGAACCGAGTGTGATTCGTGCGATGCTGGCGGCCAAGACTATTGCCGTGGTGGGGCTGTCTGAGAATCCGGCGAAGGCGAGCTTTGGGGTTTCACGCACGATGCAAAAGCAGGGATACCGGATTCTGCCGGTGAATCCGGCGGCGCAGGAGGTGCTGGGCGAGACGAGCTATGCATCGCTTGCGGAGTTGGTGGCGGCGGAGGGGAAGCCGGATGTTGTGAATGTGTTCCGGCTGCCGAAGTTCATTCCGGCGATTGTGGATGAGATGATTGCGCTGGGACTGAATAATCTTTGGGTGCAGCTTGGCATTGTGAACGATGAGGCTGCGGCGAAGGCAGAGGCGGCGGGGATTCGCGTGGTGATGGATCGCTGCATCATGATTGAGCAGGCAGGGAACAGGGTTTAGGAAGCAGGGATTCGTGAAGCGTTGGCTACAGGTCGGTGTGGTGCTTGCTGCGATGATGGCGGTGCTGCCGCTGCGCGCGCAGATTCAGACGGTGGGCGATGGGACGAAGCCGGGGCCGGTGCAGGCGCAGCATCTGACGGTGGAGATGGTGCCGTCTCCCGTGAGTTTTGTGGCGGGACAGGAAAATACGGTCGGGCTGCACTTCAAGCTCGATTCCGGCTGGCATATCTATTGGATCAATGCGGGCGATGCGGGCGGGCCGACGGCGGTGGAGTGGACGCTGCCGAAGGGAATTACGGCGGGACCGCTGCTGTTTCCTGCGCCGAAGCGGCTGCCGTTGGGGCCGCTGATGGACTTCGGCTACGAAGGCGATGTGACCTTGCCGGTGAAGCTGCAGGTGGCGCAGAGTGCGAGGCCGGGCACGCTGCAGGCGAAGGTGGACTGGTTGGTGTGCCGCGAGGTTTGTATTCCAGGGAAGGCGCTGCTGGGGCTGAGCTATGGAATTGGCGGCGGTGCGGGAAATCAGGCGCAAGCGGATGCTTTGCGGGCGGCGGTGAAGTTGCTGCCGCAGATGTTGCCCGCGGGTACGAAGGCTCATGTGGAGGCGACGCAGAATGTTTTTGCGCTGACGCTGACGACGGGGAAGCGCATTGAGCATGCGGAGTTTTATCCGTTCGATCAGGGACAGGTGGCGAACGCGGCGGTGCAGAAGATTTCGCCGCTGGCGGATGGCGTACGCATTGACCTGGTGAAGGATGACACGCTGACCACGACGCCCGCGCAGTTGCATGGGCTGGTGAAGCTGAGCGATACGCTGGCGTATGACGTGACGGCTCCTGTGAGCGGTGCGGCGGTGACATTCACTATATCTCCGGGTGGCGTAGCGACACCGGCTTTTCCTGTACCGGCTCCTCCTGTGAGCACCGTGAGTGGGGTGACGCTGTGGGGCGCGTTGGGGCTGGCGCTGCTTGGCGGGATTATTTTGAACCTGATGCCGTGCGTCTTTCCGGTGCTGTTTTTGAAGGGGCTTTCGCTGGTGCAGAGCACGGGCGAGGAGCGCAGCCGTACACGGAAGCATGGGCTGGTCTATACGCTCGGCATTCTGGTGAGCTTCTGGGTGATTGTGGCGGTGCTGCTGGTGCTGCGGACCAGCGGGGCACACCTGGGGTGGGGATTCCAACTGCAGTCGCCGGCGTTTATCGCGGTGCTGTGTTGTGGGCTGTTCTTCTTTGCGCTGTCGCTGGCGGGGATGTTTGATTTTGGACTGTCGTTCACGAGCGCGGGCGGCGAACTGGCGCAGAAGCCGGGGTATGCGGGCAGCTTCTTTACCGGAGTGCTGGCAACAGTGGTGGCGACTCCATGCACGGCTCCGCTGATGGGCGCGGCGATCGGGTTTGCGCTGGCACAGCCGGCGTGGATGGCGTTTGCG
>DASWOP010000259.1:0-39513 GCA_036404255.1 Acidobacteriaceae bacterium | reverse complement strand
GAGCAGGCGATCACGGCCAACATGGCGAACGTGGATACGCCGGGCTACCGGACGAAGGACATCGATTTTGGAAGCGAGCTGCAGCGGCTGATGATACATGCCGCTAACGGGGAAGGGGCAGCGCAGGTGACGCCTGTAGTGAAAGAGGTCTCCGGATTGATGGAACGACCGGATGGCAATAACGTAAGCCTGGACCGGGAGAGTATGTTGCTCGCTGCAACTCAACTGCAATACCAGATGGGCGTGCAGTTGATTAAACGCCACTTTCACACGCTGCTCAGCGCAATCAACGGAGGAAACTAGAATGGGTCTCTTTGACATGCTTGCAATCAGCGGTTCGGCACTGGCGGCCGAGCGGCAACGGTCTGAGGTGATCGCCGCGAATATGGCGAATGCGGAGACGACGCATACGCAGGCGGGTGGACCGTTCCATCGGCGCGAAGTTGTATTCAGCTCGGCGAAGAGTTCGTCGTTTCACCTTGCGCTGGCTAGCACGGCCGGCTCGGGGGGATTACCTGCGGGCAGCGTGCAGATATCCGACGTGGTGGATGATCCTGCGGCGCCGGTGATGCGCTATCAGCCGGGGCATCCGGATGCAGACAAGGATGGCTATGTTGCTTATCCTGCGATCAATCCGGCGATGGAGATGGTGGACCTAATGGGCTCAGTACGCGCTTATCAACTGAACGCTTCAGCCGTGAACGCAACCAAGCAGATGATCCAACAGACAATCGATATTTTGAAGAGCTAACAGGAGAGTGTAGATGAGCAGCATGATTCCAGGGATTGGATCCATCGGAGCGATCAAGGATATTGGAGGAGTTGCCGGTTCGCAATCCGCCGGGAGTGGAGAGAGCTTTGGCGATGTGATGAAGGGCGCATTGCAGAAGGTGAACCAGTTGAGCGGCGATGCGGAACAACAGGTTGGCAATCTGCTGCGAGGAGCAGGCAACGCTGACATGAGCGGCGTGATGATTGCGGTGGAGAAGGCCGACGTTGCTTTCCAACTGATGATGCAGGTTCGCAACAAGATTGTGACGGCGTACCAAGACATCGAGAAGATGCAGTTTTAGTGCTGGCTTCGGGCGAGATCCGAAGAGGCTATGGCAGAGTTGGAGAGTATGGCGAGTACGAATCAGGTTGTGGTAGCGAAGCAGACGCAAAGTGCAAGCCAGATGATGGTGCGCGCGCAGATGTTCTGGGCCAGCCGCAGCCAGCAACAGAAGATCTACCTTGGGGCCGGGTTGGCGGTGATGGTCGCGGCGGCGATCTTTTTTGGACAGATGATATCGGCTCCGGATTACAAGCCACTGATGTCTGGGCTGGAAGCAGCGGATGCGCAGACGATTGCGGCACAGTTGGCGGCGAAGAAGATTCCATATGAGATCAGCAAGGACGGCACATCAATCAGCGTGCCGGCGGACCAGGTGGATGCTGCGCGGCTGGAGGTTGCATCGCACGATGCTCCGCATAGCGGGCGCATCGGCTTTGAGATATTCGATAAGGTTTCATGGGGCCAGACGGAATTTGACGAGAAGGTGAACTATCAGCGCGCGCTGGAGGGCGAACTGGAGCGCACGATCCAGACGATGAGTAATGTGAAGAGCGCTCGCGTTCACCTGGTGATGGCGACCGATTCTGTGTTCATGGATCGTGAGCGCGGCGCAAAGGCTTCGGTTACATTGCACCTGCGCCACGGCAGCTTGTCACGCGAGGAGATTGCAGCGATTACCCGGCTGGTTGCGGGGGCGGTGGATGAACTGAAGCCGGAAGATGTTGCGCTGGTGGATGCAGACTCGAATCAGACATTGGGCAACAAGGGCGGTGGTGCTGGCGGAAGCGACATCGAGCAGGAGCTTACGCGGAGGCTGATGGCGACACTGACGCCGGTTGTGGGAGCGGACCGTATTCATGCTTCGGTGAACGTGGAGTATGAGACGAGCAGCAGCGAGCAGAACGAGGAGAAGTACGATCCGACCGTCAGTGTTCCGCTGAGCATGCAGAAGTCTGAAGAGATTACGACGAGTGGAAAGGGAGCAGGCGGTGTCCCGGGGACGTCGAGCAATGTGGCACGCGCAGGAGCGAAGCCTAATGCGGCGCAGGCGGTTACTGAAGCCGGGCAGTCGTCGAAGACTGAAAATGCAACCTATGGTGTGAATCGTATGACGCGGCGTGTGGTGGAACCTGCGGGCGGCATCCGGCGGCTGACCGCAGCGGTGCTGGTGGATGATGCGGTGGAGCGCAGGTTTGAAGGGGGCAAGTGGGTGGAGACGCATCATGGCCGGTCGCCGGAAGAACTGAAAATGATCAGCGATCTTGCGCAGGCTGCGATTGGTTTTGATGGTGCGAGGGGTGACGTGGTCAGCGTGCAGAATCTTGCATTCGATCGTCCTCCGGCGAATGATGGGCCACCGCTGAATCTGGTGGAGCGCGCCGAGAAGAGTCTGAGTAACTATGCGGCAGCCGGCAGATATGGCGCGTTGCTGGGACTCTTTGTGCTGGTGTATCTGCTGATGTTCCGGCCAATTCAAAAACGTGCACTGGCAATGCCGGACGCTGCACAACTTGTACTTGCGGCACGAGGTAAGGAGTTGGAGCCTGCGGCGTTGCCAGAGCCCGCGGCAGGCGCTGCGCAGCATGCGCTGCAGTTGAGGAAACAGCTCGCAGACTTTGTGAAGGATGAACCGGAGAGCAGCACCACGGCGGTGCGTGCATGGTTGCAGGAGGGAGCACAATGAACGGTGCCGGGGGGAAGCCCGAATTAAGTGGAGCGCGCAAGGCGGCTATTCTGCTGACGATGCTGGGAGAGGAATCTGCCGCGGTGGTCTTCCGCAATCTAAGTGAGGAAGAGTTGCAGCGCGTTGCGGATGAGGTGGTGAAGCTGGGGCCGATACCGACTGAGGTATCGCAACAGATTTTTGAAGAGTACCAACGCATGACACAGGGCCAGGAGTCGATGCGTGGAGGACATGATCTGGCGCGGCGATTGCTGGTGAAGGCGTTTGGCGAGCAGGAGGCACTGACGCGATTGCAGCGGCTGGTGAAGTCTCACGACGAGAGTCCGCTGGAGGCGTTGCAGCGTGCCGATCCGCAAAAGCTGGCGCGGTTTCTGGAGAGCGAGCATCCGCAGACGATCGCGCTTATTCTGGGGCAGCTCGGGGACCGGCAGGCATCGGCGCTGCTGATGAGCCTGCCCAGCGAGCTTCGTTCGGAGGCGGTGAAACGGCTGGCTGCGCTGCAACGGTTCTCTCCAGAGATGGCGCAGCGGGTGTCTGCGACACTGAGCCGCAAATTGAAGGCGGTGGGTGAACAGGGCAAGAGAACCTATTCCGGCTTTCAAAGTGTGGCCGACATTATGAACTGCGTGGATACCAGCGTGGCGCAGGAGATCCTGGAAAATATTGAGCATGAAGAGCCGACGCTTGCTATCAGCATTCGCGATCTCATGTTTACTTTCGCCGATCTGATTGAGGTGGATGAGGCGCAGATTCGCGAGTTGATGGCGGTGGTGGACAAGCGAGTGTTGGCAACTGCGATGAAGGGAACCAGCGAAGATCTTAAAAATCATTTCTTTCGGACGATGTCTTCGCGTGCGGTGGAGATGCTGAAGGAAGACGTGGAGGCACTGGGGCCGCTTCGCAGCAAGGAAGTGGTGAAGGCGCAGACGGAGATTGTGACGCTAGCGCGGAAGCTGGAAGCGGAAGGCAAGATCATATTGAAGGGCGAGGGAAGCGATGAGTATGTCGTCTGATGGACGGACAGGTTACGGATCGCTGGTGCCGGTCAGCGTGCTGATGTATCGGGATGTTGCGACCGCAGGTAGTGTAGAGGGGCTGTCTGCCGGTTCTATTTCGCTGCCGGAGGTGGGAGCGCAGCCACAGGGGCTATCGGAAGAAGAGGTGGAGAAGCTGCTGGTGGATGCACGGGTTGAGGCCGCAGCGGAAACCGAGGAGCGACTGAGGAGTGAGCTGGAGATTTCCCGGGCAGAGCAGGCCGCGAAGATTCAGCAAGCGCTGGCGCTGTTTGCGATAGAGCGTCAGGATTATTTTGCACGCGTCGAATCTGCCGTAGTGCATCTGGCGCTGGCTATTGCGGCAAAGATATTACATCGCGAGGCACAGGTGGATCCGATGCTGGTTGCGGCACTGGTGAGGGTGGCGGTGGAGAAGCTGCATGATGGCTCACGTGTGAGTGTGCACGTGGCCAACGGTGAAGCGGAACGGTGGCGTGAATCACTAGCAAATCCGCTGAATGGATGCACGGTGGAGATTGTGGAAGATCCGCATATGAGCGAGGGTGATTGTGTTTTGCAGACAGACCTGGGCTCGGCGAATTTCAGTATGGATGCACAACTGAAAGAAGTGGAGCAGGGATTTTGCGATCTGCTTGCACAGAGACCGCCGATCAAGTGAATGATCCGGGCCCATTGGCGCCTTACTTTGACCGGCTAGACCGTGGGTCGACGCTCCGGTGGCGAGGGCGTGTGCTGCAGGTGGTTGGGAATTTAATTGAGTCCGAGGGGCCTTTCTGCTCGATTGGCGAATCGTGCGAGATTCACAGTGCGGAGGATAAAAAATATTCCGGCGAAGTGATCGGCTTCCGCGGATCGACGATGCTTTCCATGGCGGTTGAGCCTCCGCAGGGGATTCGCTTTGGGGACCGGATTGTGGCGAGCGGCATGCGGCCCTCTATTCGCGTGGGCATCGACATGCTGGGACGGGTGATTGATGCAACAGGCACACCGCTGGACCAGAAGGGCGAGTATCGGGGTGAGCGCACGGTGCTGGTGGATGGCTCCGCGCCGCTGCCGCTGGAGCGTGTGCCGATTCGCGAGCCTCTGGGTTGCGGCATTCGCGCACTGGATGCGTTTGTGACCTGCGGACGTGGACAGCGGCTGGGCATCTTTGGCGGCAGCGGCGTGGGCAAAAGCACAACGCTGGGGATGATGGCGCGGGGCACGAGCGCCGACATGACGGTGCTGGCACTGGTCGGGGAGCGGGGGCGCGAGGTGGGAGAGTTCCTGGAGGTGATCGGCGAAGAGGGACGAAAGCGTTCGGTGGTGGTAGTGTCCACATCCGATCAATCGCCGCTGTTGCGCCTGCGGGCTGCGCTCTCTGCCACGGCCATTGCAGAGTATTTTGCAGGCACGGGAAAGAATGTGTTGCTGGTGGTGGATTCGCTGACGCGCTTTGCCATGGCGCAACGCGAGATCGGACTCTCTGCCGGTGAACCGCCCACGGCGAAGGGGTATACGCCCTCGGTGCTGAACATGCTTGCACGGCTGGTGGAGCGGGCGGGATGTTTCAACCGCGGCAGCATCACTGCGTTCTACACCGTGTTGATGGAAGGCGACGATCAGCAGGATCCGGTGGCAGATACGGTGAGGTCGCTGCTGGACGGACACATCATTCTGGATAGAGGGCTGGCGATGCAGAACCACTATCCGCCAATCTCCATTCTGGAGAGCCTGAGCCGGCTGATGCCCAACGTAGCGTCTGCAGAGCATATGCAGAAGGCGAAGGCGCTCAGGATGCTGCTCTCTTCCTACCATCGGTCTGAGGACTTAATACGAATTGGCGCATATCAGAAAGGGGCAGACCCGATGCTGGATCGAGCGGTGGAGATATTGCCGCAGCTTAACGCGCTTCTGCATCAACGCCCCGAAGAAGTATTTACGTTTCCCGCGATTGTTCAATCCCTGATGGAGGTTCCAAGCTGATATGCCTTATAAGTTTTCGCTAGCGACGGTACTGCGGTTCCGCATGATGCGGGAAGAACGCGAAGAGCGGATGTTGCAGCAGATTTTGCAGAAAATTACGCAGACGCTGCAGACCATTGTGGAGATTGATGCAGGCATTGCGAGGCTGCATGCTGCGAGGGCAGGAGAGTTCAGCAACCCCACTACGGGGAAAAAGATTCAGACAGCCTATGCGGATGTAAGTGACCTGCAACAGAGCCGGAAGGAACTGGAAGCGCAACTGGAACAACTGGAGCAACTGAAGGACAGACAGTTGGCCGTGTACGCAGAGGCGCGACGTGACCGCGAGATGCTGACCGGGATGCACAATCAGCAGCGCGAGGTTTACACGCTGGATCTGGTTCGGCGAGAGCAGATGATTCTGGATGACAACTACATTGCGCGCAACCGTCCTATTCGCGCATAGCAACAACTACCCGGCAAAGATTGCCGGGTAGGCAAAGGCAATTCTTACCGGTCAGCAAAAGTTGTCAGACGTGCAACGGGCTAAACGGTTGATTTTACTGGACAAGAAAGTGGCGCATCTCATTGTCCCTCTGGCACGCCACGTGCACTTAGTATGGCGTGATCGCAATAGCACATTTCGATTCGACGCTGCCGGCAACAACACCGGCAGCAGGAGCAGGGAAGGCGGCAGAGAGCGGCGATGTGCTGCCGTCGTTCAGCCAGTCCATCGCTATCGCTTCGCAACGTTCAGCTGGCCAGTCTGACACAAGTGGCAGCAGTGGATCGACTAGCCGGAAGTCAAAGTCCGTTGCTCCGGATAAGGAAGCTGCTTTGCCTGAGGCGGCCCCTCGAACCAATCTATTGTTGGTTGGCACGACTCTGCCATTGCTGCCGATGCCACACCCGATTCTTGCGCGGTCTGATGTATCGCAGACGGCGGATACTTCAAAGCTCGGAGCTATTGCGCCGACCTCTGATGACGGGACGCTGAACGATATTGCTGTAGATGCGCCAGGGCCAATGGTGACGGCAGCAAGTTCCTTTGCTGATGTTGCGAACGGAGTTGTTGACGCTGCGAATGTAGCCGCTGACGCTGCGAATGTAGCCGCTGACGCTGCAAGCGAAGTACCGGAGTTCACAACGGAGCCTGCTCCAGCCCAGGCTGCAGATAGCGCAGCGCCAGCAAGTTCTAATTCCGCTCCATCCTTAGCTCCGAGTGCAACGACTGTACCGGTGGTGGAGGCGGTAAATATTCCCACGGATGCGATTGAGGTTCCGGTGATTCCGGACACTCCAGCCGCGGCTCCGCCGGCGCGAACTGATCCTGCACTGCCACGCGCAGTTGCGAAGGAGGCTGCTGCACTGCCCGTACCTTCCACTGCGTCCGACGAATTGCACTTGGCGACTGCTGCCGCTGGCACTACAACTGTATCCTCAGGCACTGCATCTGTGGCAACTTCATCCACGCAAGCGACTGCGCAAGTCATCCCGCAGAACCAACTCAAATTTGCAGGCCGCAGTGTGGTTTCTGCTGGAAAGGCGGCGAGCGCAGCTAGCAGTGTGAAAGATGGCGCGAAGCAGGTGAAGATGGACACGGTGGGAACAAAGCAGCACGACAAGATGGAATCGACTTCGGTGAGTGTGTCTCCGCAGGACGCTGGCTCGAATGATGACCAGGCTGCGCAGGAGAACTCGCAGGGGCAGAGCGGGGCGACAGCACCGGTTGTTGCGACAGGCCACGCAATCTTTACAGATGGTCAGGCGCAAAGTGCGACCAACGTTTCGCTGGCGCAACCAGTGATGCCGGCGGCTACGTCAACTGCTGCTTCCTCCACGCAAAATGCTCCGGCGAGACCAACGGACGCTTCGGCAGCTGCTGCGAGCCAGACACCGCAGGCAGTTCCGGTGATCAATACGGCGAAGTTGATCCAGAGCGTTGGGCAGACCGAGATGCGAGTGGGTATGCGCTCCAGTGAATTCGGTGCGATATCCATTCACACGTCGGCGACCAGGGATACTCTGTCCGCAGAGATTTCTCTTGACCATGCTGATCTGGCGAAGGCACTCGCCGCGCACCTGCCCGAGATGCAGACACGCCTGGGAGGCGAGCAGACTCTGGACGTACGCATCCATGACGTGGGACAAAGTTCTTCCACGATGAGTGGGCGTGAGGGCTCGACGGGGAATACAGGTGGCAGCAGACAGCAACAGAGTGGCAGCGGTTCGAGCTATACACACGCGGCAATGGAGGAGACGCAGGCTGCAAGTGTGAACAGCGAGATTGTTGCAATGAATGGCGGAGTGTATAGCCGCCTCGACATCAGAGCTTAGATTTGGGAAGCAAAACAGGAGGAAACAATGTCACAAAATGTTTCAGCGAACTATACGTTGCCGACGGTGCTGGACACGCTCAAGACGACGAGCGCGACTGCAAAGGCGGGTACGCTCAAGGCCAATGCAAGCTCGGACTCCAGCACCAGTACCAGCAGCGTGGGGACTACTTTTCTCAACCTGCTGGTGAAGGAGCTGCAGAACCAGGATCCAACCGCGCCGATGGACTCCACTGCAATGGTAGGGCAGATGATCTCGCTCAACCAACTGGATCAGCTAATCAGCATCAATGAGATTCTGGGTGGAACGGCTACTTCCAATGCGAGTTCCACGCCCGTGACGAATGCGATGGCCAAGACAGCAACGACAGCGACAGACAGTGCGGCGAGCATGCAAGCCCAGACTGCGGCTGTGAGTCAGCTTCCATTTGATCCCAATACGCTGATGCCAGTGAGTACCAGCACAAACGCCAGCGGTACTGCCGCATTTCTCAACTCGCCCCTCAATGCATCGTCGATGGGGATCTACGGTTCCAATAACAGCATTTCAGGAGGCAAATAATGGCTTCGTTCTCGATTCCACTGTCAGGGCTTATGGCTGCGCAGGATCAATTGCAGTCGGTTTCCAACAATCTGGCCAACATGAATACGGATGGGTACAAGGACCAGACCGTCAGCTTCAGTGATGTGTTTTCGCAGGCGGGTACGACCAACGGAAGCGGTGATCCATTGCAGACTGGATCGGGTGTTCGAGTCTCTGCGACGTCTTCCAATTTCACCGATGGCAACCGGAGCGCAACGGGAACATCGTCGAATATGGCGATTACTGGAAATGGTTTTTTTGTTACCGAAGGTGCCAACGGTCTGCAGGAGTACACGCGGGCGGGGGACTTCACTACAAACAGCAGCGGACAACTGGTTACGCCCAACGGTGAATTGGTGCTTGGCTACCCGGCGGTGGGTGGCGTGGTTACGAATGTATCCGCCGAATTGCAACCGTTGCAGGTGAGCGGACTGACCAGCCCAGCGGTAGCGACGACGACGTTCAACATATCGGGCGCGAACCTGGATGCTAGTGCTGCGGTTGGCGACACGGGCTCTCCCAGCACCTTTGACGTCTACGATTCGCTTGGCACTTCGCATACGTTGTCTGTGACGTACACGAAGACGGGCACAAACACGTGGGACTATAGCGTGACGGTGCCGTCGGCCGACCTGAGCACGGGCGGAACCGGCACGACGCAGGTTGCGTCTGGCACACTGAGCTTTGATAGTTCGGGCAAACTGATTCTATCTGGAACTCCGCCAGCAACCAGCATCTCTGTGGCGGTCCCGCCGGTGACTACGCCAGCGACAACGTTTGCAAGCGGCGCTGCGTCGTTGACGCTCAAGTGGAACCTTGTGGATTCGTCTGGTAACCCGACACTGACGCAGAACGCATCGTCAAGCACAGCCGGTACGGCCAAGCAGGATGGGTATGAGAGCGGCACACTCTCAAGCTACACAGTGCAGACCGATGGCACGATTGAGGGAACATTCTCCAGCGGAAAGACGCTTGAACTGGGGCAGGTGGCTATTGCTTCCTTTGCGAACGTTCAGGGGTTGGTCAACGTAGGCAATAACAATTATCAAGCGACCTTTGCTTCTGGTACTGCTTCCATCGGGGAGGCTGGAACGGGAGGACGTGGCTCGATTGTGGGCGGATCGGTAGAGGAGTCCAACGTAGATATTGCGACGGAGTTTGCGAAGCTGATTGTGGCTCAGCAGGCTTACTCTGCCAACGCGAAGTCCATCACGACATTCAACCAGGTCTCGCAAACAACTCTCGCGATGCTCCAGTAGCGCGGACTGATTCTTAGCATCGCATTAGCATCCGCCGGCCTGCTCCCTCCTGTGCAGAGCCGGCGGAGTGTTGCTTCTCTCATTTCAGCCTCAGAAAGGCGAAGCAGGTGTTGCTACGCGCTTAGCGAATGAAGGAGTTTATATCGCGCAAACATGGATGCAAGGCTAATGTTGCTGCGGTTTTGCGTAGGTTGCGGCCGTGCTGTGCGCCGCTTTGCGCAAACGGCCCCCTAATTGCTTCTACCTGAATGACCGTCGATCCAACTGGCTTCGAAAGCGGGGCAGGGGATCAGAAACTCGGCGCACCCTGCGGGCGTTGCCGCGAATGATGAAGGGTAGAGGTAGGAAATTCATGAATACGGCGTTGCAGCCCGCCAAAATAGCGCAAGAACCGAAGCTTGTCTCGGGGCCGCATCTGGCGGAGAAGCCACAGGATGCAGGCCGGTATGATCTGCTGCCCTGGCTACCGTGCACACTCGCGCTGGATATTCCGGTTGTGAAGTTCACTGTTGGCGATCTGTTGAGCCTTGCGAAGGGTTCCATTGTGGAGACGGCGTATCACCAGAGCAGCGACCTGCCCCTGCGCGTGAACGGGCAACTGGTTGGGTGGACGGAATTTGAAGTCGTGGGCGAACGCCTGGCTGTGCGGCTTACGGATCTCTCATGACGACGAAAGGTCAAAATTCCAAGCAGCAGCGCCAACCGGAGAAGGCACAACGGCTGGCGATAATTCGCGGCCTGCAGTCAGGCATTTTGCGGAATGCCATGACGCTCTTTTCTCGCGCCTGGAAATTTTTGCAGGCGAAACGGAAGATCAGATCCGGCCCGAAACGGTTGCGGCTGACTGAAACAATTTCGCTGGGCGAAAGACGCTTCGTTGCGGTGGTTCAAGTGGACAAGTGCCGCTTTCTCATTGGCGGAAGCGCTACCAATGTGACGTTGCTGACTGAACTGGATGCAGTAGAGTCCTCCCGCAGGATACGGAAGCAATCTGCATCGCCTTATCCCCTTGCGGTGGAGAAGGGTGGGGCGGCGTGAAGCGTCTGGTGATGATGTCTGTGGCGCTGGCTCTTTTGGGGAGCGTTGTTCCTGCGCAGGCACAGTCTGAGTCTGCGGGAGCCGGCGTGGGAAGTTCGTCGGGAATCTCGCGCCCTGACGAGGTCAAGTCACCTGATTCTCCGATCCAGTTACGAACATCACCGTCGAATCCCAATGAATTAACGATTACGGGGTTGGGAGGAGGGTCGGCGCAATGGACGATCGTCGCCCTGCTGACTTTTCTCACGCTGATACCTTCTCTGCTGATCTGCATGACGCCGTTTGCGCGGCTGCTGATTGTGTTTCATTTTCTGCGGCAGGCACTTGGCCTGCAGACTACGCCATCGAACCAGACGCTCGTCGGGCTGTCGCTGATCATGACGTTCTTCCTGATGCAGCCGGTTGGGAACTCTATTTATCACGATGCGATTATGCCGCTGCAGGCGGGGAAGATTAGCGCGATGCAGGCGCTGGATCGCGGTGCGGTGCCGATGCGCCAGTTTATGGCGCACTACGTCCGCGAGAAAGATGTGGCGCTCTTCATTGAGATGGCGAAGGAGCCTCGGCCTGCCAGCATCAACGATGTTTCTTTTCGCGTCCTGCTGCCGGCGTACATCCTCTCTGAACTGAAGGCTGGATTTCAGATCGGCGCGGTTCTCTTTCTGCCGTTTCTGGTTGTGGACATGGTGATTGCATCGATCACAACTTCGGTGGGCATGATGCAGCTGCCGCCCGTGGTGATTTCAACGCCGCTTAAACTGTTGCTGTTTCTCATGGTGGATGGCTGGCACCTGCTGATTGGCGCGCTGATGAGGAGCTTCAACTGATGGGCGTGGATGCAGTGGTGACCCTGGGCCGTTCGATGCTGCAGGAGGTGGTTATGCTGGCCGCGCCGATCCTGCTTGCGGTCGTCATTGTCAGCTTGCTGGTGAACATCATTCAAGTGCTGACCTCACTACAGGACCAGACGCTCTCTGCCGTTCCGAGACTGCTGGCAACCGGCGCGGCGATCTTTTTTTTGATGCCATGGATGTGGCGGCATCTGGCGCACTACACGCTTAGTGTCCTTTCGGATTTTCATGGGGTGCTGCAATAATGCACATCTCTCTAATCCAAATCATGGGTGCGCTGCTGACGATCAGTGTGAGGCTATCTGGCCTGATGCTGTTTGCGCCGATGTTCAGCAGCGTGGCGATTCCGGCTCGCGTAAAGGCGATTCTTGTGCTCGCGTTGACTGCGCTGCTCTATCCGATGCTCTCTGCAAGGATGCCCGTAATCAGCATCAGCCAGTGGCCAACGGTGGTGTTCGGCGAATTGATGATCGGCGTCGCGCTGGGCGTAGCAACCAACGTTGTATTCGACGGCGTGCAAATGGCTGGACAGATATTGAGCATCCAGATGGGTTATTCGCTGGTCAACATCCTGGATCCGCAGACGCAGGTTGATTCCACGGTGGTGGCCCTGTTCCACCAGACGATGGCGATGCTGATCTTCCTTCGGTTGGGCGTCCACTTCTGGATACTGCGCGCGATCGTGCGCAGCTTCGATTATCTACCGCCATCTTCAGGGCATTTTGGCGCAGCGTTCACCCTGGGAGCGATGCATGTGGCAGCCAGTGCATTTTCAACCGGCGTTCAGATAGCTGCTCCGGTGCTCTCCGCGACGCTATTGGCAGACATCGCGCTTGGGCTGCTGGGCAAAGCTTCGCCGCAACTGCCACTGATGCTGCTGGGACCTGCGGTGAAGAGCATCCTCGGCATTCTCATTCTTACGGCTGCGCTCAGGTATTGGCCTGCGCTCTTTGAACGTTTGTTTTCCCGGTCGATGGTTCAGGCGGACCATCTGCTGCACCTGGCGGGTTAGGAGATTAATGGCGGACGCAAACAAGACGGAACAGGCGACACCGAAGCGCCGGAAGAAGGCTCGTGAGCAAGGGCAGGTAGCCCGGTCTCGCGAACTGCCCGGCGTACTGGCGCTCGCCGCAGTGCTGTGCGTGCTGATGCTGCTTGCGCCGGCTGCGCTGACGCACTGGACCACGCTCTATCGCAATACGCTTTCCATTGCGGCAACCAGCGATCTGGATGGCAATGGGCCGATGCTTTTCTGGCCGGTGGTCGAAGTGATGCGATGGCTGGTTCCGGTTCTGTTGGCGGCGATGGTGGTTTCGCTCTTTGCAGGTCTGGTGCAGGGCGGAATTAATATTGCACCGGAGGTGCTTGCCTTCAAGTTCGAACGCCTGAACCCTGCAGCCAGATTGGGCCAGATGTTTTCGCCGATGGGATTGAGCCAACTGCTGAAGTCGCTATTGCCATTCGCTGCGATTGTTTGGGTGGTCGTAACGGCGATGCAGTCGCACTGGGACGCCATGGTGAACGCATCTAGTTTCGGGTTGCGTGCCTTTCCCGGTTTCGTAGGCGCCATGGTATTTGAGGTGGTGTGGAAGTCCGGGCTCATTCTGCTGGCCTGGTCTCTGGTGGATTACGCGCTTACGTGGAAAAAGATGGAAGGCGATCTGAAGATGAGCAAGCAGGACCTGCGGGAGGAGTCGAAGGAGACGGACGGCAATCCCGTGATTCGCTCCAGGGTGCGACAGCTGCAGCGAGCTATGCGTCGCGCGCGTTCACTGAAGGCTGCGGCGACGGCAACGGTGGTGGTTACCAATCCAACGCACTACGCGATTGCACTCCGTTATGAAACCGATATGGCTGCTCCGGTTGTAGTGGCTAAAGGACGCGATCTTCTGGCAGAGAAGATCAAGCAGATCGCGCGCGATGCAGACATCATGCTGATCGAGAACAAGCCGCTGGCGCAGGCGCTGTACAAGAGCGTGGAGGTTGGCGATTGCATTCCGTCGAAGTTGTACCAGGCCGTGGCAGAGATTCTGGTGATGGTATTCCGCGCGCAGGCAGAGGTACGGCAAAGTGACGCTGAGCGGCGTTCGCGCGATGCCTCTGGCAAAAAGACTGCTGCTCCTGCATCTTCAACTCCGAAAAACGGTGGTGCGCGATGATGAATCGATTGAAAGATGCACTGCGACTTTCCGGGGAGTGGATCGCCCCCATCGCTGCAGTGTCCATGGTGTTTGTGATGCTGGTGCCGCTGCCCAGCTTTGTGCTGGATCTACTGCTGACAATTAGTATCACCGCATCTGTTCTTGTGTTATTGACGGCGATTCAGATTCTGCGGCCGGTGCAGTTCTCCGTGTTTCCCAGTCTTCTTCTGTTGCTGACGCTGTTGCGGCTTTCGCTTGACCTGGCAAGCACACGGCGCATTCTGCTGCATGGCAATGAGGGCACGTCGGCGGCGGGCAAGGTGATCGAGGCGTTTGGCCAGTTTGTAGTGGGCGGTAATTACATCGTTGGCTTCGTACTTTTTTTGGCGTTGATCGCAATTCAGTTTCTAGTTATCAGCCACGGTGCGGTGCGTACGGCGGAGGTGACCGCACGCTTCAACCTTGATGCCATGCCGGGCAAGCAGATGGCAATCGATGCTGACCTCAACGCCGGTCTAATCAATGAGCAACAGGCGAGAGCACGCCGCGAACGAGTTGCTCGCGAGGCAGAGTTCTGTGGCGCCATGGATGGTGCGGCACGCTTTAGCCAGAGAGATTCGTTGGCCACGATTCTGATTATGGCAATCAATATTATTGCCGGCTTCCTGATTGGAGTCTTTCAGCAGGGGATGCCGTTTGCAGATGCGCTGAAGACGTACACCATCCTGACGGTAGGCGACGGGTTGGTCACGATCCTGCCTTCACTGCTGGTCTCTGTAGCCGGCGGCATTGTGGTAACTCGTGCTGCTTCGAAGGAATCGCTGGGAATCAATGTAGGCAATCAGTTGTTCAATAGTCCGAGGCTGCTGTGGATTGCTGGCGGTGTGCTGACCGCACTGGCAATGATTCCTGGGTTGCCGAAGATATCTTTCCTCAGCCTGGCTGGCGTACTGATGTTCTCTGCGTGGAAGATGAAACCTCGAATTGTCAGTGACGATTCAGACGAATCTGCCGTGCTGGTCAAGGCTGTTGCGCCAGGAGCGAGCGCAGTATCGGGCGCCGATCCTATGGAAGCTGCACTGCGGCTGGATGAGTTGATGCTGGAAGTTGGCATGGGGCTGGTTTCTCTGGTTGACGCAAAACAAGGTGGGCAACTGCTGAACCGTGTGAAGTCTATGCGCAAGGGTCTGGCACATCAGCTCGGTTTTCTGGTGCCTTCTATTCACATCACGGATAACCTCTCGCTGAAGGATCGGGAGTATGTGATCTATCTTCGCGGGGTAGAGATTGCGCGCTGGGAGATGCGGAAAGATTGTCTGCTGGCAATTAGTTCCAGCCCTGAGGCGCAGCAGTTGCCGGGGCAGGCGACACGAGAACCGGCATTCAATGTAGCGGCTACGTGGATCGCTCCGCAGACTCAGGGGCAGGCCATTGCGGCGGGATATGCAGTGGTAGACGCAACCTCTGTGCTTGCTGCGCATCTGGCTGAAGTGATCAAGCAGAACGCGCACGAGTTGCTCTCGCGGCAGGAGACCAAACGGCTCATCGACCGGCTTGCGGAATCGCATCCCAAGTTGGCGGACGAACTGATTCCAAAGTTGATGAGTCTTGGCGAAGTGCAGAGAGTCTTGCAGCATCTGCTGCGTGAGCAGGTATCGATTCGAGACCTTGGTTCGATTCTGGAGACGCTGGTGGAGACTGCGTCCTTCAACAAGAATCCTGTCGCACTGGTCGAGGCCGTACGCCACATGCTGGGCCGTGCACTGATTCATCCGTTGCTGGATCCGCAAGGCAGCCTGAAGGTGATGACGCTGGATGCGGCAATCGAGGAGGAGTGCACGCGAGGCTCAAATCAACAGCAGAACCAGATGATCGCAACCACGCAGCATATGGCTTTGGCCCGCCGAGTGCTGGATGGATTGCGTACAAACTTTGGACAGGATATGAGCGCGTCGCCTCCCGTGCTGCTGTGCTCATCGCCCGGACGCTACTACCTGCGCCGATTGCTGGAGCCATTCATTCCACGGGTCGTAGTGATTTCGCCCGGAGAGATACCGCCCATGACGCAGGTTCAGTCTCTGGGAGTTGTGCAATGAAAAAGATTGTGACGGTGGTGGAGGACTTGGAACGAAGCAACAGCATCAGGAAAGAGTGGGAACAATGACGAATGCAGAATCGGCCTATCGCACCAATAGTAACGACATCGATGAGCGCAATGAACTGGTTGTGCGCGAGTTGCCGCAGGTGTACTACATTGCATCACGCATCCGTGAACGGCTGCCGCAACATGTGGAGATGGAAGACCTTGTACATGCGGGAGTGATTGGGCTGCTCGAGGCCTGCCGTAAATTCGATAGCACGAAGAACGCCAGCTTCAGTACATTTGCCAAGTTTCGAGTGCGTGGCGCGATTCTGGACAGCCTGCGCAAACTGGATTGGGGCTCTCGCACGCTGCGCAAGAAGGGACGCGCAATCTCTTCGTCCACTGCCATGCTCGCTTCCTCGCTGGGACGCCAGCCTATGCAGGAAGAGATTGCAGCCGATCTGAATATGGAATTGGAAGAGCTGCAGAGCACGATGACCGAGCTCGATGGGCTCTACCTGGTCGGGCAACAGGCGGAGAACTCAAGTGATCCCTCCGCTTCCTACGATCTGATCGAATCGGCGCCAAGCCGCGGTGGAGACAATCCATTTGAGCTGTGTCTTGAGGGTGAAATGAAGCTACAGCTTGAGGAGGCAGTTTCGCGTCTCTCTGAACGCGAGCAACTTATCCTCTCACTGTATTACGACGGCGAGCTGACGATGAAAGAAATATCGGAGGTAATGGGAGTGGTGGTATCCCGTGTGTCCCAGATCCATTCGGGCGCCCTCCAGAAGCTGCGTCTTTCTATGCAGCATTTGCGCGAGCGCTCCTCTTCTTCCTCGGCTCGTCGCGAGCCGGCTTGTGGAACTGTCCATGTGGATGCTGGGAGACACGCATGAATGCGCTGCTCGAAGAGGTCTCGGAGATAAAGACGGGAGAGGGCGGGGAGAAGCATTGCAAGCCGCAAAACATCCGGCCATGTAATTTTCGTTATGCGGGTCGGCTTTCAAACGAAAATGCGCGGACACTGACCGGGCTGCATGAAAAATTTGCATTGCAGGTCGCTAATTCGTTGGGCGTCTACCTGGGGGCATCGCTACAGTTGAAGCTGGTCTCACTGGAACAGAAGCCGATCCAAGATTACATATCGGAAGTCATGCCAAGCAGTTATGTGTTGCCTTGCGCGCTCAACGTGATGGAGAGCAATTTTTTGATGGAGATGGATGCGCTTCTGGTCTATCCCATTATTGACCTGTTGCTTGGCGGCATGGGCACGGCAGCAGCGGAGGCGCGCGAACTAACCGAGATTGACGAGCAAATCATGGAGAGTGTGGCTGCGCTAATCGTGAAGGAAGTAGAGCGTTCATGGCGAAGCCTGAACCTGTCTTTGACGCCGGGACGCTGCATTAAGCCGTCCGTGATTCCACATATCTTTCCGGTGAATGAAAAACTTGTGATGCTGCTCTTTGAGATGGAAGTGGGTGGAGCAATGGGTGATTTAAAACTGGTGTTGCCGACATCGTTTGTGGGATTTCTTCTCCGGCATCTCAAGGCGGCTCAGTCCAAGAAGATGTCGTCTGCCCGTGCACTCGCGAGTCCAAATTTGCGAGAGCGATTGTTGGATTGCAAGTTTCAGGTATCGGCAGATATGCCGCAGATGCGAGCGCTGGTCAAAGATCTGATTGGGCTTAAGCCAGGAACAATTCTCAGGATGAACTCGCCGGTCGTCAATGACGGAAGACTGACAGTAGAAGACGTGGACATCTTCGAAGCCATTCCAGTTCGGAGTGGCAAAATGAAGGCGGCACAGCTCACAGCGCGTTCCCACGAAGTAACCGCAGCTAAGGAGTAACAATGGCAAACGAATCTATCATCAGCACGCATTTAGTTTTTTCCAACAGTCTTTGCCGTGTCGTAACCGAGGCGCTTGGACAAGTTAGCAAGACAGCATGGCAGATAGCGGAGAGTCCAGATGTCTCGATTCAAGATGCCGGGCGGGGTGAGATTGTTCTACTGTTTGCGGGCAGTCTGCAAGGCGAGGTGACAGTGGCATTTGACCGTGCCGGAATGGCCGCGCTTAGCAAAGGCGAAGGCGAGGAATCTGCAGATGGTGCAGGAACCCTACAAATTGAAGACATGCTGCGCGGTGTCGAGATGGGGATGGATGCACTGAGTGCCTCCATCGCAACGGAGTATGGGGCCTGCAGCGTAACGATACGAGTGAGCACGGAAACGGATGTGAGGCCAGCGCCGGGAAGCATCGTGCGCTATACCGCAGTCGACGAACAGGAGAGACGAGTGCCAGTCCTGCTCGGGTTCAGCACATCGATCATGGACGCTCTGAATTCATACAGGGCGGCGGACGGGATTTTGACCGTGGAGAAGAATGGCGTCACCGCGAAAAAATCTGCCGCGGATCCGGTCAACCTGGATCTTGTGCTGGACGTAGAGTTGAACGTGACATTGCGCTTTGGGCAGAGAATTCTATCCTTGAGAGAGGTGCTTGACCTGACCAGTGGCTCGGTGATCGAGCTTGATCGACAGGTGGAAGAGCCGGTGGAACTACTACTGGAAGGTAAAGTGATTGCCCGCGGCGAAGCCGTTGTGATTGACGGTAACTATGGGCTGCGGGTTACAGAGGTGCCGCAGCCAATTTCATCGCAGATGCTGGCATGACAGCTAGACCGGAGAATGGGAGGCAATGATGGTGGGTGCTATGAAACTGGTCCAATCGTTTACGACGCGCTCGTGGACGGGAGGCTTCAAGGCGGTTGTTTGCAGTAATAAAGGGTGTAGCCAATGGCTTAGTGAGAGGCAACTGACTAACCGCCGCGTGGGTGTAACCATGAATGAGCGTTGGTACTGCAGCTACCGTTGCTTTGTATCTACCGCAGAAGAGCGCTTTGCACAACTGCTCGCCCATGCCTACTCGGAATCGAACCACGTGTCGCGCAGGCCGATCGGCTTGCTGGTATTGCGTCGGGGGTGGCTGAGCGAAGAACAGTTCAGAATCGCAACGGAAGAGCAGCGACAGACAGACAATGAGATGGGAGAGGTGCTGGTACGGCTCGGATTCCTCAGCGAAGCGCAGGTTGCGACCGTACGAGCTGCTCAGCGAGGGTGCCCGGTATTTTCAACACCAGGTACGGCACTTCCAGTAGCGGTGTGCCTTCCACCAACGCTGATGAATTGTTACTGTATGGTCCCGGTCCACTATGTAGCTGCGACCAAACAGCTGCTTGTGGGGTTCGTTCATGCGATTAAGTATGGGCCGCTTTATGGCGTGGAACAGGTTGCGACGTGCAAGGCACAACCGTGCTTCATTACTGCAGCGGACTTCCGAACTCAATTGGAGGCTCAAGCGCAGCAAGCAACTCCAGAAGAATTGAACTTCGATGACATTCAGAGTGCTACGGAGATGGGCCGAATTCTCTGCAGCTATGGTGTGCTGACACGCGCTGACCGCGTCGCTATTGCCCGGTGCAACGAATATCTGTGGGCGCGGCTGAAAGGTGCAAGCAAGACGGTGGACCTTCTCTTCAAGACAAAGAGCGGGCTCCGTCCTGCATTGTCTCTTCCAAGCTGGGAAAGTTTGGGGCTGCAAGGGTGAAATGTCCTGGGCCACACCAACGCACTACTGCATGGAGCTTTCTCATCTGGTTCTCATCGAACTGCAATCACGTATCGCGCATCGGAAGATATTCATTGGCAACACTACATAAAATGGCGGCAAAGGTGGCTTCTTTCGTAATTGGCATCCGACGTGCATATGACATCAATGAGGTTGTGCAATGAATAGTGGATACTACGCAGCCTGCACCGGATTGGTGTCAAGGACGGAAGCGCTCGATACAATTGCAAACAATCTGGCCAACACCAGTACCCCCGGCTTTAGGGCGCGCCACAATGTCTTTAGTTCGGTTCTCGCCGCCAGCGGTGGCGACGACACGCTATCTATGCTCAATCAGGATGCGAACGATTACGGTATTTTGAGTGCTACGCGCATGGATAGCACGCAGGGTGCATTGACAAAGACGGGAAATGATCTCGACGTGGCGATTGAAGGCTTGGGCTATTTTTCTGTGCAGACATCCGGGGGCGAGGTCTATACGCGCGCCGGAAATTTTCGTGTCTCGCCGGAAGGACAACTGATCACGG
Source organism: Acidobacteriaceae bacterium (assembly GCA_036404255.1). Taxonomy (GTDB): domain Bacteria; phylum Acidobacteriota; class Terriglobia; order Terriglobales; family Acidobacteriaceae; genus JARLFX01. Next base: position 19,366 of record DASWOP010000259.1, on the reverse strand, counting down.
CGAAGGGCGATCCAGTGCTGGGAGAGAATGGCCCCATCACGCTGGTTGGAACACCTATCTCCATCAGTGCTGATGGAACAATTTCAGCCAAAGGCGCGGTAGCCGGCCGTTTGAAAGTGGTGGAGTTTGATTCCACTACCGAACTACAGAGCGATGGCAGTATGTACACCACTGCGCCAACAGGCATGGCAAAGATGGCAACCAATTCCAGCGTGCGCCAGGGAATGCTGGAGAGCTCCAACTCAAACCCAGTCACCAGCGTGGTTGAGTTGATTACCGCGCAACGCGAGGTGGAAACCATGCGCCGCGTACTGACGATGTTTAACTCAGAGCTCGACAAGACCGCAGCGCAGGACCTGCCGCGCGTTAGCTAACCAGTGGATTGATTTCGAAAGGACGGACCTATGTTTCGCGCTCTCTATACAGCAGCCAGCGGTATGACGGCCCAGCAATTGAATCTGGATAATATCGCCAACAATCTTGCAAACTCCAGCACCACCGGCTTCCAGGCGCGGCGGCTCCAGTTCTCCGATCTCCTCTACCAGAACGAAATTATGCCGGGCTCTGCTGCAACACAGCAGACAACTACGGCTGCCGGATTGCAGATAGGATTGGGGACACGCCCAGGCGCCACGGAGATAATCCAGACACAGGGGGTTCCGGTGAGCACTGGAAACTCGCTGGACATTGCGATCTCAGGAGCGGGATTCTTCCAAATTCTTCTGCCGAACGGAGAGACGGGCTACACTCGCGCGGGTTCCTTCCACCCGGACTCAACCGGTGCGATGGTGACTGCGGATGGGAATCCACTACAACCCGCCATTACGATACCGGCAGATGCGCTCACTGTAACCATCGGTAGTGACGGAACGGTTAGTGTGACGCAATCCGGTCAGACACAGGCATCGCAGGTAGGATCCATTCAGACGGCAATGTTTGTAAATCCGGGCGGACTGAATAGTGTAGGCAACAATATCTATCTGGCGACGACCGCTTCAGGGGATCCGATCGTTGGTACTCCAAGTGGCGCGGAGGGGTTGGGCTCTTTGCAGCAGGGAATGCTGGAGCAATCGAATGTCAGCGTTGTGGATCAATTTGTGCAGATGATTCTGGCGCAACGGTCTTATGAATCCAACTCTCGCGTTGTAAAGGCTGCGGATGAGATGTTGCAGCAGTTGAATCAGCTGGCGCAGTAGTTGCAAGGGAGAGTCGCATGAAGATGAAATACATTGCATTGCTTGGGGTGGGGGTGGCGCTTGTTCAGGCGGCGGCGGAGCCCGGTGCAGTGCAACGTTTTTCGTTATCGCAGGAGCAGGTGCGCAAGGTGGTAGTAAGAGGATTCGCGGCGAGAGGCATTGGCATAGATGGAGCGCGGATCGAGTTGACAGCAAAGGTGGTTGCGTCGGAGCTCGATCCTACGTTGGAGATCCGCTCCATCGATAGTCTTCCAGCGCTGCGCACAAGCGGAAGGTCAGAACCGCGTTCCGCTGTCAGGATGATGTGCCAGCAACCTGGCACATGTCTGCCGTTCTACGCGATTGTTAGTTGGCCTGAGGGGATGGATAGGAGCGGCTTGCATTCATCTGCCAAGGTGGAGACGCCTGTGAATCTGAAAGCAGAGGTCATGATGAGGACGGGCGTAAACGCCACGCTGGTGATGGACAACGATCACGTGCATATCCGTCTCGCAGTGGTGAGTCTTGACAGCGGCGCTGCCGGCAGCAGCATTCGGGTAGCGACGCGGGACCATAGACAGATCTACGTGGGACAGGTTGTCAGCGCCGAACTACTGAGAGGGAGTTTCTAGGATGCAAATTACTTCACCGCGATTTATTATAATTAGCTGCCTTTTGCTGATCCATCCTCTGGCGTTCAGTCTCGACAAGTCGAAGCCGCGTATCAGCAATTCAGAACAGTTACGTGCGGCTTATGTTGCGCGAGTGCAAGGCGTAGCGGCAATGCCTGTGGAGCGAACTGTAGGCAGTCTCTGGTCATCGCAGAGTCCGCTCGCGGATCTGGCTGTCGACTACAAAGCGCGTCAGTTGAACGATACCATCACCATACAAGTCGCGGTCCAGACCACGGCGGCGCAATCCGGAACTGTGAATACCTCACGCGCATTTGCCACCAATTCTTCGATTACAGGCATCATGGGGCGCTCGCCTGCAGCGACGAATCCTCTGCTAGCCGGACAATCTTCCACATCACTCAAGGGCTCCGGGCAGACTGCTTCCAATACGATGTTCTCGACCAGCTTGACGGGGCAGGTCATTGCAGTCCTACCCAACGGCAATCTCGTGGTGGAGGCGCAGCGGGCAGTGTTGATGAATAATCAGCACGAAAATATTGTAGTGCGCGGCATGATTCGTCCTGGGGATATCGGCCCTAACAATACCGTGGCATCCACAGCCCTCAGCAATCTGGAGATTGAGATGAAGGGCAAGGGAATTATCTCGGACGGTGTGCGTCCACCAAATTTTATTACCAGGGCGGTCCAATGGCTATTCAACTTCTGATGCGTCGATTGAATCGTCTTTGCACTGCTCGGCGAATGCTGATGTGCTCCGGGATGTTGCTGGCGTTAGCATTCGGCTACACGGGCGCTCTCTTTGCGGTGCAATCAAACCGGAAGGTGCTTATCCGCGATGTCACCCAGATTGAAGGGGTTCGCGATAATCAACTGGTCGGTTACGGGCTGGTCATTGGCCTGCGCGGCACTGGAGATCGCCAACAGACATTTTTTACGGTGCAGACGTTGGCGAATGCTATGCAGCGGATGGGAGTGCAGATCGCGCCCGGCGTCGTTGTCGTTAAGAATGTAGCGGCGGTGTTTGTGACGGCGGAGCTTCCACCCTTTTCACGGGCAGGGATGAAGGTGGACATCACAGTCTCTTCCGTGGGCGATGCGAGGAGTCTTGAAGGCGGAGTGCTGCTGCTGACAGCGTTACGCGCTGCCGATGGGCAGGTCTATGCGGTCGCGCAGGGCCCACTGACAATCGGCGGCTATTCTGAGGGAACTGCTGCCAATGGTAGGACGGTGAATCATCCAACCGTAGGCAGAATCTCTTCCGGAGCGGTGATTGAGCGGGATGCAGCGGTTGACTTGCGCGCGTTCCGCACGATTTCGCTACTGCTGCTGAACTCTGATTTCACTGCGGCACGCGACATTGCGGACGTTATCAATAAAGAGTTTGCAAGGGGAATCGCAAGCGCGGTGGATAGCCGTCGCATTGATATCAACGTGGCTGCCAGCGGCGAGTCGTCCGTTCCTATCCTCATCTCTCGTGTCCAGAATCTCACGATCCAGGTGCAGGCGCCGGCTAAGGTGATTGTGAACGAACGCACCGGAACCATTGTGATGGGTGGCGATGTAAAGCTCTCTCCGGTCTCGGTCATTCACGGCAGCTTGACGATCCAGGTGGAGACAACCCAGTTGGTGTCGCAGCCGCCTCCATTTTCCAGTGGAACCACGGTGACTGTGCCACAAACTACCCTGACGGTAAAAGACCCTCCTGCGAAGTCAATCCAACTGGAAGAGGGCGCGAACGTGGAAGAGCTCATCAGGGGACTGCACGCTATCGGTGCTACGTCGCATGATATTGTCGCGATTCTGCAAGCCATTAAATCTGCCGGTGGACTACAGGCCGACTTGGAGATCATCTGATGCTGGATCTGCCACTACTTCGCAGCGTATCGAACGGCCGCGCGCAGTCTGCGAGCAATGCCGAGGGCAAGACTCAGACCGAGGCGCAGCGCAAGGAAGATGCAAAGATCGATAAATCCGCAAAAGATTTCGAATCACTGCTGCTTGGAAGCTGGCTGCAGCAGGCAGAGGAGAGCTTTGCCAAGCTTTCAGGCGGGGATGATGAAGAGGATACAGGTGGGGCAACCAATCAATTTCAGGGCATCGCCATGCAGGCGATGGGGTCGGCTATGACTGCTGCGGGGGGAATTGGGCTGGCCCGTATGGTATCGGGACAACTGCATACCGCGGAGCAGACCGCAGCTACAGCGCAGGCAAAACGCAGTCTTTCACTCTTGTAGATTGTTCGGTTGTGGCGTTTTGCGACTGGGACTAGAAAATTTCCCAGATATGCCGATAAACGTACCGGAGTCACAGGAGGATTTGAGATGAAGATCGAGTTAGCTGGTGTGGCTGCAATGCAGCCAGCCATCGAGCAGAGTTCGAAGCACGCTTCGAGCAGCAGTGCAGTGACGAGCGGGGCGGTAGCAGAGGATCGGGCGACGCTCAGTTCTGACAGCCAGACGGTGCAATCGCTCGTGGGACAGGCAATGCAGACTCCTGCCGTGCGGCAGGATGTGGTGGATGCTGTGCGGCAAACGATCCGTAGTGGAGAGTACAAGGTTGATGCTGGCAAGATCACAGAAGGCATTCTGGCAGAAAGCAACGACTAGCAACGGGTGCCGTGAGTTTGCTGAATTGGGCTGTGGAGAGAAGGAAACAGGATGAACGGCGAGACACCTCAAGCGCGCGAAGAATCCGCGGCAGTTTATCTGCAACAGTTGCAGGCGCTCGCCGCTGAGATGCAGGTCTCGATGAATGCAATATCCTGCAACTCGCTCGCCACGCTGGAAGAGAGCGTGGCGAAGCAGGAGATGATCTGCAACACGCTGGTGGCTATGACGAAGGCGATGGGCGACAGCCTGAAATCAAGGGGACAGTCCATTCCCCACTGTGCGGACGACGCTGTTGAGTTCAAGATCATGACAACAAGCGGGACGATTCGCGCATTGAATTTGCAATATGCATCACTGTTGAAACACTCCGGCCGGTCCATCAATCTGTTGGCATCGCTATGCAGAAGCCATACTGGCCAAATTCGAGAGGATCGTAGACACAGGTTGAAACACCAGACCTGGTCCTGCGAAATGTGAACCTATGTCTCTAAGCACCACGCTCAATATAGCTGTGCAATCGCTGCTGGCCAATACTGGCGCATTGCAGGTCACAAATAACAACATCGCAAACGCGAATACGGCAGGCTACTCTCGCCAGACCGTGATACTGCAGGAGGCGGCACCAGCTACCAACGGTCTGGGCAGTGGAGTTGTTCTTGAGGGATACCAAAGCATACGCAGCGAAGTGCTGCAGCGGCAGATCGAGCAGCAAACGCAGGAGCAAAGCTCAGCCGATGCGCAAGTAACGAACCTGAAGCAGATCCAGACAGTCTTCACCACGTCCACTGTCGACATCGGCACACAGATGTCGGCACTGTTCACCAGCATCTCCAGCTTGTCTACGAGCCCTGCGAGTTCCTCGCTACGGCAGAGTGTTCTTACCTCGGGCCAGAATCTTGTGACGGCTTTTCACGCGGCATCCAGCTCTCTAACCACGCAACAGGCTGGCCTCAATACCCAGGTCACGCAGGATGTCAGCGAGATTAATGCGCTTACAGAGCAAATTGCTGCATTAAATCCGCAACTTGCTGCGCTGAAGCGGAGTGGCCAGGATGGTGGAACGCTACAGGATCAACAAGACCAATTGGTGCTGAGTCTTTCCAAGTTAACGAACGTATCGGTTTCGCAAACGGAGAACGGCGAGACCATTACTACGGGCAACGGAACGGCCCTGGTGGTAAGCGGAGAGAGCTTTGCTCTGAAGACGACATCCGGAAGCGACGGCATGCAACACCTTGTGGATCAGGCAGGCACAGATATTACTGCGTCCATCTCAGGTGGTGATCTGGGAGGGACCATCCAGGTGCGTGACCAGGTCATCCCCGGTTTGCTTAATCAACTGGATACGCTGGCCAGCCAATTCGCCAGTGCTATGAACGCAGCACAGGCCGAGGGATTTGATGAGAATGGCGCTGTCGGCGGAGATCTCTTTACCGTTCCTGCAACGGTGACAGGATCAGCGGCTGATATCAGCATGGCAACTACGGATGTGACTGCTATCGCGGCGAGTTCGGACGGATCGGCAGGCAGCAATGGGAATCTGACTAATCTGAGCGCGGTGCAGACCACAAAGCTGCCTGGTGGGGCTACGCCAACGGATGCGTACGCGAATCTGGTGTACCAGATGGGAAGCCTGACTGCGACTGCGACCGCAGACTCTACCGCGACTGCCGCCAGCCTGGAGCAGTTGAATGACCAGCGCAGTTCGCTCTCGGGCGTGTCGATCGATGAGGAATCAGTGAACCTGCTTCGTTATCAGCAGGCCTACGAAGCTGCAGCGCGGGTTGTGACCACCATCAACAGTTTGTTTGACGTGACCATGAGCATGGGTACTAATGCTGCCTCATAAGTTACAGTCTGCCCCACGATCAGAAAGGAATTCTTATGCGCGTTGCCAGCTCGGTAGCCGATATGCAGTATGCGATTCAACAGAGCGAGCAGGCTCTCTCCACGGCTTTGCAACAGGTCTCCACCAGTAAGCGAGTGAATCAACTCTCAGATGATCCTGTTGCTTCTGCCAATATGGTGCGCTCCCTCGCGGATTCGGCCAATGTAGACCGCTACACCAGTAACGCCAACACCGTGCTGGCGAAGCTACAGACAGCGGATTCGGCACTGAGTTCTGTAGTGACGTCGCTGAACCAGGCGATCACACTGGGAACCAGCGGCGCGAATAGCACGATGACCGACGCCAATCGACAGGCCATCGCGACGCAGGTCCAGGGAATTCTGACCAGCGTGATAGCACAAGCCAATACGTCATACCAAGGCACCTATGTTTTTGCGGGATCGGATTCCGGCACTGTGCCATTCACGGCAGATACAACCAACGCAGACGGCTATGTCTACAACGGCAATAGTGCGGTGAACCAGGTGCAGGTGGGTGACTCTATTAGTCTCGCCACGAATGTGCCAGGCAATCAGGTGTTTACTGCGGGAGCCAACGTGATTGGATCGCTGGCAAATCTGGTGACGGCACTGCAAAGCGGCACGCTGACAGATATTGGCGTAGCAACCACGGCTGTATCCACTGCGCTCAACTACGTTAGCCAGCAGCGTGTTCCGTTAGGTAATGCTGTTTCACAACTAAATTCGCAGGAAACTTATTTGAGTCAGGAGAAGGTAACGCTGACAACGCAACAGACTGATCTGGTTGGTATTGATCTGGCGACAGCTGCTACCAATCTGTCGGAGGCGGAAACAACACACAGTGCGGTGTTGGCGGCTGCAGCGAAGGTTCTGCCTGAGACGCTGCTCGATTATTTGCGGTAAGGAATAAATAGTTGATTGCAGATTGAAATCCTTGCATCGTTTAGCCGATAAGTTTTTTGTCCAAAAGCGGCCCTCCTCGACAACAACGAGGCTCAACTCTAGGCCAACGTCGATGCCGAGTTAGAACAAACATTTTGGCAAACAAAAGGAGTATCAACCAATGGCACTCACAATTCTGAATAACATCTCCGCACTGACTGCGGAGAACTCACTCTCCACCACGCAGGCCAACCTTCAGAAGACTCTCACCCAGCTTTCCACTGGCCTGAAGATCAACTCCGGCTCGGATGATGCTGCCGGTCTTTCGATCGTAAACGGGATCAAAGCCAACATCGCAGCCCTCACGCAGTCGCAGCAGAATGCCAGCAACGGCATTGGTATGTTGCAGACGACCGATGGTGCATTGTCGAAGGTGACTACACTTCTGAATCGCGCTGTTACGCTCGCAACGGAAGCATCGTCAAGCAGCATCACAACCGGGACCGACAGCCAGGCATCTGCCCTGGACACCGAATTCCAGTCGATTCTGGACGAGATTGACCAGATCGGTCAGACAACAAACTTCAACGGACAAAACGTCTTCGCTTCCAACTCACCAACAACGTACACCTCGACGCAGGCAGCTCTTGCTACGACAACCGCACTGACTGACGGGTCAACGACAACCATCAGCGATTCGGCGACCGGTGGTACATTTGTTTTCACCGCGTCAGGCTCCACAATTGCCGACCTGACCTCCGCTGTTGCGGACGCTGTCTCTGCGGGTACACTCTCTGCAGGTACGACAGCAACCATCACCGGCGGTAAGCTGGTCATCGGGCCAAACACTGCGGCAAGCGGCATCAAGGTTAGCACTGACGATGCTGCTTTGGGGCCGATGGTAGCGGAGCAAGCTGCTACGAGCACCAACACGGTGTTCATCAGCGATGGCACCACAACGGGAGCTGCAAACACGACGATCTCGACCATCATCAGCGCGCTGTCGGCTGCAGCGCTGAACCTGGACACGTCGTCTCTGGCCACCGCATCAAGCGCGCAGACTGCATTGACTGCGGTAAATGCTGCGGTGAAATCAATCTCCGCGGAGCGCGGCGTGATTGGCGCTTCCGTCAATCGCCTGGAGGCTGCCAGCGGCGTTATGAGCGCACAGGTGCAGAACCTGACCAGCGCGTCGAACAGCATCGAAGATGCTGACATCGGCGTGACGGTTGCGAGCATGACGCAATACAACATTCTGCAGTCAACCGGCATGGCCGCTCTTCAGCAGGCGAATCAGGCCCAGCAGGCTGTACTGAAACTGCTGCAGTAGTTCAACGCGGAAATGTGAGGTGGCAGCCTAAGGCTGCCACCTCACGTCTGTTTCCGTAATCTCTCGGCATACCACTGCGAACGCGGCCCTGCTGCCGGTAAGGAATAAAGGTTATGAGCTCTATCAGTTCGATTTTGAGCGATACCACAACCACAACAACGGCTACGAATATCAGCTCTATTCTGGCGGCGGCGACGGGCAGCAGTACGACCGGAATCGACGTAGATGCGGCAGTTACCGCCGCACTTTATGCGGATCGCGCGACTGAGCGGATCTGGCAGGCGGAGCAAACCACATTGGCCAGCCAGACAACTGCGTTGACAGCGATTCAGACTGCAACCGCAGCGCTTTCGACAGATATAGATTCGTTGAACAGTCTTACAGGAGCACTGGCGGCGCGAACGGTCACCTCTTCCGATTCAAGCGCCGTTACCGCTACTGCGGCAGCGGGGACCGTTGCGGGTGATCATACAGTGATTGTGAATAGCCTGGCGGCGACGGGCGCGTGGTATTCGGATCTGGCAACCAGTGCCACAACGACGCTGCCAGCATCATCGTTCACCATCACAACGAAGGCGGGAGCCTCTGCGACGATTACTGTGGGGAACGGCGTTGATACCTTGACGGATGTGGCGGCGAGCATCAATAAGCAGAACCTCGGCGTAACCGCCACAGTAGTAACGGATTCTACTGGCGCGCGACTTGCCATCATCAGCAGTACTTCTGGAAGCACGGGAGATTTCTCCATTACTTCCGCGGGCACAACCGGCACGTCATGGTCGTCCTCTTCTCTCACAAGTGCCGAGACGCTGGGCGATGGAAGCTTTACGTTGACTGTAGGCGATTCCACCACCACAATCTCAACGAGCAAGGGCGAGACGCTGGATGAGCTTGCATCGGACATCAACGGGAAGAACCTCGGAATCACTGCCAGTGTGGTGAGTGACACAAATGGATCGCATCTTTCGCTTGCAAGCAGCGATGGCTCCAGTACGTTCACCATTAGCGAGCCGGCCTTCGGCTATTCTCAGGCGGTAGTTGGAGCCAATGCATCGCTTACTGTTGACGGTATTCCAATCAGCAGCGCAAGTAATACGGTGACGGGTGCAATAAACGGCGTTACCTTACACCTGCTGAGCGCGACGGCTGGGACGGATCTCTCGATCGCTTCGGATACGTCACAGATATCGACTTTGATCAATAAGTTTGTAACGGATTACAACACGGCAATAGGACTGGTGAATGACCAGTTTACATATAGCAGCAGCACCTCTTCGCAAGGAGTCCTTGCTTCTGACCCAACAGTCCGTGCACTGCAGATGTCGTTGATGCAGGCCTTGAATTATGTCTATACGCCTTCGACGGGAACCACTACTGTCTCTACGCTGAGCTCGCTTGGAATAAGCACGGGAACGGATGGGACCTTGACGGTCGATTCCACTACGCTGAACGATAAGCTGACCAATAATGCCAGTGATGTGCAGATTTTTTTTCAGGGTGCATCGCTGAATGGCTTTGCAAACTCTGCATCTACTGCGCTTGACGTGTATACGGATGCGGGTACTGGTGCATTTACGGTGGATCTAAGCAGTATTGCCTCTACCTATGACAGCTTGACGGATCAGATAAATGATTTCGAGGATAACTACATCGCCAATCAATCAACGATTCTCACTGCCATGTATAGCAAAGCTGAGATTGCTCTTCAGCAATTGCCCACTGAAATGGACCAGATTAAGACAGAGTTGGGTACTAACTCGAGTAATAGCTAATGATCCCCAATAATGCGCAACTCTCCTATCGTAGATCGGCGATCCAGGGTGCAAGTCCCATTGGATTGGTGATCGCACTCTATGACACACTCTCGGGCGATCTTCGCCGCGCTGCTGTGGCTCTTCGCAACCATGACATTCAGAAGCGCTGCGCCGAAGTGAACCATGCATTTCTTGTTCTGGGTCAGCTGGAAGACTGGGTTGATGCCAAGAGTGACGAGACTCTAGCCAAGAGCCTTTCAGGGTTCTATAGCTATTTGCGAGCCAAGATGATGGAAGCCTCATTGAAGCAGTCTGCTCCTCTGCTGGAGCGGCTGATTGAGCTTGTTCTACAGGTTCGGACTGCATGGCAACAGAGGGATTGCATGCCAACGGATGAAGCAGATATAGACACCACGTCAGGTGTTGCCGATAGAGATATACCACCTGCTACGCCAGGAGAGCGGCATGTATTTTCTCAGTCTGTCTGAGGGGAGAGCCATCCGAATATGATCTGTTTGCAAACTCTTCGAAGCAACTTGACTAAGTCTCCAACGGGGCAAGGAAGGGACCAAGAATGAAGGCAAGCGCCCTTGGTGGAATTCTTCTCGCAGTGGGCGGCATTGCGGCCGGCCTGTATTTTGATGGTGGCCACATTGCCCAGATGCTACAGCCCACGGCTGCGCTGATTGTGTTTGGCGGAACCTTAGGAGCGGTTATTATTCAGTTTCCTTTTGCCACTGTGATGCGGGCGGTTGGTGAGTTACGGGAGGTATTTTGGGGCAGAGATGATCAGGCGGCACAGCTCATTGCTGATCTCACTCGCTATACATTGCGCGCCAGACGCAATGGAATTATTTCGCTTGATTCGGAACTTGAACGCATTGGGAATCCCTTCCTGCAGAAATGTTTAACCTACGCAGTTGATGGCGTGCGTTCCGACGATCTGAGACAGACTATGGATTTGGTGATGGAAGAGGAGGCAAGCAGGGAAGACGCGCTATCCGCAGTTTTCCAGGCCGCCGGAGGATTTGCGCCGACCATTGGAATTCTTGGCGCCGTGATTGGACTGATCCAGGTGATGCAAAAGTTGGAGAACATCAACGAAGTCGGCAAAGGAATCGCCGTTGCTTTCGTTGCCACCATCTATGGGGTAGGAGCAGCCAACCTGTTCTTCCTGCCTTGCGCCGGCAGAATCAAAGCTGTGATGCATCGCAGGCAGGTGATGCGTGAGCTCATGCTTGAGGGAGTTATCGGCATTGTTGACAATACCAATCCGAGGGCGCTGGAGAAGAAGCTCTCCGCCTATCTCCACGAGCCGCGTCATGCGCCTGTTGCTACGCTGGTCGGGAAATGAAGCGGCGCGCGCGGAGCGAAGAACATGGGCACCACGAGCGTTGGTTGGTGTCCTATGCTGATTTCATGACGCTACTCTTCGCGTTGTTTGTCGTGCTGTTTGCTTCCTCCTACCACGACAAGCAGGCCATCAAAAAGGTGTCGTCTGCTGTGCGCAATGGGTTTCAGGAGCTCGGAGCATTTTCAGCGGGCGCGAAACCTCCGCCGGAAGGTGTCACTGAGACTGCTTTGGGAACCGATCCTGCTGCAGCGAGTATCTTTTCCGTTGTACCCGGTGGCATAGACGTTATGGAGCTTCAGCGGAAGCTGGAGAAGGCGCTAGGCAAAGAGATTGAGCGTAAAGAAGTCGCCATGCGGATGACACCGGAAGGATTTGTCATTAGCCTGCATGAGCTTGGATTCTTTGACAGCGGCCACGCGCAACTGCTGCCTGGTGCGGCGGACAAAATTAAACGTATCGCAACAGTGCTGATGCAATATGGCCTGGACATGAGGATTGAAGGCCACTCTGACAATGTGCCGATCCACAATGCTCAATTCAATTCAAACTGGGATCTTTCTACAGCGCGCGCCATGGCTGTATCGATGATGCTGCTCAATGATGCGGGTTTCGATCCTCAGCGCATGTCGATTGCGGGCTATGCTGAATATCATCCTGCGGCTAGCAATGACACACCGGAAGGACGGCGGGCAAACCGGCGCGTGGATATTGTTATCGTAGCTGTCGATAGACAGGCACCAGCACAAGCCGCCGTACCTACGACTTTGCCGCCTTCGCGGCCTGCATCACCTGCTCCGTAACCCAATCGACCCAGATGGCTTCTTCTCCCGCGCAGGTCAGGGGTGCTCCGTCCAGCACCGCCGCTACAAAATTCTCTACCAGAGGGAAATGCACGTTCGGGTGAGTCGGCAGCATCTCGACCTGATCTGCGATGCGAAGCTCTGGCCCACTGAGAGGATCAAGCTCGATCTCTCCTTCCGTTCCAATCACGCGAAACTGATCGCGTACGACGTGAGAGTTCCAGCGGACATCCACCACCCCATGCACTCCAGCGGCATACTCCGTCACCAGTGTTGCCGAGTCTTCCACGCCCAGGGGATGCACCGCGTTTGAGAGCAGCCCTGTGGCACGCTGTGGGCGTCCAAAGAGAAAATTCATCGCATCGATGCGGTGTGAGCCGATGTCATAGAGTGGGCCACCGCCCGCCATTGTTGGGTCACGCAGCCATGCGCGCTCCTCGCTCTCCACCCAGCCGTGGCAGTTGGCTTCCACGAGCACCGGTTGGCCGATGATACCCTCGGCGATCAATTGCTTTGTGCGGACGAGCTTGGGGAAGAGGCGGCGATAGTAAGCGGCACCAAACAGCTTCCCACTTTCTCGCCCCACGGCAACCATGCGTTCCGCTTCGGAGAAGTCCATTGCCACAGGCTTCTCGCAGAGCACATGCTTGCCCGCACGTAGCGCAGCCATCGTATATTCGGCATGCAGTACTACGGGCGAAGAGACATATACGGCATTGATTGCGTCATCCTGCAGTGCGGCGTCCAACGTGGCCCATGCAGTTACGCCGGGATAGGAATGCGCCTTGCTCAGATCTCGCGTGACCACGCCATAAAGGGTACTGCGCGGCTCTGCCAGGATGGCGGGGATCACCCGTTTCTTTGCGATATCGCCAACGCCCACTACAAGCCAGTTCACCATCGTTTTCTCACACCTTGTCCGCTACCTGTCTGCGTTCATGCGTGCTCCTAAAAAGATACGCTGTCCCACCAAAGACCCTGTGCAGTTTGTGGGTGATTAGGGCTAAAATAAGTCTCCCGCCCGCGCGGCAACTTCCCTGGAGGAACCATCATGGCATCATCATCAACGCTGGAAGCAGTCAGCACTATTCATCACTGGATCGACGGCGCTTCCGTCGAAACGGGATCGGGCAGCACCGGAGTGGTGTGGAATCCCGCCACGGGTGAGCAGCATGCACGTGTAGATTTTGCCACAGTCGCTGAAGTGGATGCCGCCGTTGCTGCGGCGAAGGCAGCGTTCCCAGCGTGGCGTGCTACGTCGCTTTCACGCCGTGCAGAGGTGATGTTCAAGCTACGCTCGCTTCTGGATGAAAACCGTGGCCGGCTGGCGGAGATCATCTCCACGGAGAATGGTAAGACGCTTTCTGACGCTGCCGGTGAAGTAGCGCGTGGTATTGAGAACGTGGAGTTTGCCTGTGGCGTCCCGCATATGCTCAAGGGCGGATACTCCGAACAGGTCAGCTCCGGCGTGGACGTGTATCAGATTCGTCAGCCGCTGGGCGTGGTGGCAGGAATTACACCGTTCAATTTTCCGGCGATGGTTCCGCTATGGATGCTCTCGAATGCGATCGCGTGTGGCAATACGTTCGTGCTGAAGCCTTCAGAAAAAGTTCCGGGCGCGAGCATGTTTATTGCGAAACTGGCGCATCAGGCGGGAGTGCCGGATGGGGTGCTGAATGTTGTTCATGGCGATAAGGTCGCGGTGGGCCGGCTGCTGGAGCATCCGGATGTGCGGGCGCTAAGTTTTGTGGGCTCTACGCCGATTGCCAAGGTGATCTACGAGACGGGTACACGCAACGGTAAGCGCGTGCAGGCACTGGGCGGTGCGAAAAATCACATGCTGGTGCTGCCCGATGCGGATATCAATATGGCGGCGGATGCGGCGGTTTCTGCGGCGTATGGGGCGGCGGGGGAGCGGTGTATGGCAATCTCCGTGCTGGTGGCGGTGGGCGATGTGGCAGAGCCGCTGATTGAGGCCATTACGGAGCGCATCGGGAAGATCAAGGTGGGGCCGGGGAACGAAAAGGGGAGCGAGATGGGGCCACTGATTACGCGGGAACATCGCGATCAAGTGGCTTGTTATGTTAGGGATGCGGAGGTGGAGGGGGCGACGGTGTGCGTGGATGGGAGGGGGGATGCGGCTTGTGGGGGGAAGGGGTTTTTCCTGGGGGCTTCGCTGCTGGATCATGTGAAGCCGGGGATGAAGTGCTACAACGACGAGATCTTTGGGCCGGTGCTAAGTGTAGTGCGTGCTACGACTTATGCGGAGGCGCTGGAGATCATCAACAGTAATCCGTACGGCAATGGCACGGCTATTTTTACGCAAAATGGCGGCGCGGCACGGCAGTTTCAGTTTGATGTTGAGGTGGGCATGGTTGGGGTCAATGTGCCGGTGCCTGTGCCCGTGGCTTACTACAGCTTCGGCGGGTGGAAGTCCTCTCTTTTCGGTGACTTACACATGTATGGGCCGGAAGGAATCCAGTTCTATACGAGGGGAAAAGTGGTGACTAGCCGCTGGCCCGATCCGGCGCATAGCAAGGTGGATTTAGGGTTTCCGCAGACGCGGTGATTTTGCCGTTATGCTGTCGTATAAGCATATTATTTACAATGACTTATTCCATATACTTCATCTAGCGTATCCAAAAACAGCTTAAGCGCGTTTCACGGGTCCAAGACGGTGAACTTGACGGGCTGCATGGATAGCCACGGACGTTGGTGCGGTGGAAGCCTGAGGCAGTTTGGGTGGCGTTGGGTTCGTCTGGATTCTTCGACTGCGCTCCGCTCGGAATGACTCGATTGGAATTTGTGATGAGCCGGGAGCTGGGCGGGAGCGTTCGCGCGTTGCGCGAATATCCCACACATCACGATGAAGCCGTGATGTATAGGGCACCCAGAGTTTAGGCCGTGACGGACTTTTCGGTTGGGGTGGCGGGGTGGTGTTCGAGGCGATTTTTGTAGCTGGCACCGATGAAGTCGCGGAAGAGGGGATGCGGCTCCAGGGGCTTGGACTTGAACTCGGGGTGGAACTGGCAGCCGAGGAAGAAGGGGTGGGTGGGGATCTCTACGATCTCGACGTAGGTGGCGTCTGGCGTGGTGCCGGTGAGACGCAGGCCAGCGCCGGTGAGGATGGCTTCATACTCGCGATTGAATTCGTAGCGGTGGCGGTGGCGCTCGGAGATTTCGGTCTTGCCATAGGCCTTGAAGGCGAGGGAGTCAGGCTCCAGCACGCAGGCCCACGCGCCGAGGCGCATGGTGCCGCCCATCTCTTCCACGCCAATCAGCTCGCGGAGCTTATAGATGATTCGGTGGGAGGTGGAGGGGTCAAATTCGCCGGAGTTAGCGTCTGCCAGGCCGCAGACGTTGCGGGCGTATTCGATGCAGGCGGTCTGCATGCCGAGGCAGATGCCGAAGTAGGGAGTGTTGCTCTCGCGGGCGTAGCGGATGGCGTTCAACATACCCTCGATGCCGCGCTTGCCGAAGCCGCCGGGCACGAGGATGCCGTCGTAGCCTTTCAACTGCTCGGCGTAGTCGGGGGCTTCGAGGCCTTCGGCTTCGAGCCAACTGATCTTCAGCTTGAGATTGTGGGCGAGGGAGCCGTGGATGAGGGCTTCTTTGAGTGACTTGTAGCTGTCCTCGTATTCCACGTATTTTCCGACAATCGCGATGGAGACTTCGTCCTTCGGATGGTAGGCGCGCTGGACGATATCCTGCCACATGGTGAGGTTGGCGGGCGGGGCTTCCATGCGCAGGTACTTAAGGACGAGAGTGTCTACATTCTCCTGCGCGAAGCCGAGGGGCACCTCGTAGATGGAGGGCACATCGATGGCGGTGATGACGGCCTGCTCCTCGACGTTGCAGAAGAGGGCGATCTTGGCCTTCATGTCGCGGGGCAAGGGACGCTCGGTGCGGCAGAGGAGGATGTCTGGCTGGATGCCAATGGAGAGCAGTTCCTTGACGGAGTGCTGCGTGGGCTTGGTTTTGAGCTCCTGCGCGGCGGCGATCCAGGGAACGAGGGTGAGGTGGATGAAGAGGGTATTGTCGCGGCCAAGCTCCTGGCGCATCTGGCGGATGGCTTCGAGGAAGGGCAGGGATTCGATATCGCCGACGGTGCCGCCGATCTCGACGAGGGCGACGTCGCAGTCTGCCCCGACCTTGCGCATGGCGCTCTTGATCTCATTGGTGACGTGGGGGATGACCTGGACGGTCTTGCCGAGGTAGTCGCCGCGGCGCTCCTTGGTGATGATCTGCTCGTAGATGCGGCCGGTGGTGAGGTTGTTGTCGCGGGTGAGCTTGGCGTGGGTGAAGCGCTCGTAGTGGCCAAGGTCGAGGTCGGTTTCGGCACCGTCGTCGGTGACGAAGACCTCACCGTGCTGGAAGGGCGACATGGTGCCGGGATCGACGTTGAGATAGGGGTCAAACTTCATGATGTTGATCTTGAGACCCCGGGTTTCAAGCAGGCAGCCGATCGAAGCAGCTGCTAGACCCTTGCCAAGGCTGGACACAACTCCGCCGGTTACAAAGATGTACTTTGCAGACATGACCGCGACCTCTTTTTCAAATGTTTGGATTGGACGTGCTGGATGTGCACAACTAAGTATCGCAGCTTATGCGGGCTGTTGGAAGAGGGGTATTGGGGGCTTGGTGGTGGAAAACGGGGGAATGGGCAGTGGATTCGCGGGGATGAGGGATTGTGGGGAGCAGGCGGCGAAGGGCTTCGGTGGGGGATGGGTTTCTGTGGCGGGTATTCGTGCAGCGGAAGGCTGGGGCGGTATGGGTGATGCGAGCACCTTCTGGATTCTTCGACTGCGCCACTCGCGATGAGGCTGCGAGTGGCTATGCTCAGAATGACTCGGGGAGGTTTGGGGTGAACGGGGAGTATTCGTGACTTAGAGAGATTTGCGCGCTCCGCGCGGCCGCCGCTTCGCGACGCCATCCCAGGTCTCAAAATCGAGATCCATTCGACAAGCTCAGGACAGGCTCTGGGGCACCCACATTTGTGGGGGTTGCAGATTTGGGGTATTTGCCGTCTAAACTGGTGGAGTTGCGATGGGTATGATGAGAAAAATTTCGACACGATGGCAGTGGATGGTAGGTGCGGTGATGCTGTGCGCCGCTTTGGGCGCGGGGCTGGCGCAGAGCAGTAAGCATCCGACGCGGCTGATTCTGAAAGATGGCAGCTACCAGGCGGTGACGGAGTACAGCGTGAAGGGCGGCGTGGTTCACTATCGCAGCGCTGAACGCAATGGTGCGGAGGAAGAGGTTCCGGCAAAGCTGGTGGATTGGCCGGCGACGCAGGCGTGGGAGAGGACTGGTGGCGGCAGCGGGAAAGCCGCGCTGGACCCGGAGCTGGCGGCCATGGAGGCGGACAGCGCGGCGCGGACGCCGGAGGTGGCTCCGAACCTGCGGCTGCCGGAGCAGCAGGGCAGTGTGCTGGCGCTGGATGTGTATGACGGCGGCAACGAGCTGGCGATACTGCCGCAGAGCGATAGCGACCTGAATCGCAATACGGCGCACAACATTCTGAAGGCTACGGTGAATCCGGTTGCGAGCTCGCACCAGTTGATCCAACTGAAGGGGACGAGCGCGGAGACGCAGCTGCATACGGGGACGCCGGTGATCTATGTGCGCATTGGCGATAATCTGCCGGCGGAGGCTCCGGCGGATGCGTTCAAGGTGGATACGCATGGGGCGTCGGGCAATGCGGCGGTTCCGGCGGGCGGGTCGGCTAATTCAGAGTATGTGATCGTGCGCGCGGATGTGCGGACGGATGTGCGGGTGGTGGGGAGCTTCAAGATCACGATGCTGGGCAAGGTGAGCCGGCAGGAGGATGTGATGGAGACTACTGCCGAGCTGCTTCCGGGCGGGCACTGGATGAAGCTGACGCCGAAACAGGCTCTGCTGCCGGGGGAGTATGCGCTGATGGAAGTGCTGAATGCCAAGGACGTGAATCTGGGGGTGTGGGACTTCGGGGTGCATCCGGATGCGCGAGGGAACAGGGATGTGATTCTGCCGGTGGAGAAGAAACAGCCGAAGGGGTTGCAGCGGCGGTAGGTGGCAAAAAACCTCAGCACGGATGACACGGAAGAAACGGATTTACACGGATTTAAAACGTAAGAGGGTTTTAGAGCAATTTTCCTATCGGTATAGAGATTTGTGGAGGCATGCAAAGCAGATTCCGCGCGCTGCGCTTCGGAATGACAAACAAATGAAGTGAACTTAGGCACTCTACACCAATTGAAAATTTGCTCTAATCTGTGGAATCCGTGCATTTTCCGTGTTATCCGTGCTGAGTTCTTATCTAGCCGCCGATGTGGACCATGCTGCGGGAGGGTTTGAGGAAGTTGGGTTCGCCGATGTGGTGGCGGGCTTCTTTCTGGTCAACGACGGTGCGGATGTAGGCGGTGAGGTCGCCGTCGGAGCCACCGCGGCGCATGACGCCGTAGAGGTCGTGCTCCATCTGCGAGAAGAGGCAGGTGCGGATCTTGCCGTCGGAGGTGAGGCGGATGCGGCTGCAGGCTCCGCAGAAGGCTTCGGAGACGGGCGCGATGATGCCGATCTCGCCGAGGCCGTCGTCGAAGGTGTAGCGGCGGGCGGTCTCGCTGGGGGAGTTGGGCAGGAGAGCGACGACGGGGCGGACCTTTTCGAGGCGCTCGAGAATCTCGCGCTTGGAGATGACGATCTCCGGCGTCCAGACGCGGTCTTCTTCCAGGGGCATGAACTCGATGAATCGGACGATGACGCCTTCGGTGCGGGAGAATTCGGCGAAGCGCTCGATCTGGTCTTCGTTGAAGCCGCGGAGAAGGACGGCATTGACCTTGACGGGCGCGAGATCGGCTGCCTGGGCGGCGCGGATGCCAGCGAGGACGCGCTCGTAGCTGCCGGGGACGCGGGTGATGCGGGCGAAGGTGTCGGCGTCTACCGCGTCCATGCTGACGGTGATGCGGGTGAGGCCTGCGTT
>DASWOP010000258.1:0-7146 GCA_036404255.1 Acidobacteriaceae bacterium | reverse complement strand
CTCCGGCGCATTGATCGGCTGTCCATCGCGCACCAGGCGCGCATGGGAGTGGGTCTTAATGACCTCGTTCCACTCGAAGATCTCCTGCGTCACCGTCTTGCTGCGGTCCAGCGTCGGAATCGTCGAAAACAGATCATAGGTACACAGGTATTTTGACTCAACCATCCGTCCGCCGCGCAGCACATAGCCCTCTTCCGGCGATCCCGCTCCATCCAGGCTCCCGCCCAGCCGGTCCAACTCTTCGAAGATGGTGATGTTCTTGCCGGGAATACCCCCATCGCGAATCAGGAACGCTGCCGCCGCCAGCGATGCAATACCTCCGCCGACCAGGTAGACCTTGGTATCGGAACGTGCGGCATTATGCTCACGCTCCTGAAGATGAACAGTTTCGGCATTTGACATGATTTTGCTCCCTTGAGGGCTTAGATGCGGATTCGCGCTGCTAAATGAATGGCGATTCATTTTTATGGAGGCCAGGGGGCGTGGAGCCTTCCGGCAGGCCAATCGCTTACAATAGAAAGAACGCCATGGCAGCTATTTCCCCATCTATGACCCCCACCATTACAGCGAACGCAGCCCCGGGCAAGCGCCCCATGCCGCTGCGCCGCCGCATCAAAGCCATCACCCGCAAAGCGCGTGAGATCGGCTCCATCGCCTCGGCCGTGCTCTCCACTGGCCACCCCTACATGGCGCACATCGTGCCCATGCGCCGCTGCAATCTGGCCTGCACCTACTGCAACGAATTTGACGACCACTCCGACCCGGTGCAGATAGACGAGATGCTGCGCCGCATCGATCACCTTGGCCGCCTCGGCGTCTCCGTCATCACCATCTCCGGCGGCGAGCCCTTGCTGCACCCGGAGCTAGACCAGATCATCGCGCGCATCCGCAAGACCGGCGCCATAGCCGGCATGATTACCAACGGCTACCTCTTGATGCCTGATCGCATCCAGCGCCTGAACAAAGCCGGGCTGGATCACATGCAGATCTCCATCGACAACGTGATGCCTGACGATGTGTCGAAGAAGTCGCTCAAGGTCCTCGACAAGAAGCTGCAGATGCTGGCCGAGCACGCTGACTTCCACGTGAACATCAACTCCGTGGTCGGCGGCGGCATCGCCAATCCGCAGGATGCCTACACCGTATCAACGCGCGCGCTTGCGCTCGGATTCAGCTCCACCATTGGCATCATCCACGACGGCAGCGGGCAACTGAAGCCGCTCGGCGCGGAAGAGCGCAATGTGTGGGATGCCGTCCGCAAGCTGACGCGGCGCAGCTACTCGCGCTTCAATCACTTTCAGGAAGCCATCGCCAACGGCAAACCCAACGACTGGCGTTGTCGTGCCGGTGCACGTTATCTCTACATCTGCGAAAACGGCTTGGTGCATTACTGTTCGCAGCAGCGCGGCTGGCCCGGCGTCCCCCTCTCCGGCTACACCAAAGCCGACGTGAAGCGCGAGTTCTACGCGGAGAAATCCTGCGCGCCAAACTGCACCATCAGCTGCGTCCACCAGGTCAGCTACATCGACCACTGGCGCGCCCCGCAGACGACCCACACCACGCCCGGCGCAAGCACGCACGGCGACCTCGTCCAGATCCGCTAGTGCTGCGCGCACCCTTCGGCTCCGCTCAGGGCAGGCTCGAATCGCGCCTTTGGCGCACAACCAAGTGCATTGACTACGCCCCGACAAATGCATTAACTACGATCAGACGAATGCATTAATTATTTGTCATTCCGAAGCGAAGCGCGCGGAATCTGCTTTCCTTGCCTTACCCCCACTCTGTCATCCCGACCGGAGCGAAGCCCAGCGGAGGGACCCGCTTTTCTGCCCGCCCTATTCCGCAGCCAGATCGGCAGCCCTCTGGCTGCGCAGACCGCGCCAGAATAGCAATCCGCCCACGATATTCACGGCCAGTGTCACCAGCCCCACCTTCAGCCCAAAGAGCAGTCGGCTTGGAACATCAATAATCGGCGCCATAGCAAAAAACATTCCCAGCAGCGTAATCAGGATTCCTGAGACCGACGCAATCAGCAGCCAGAACCCCGGCCGCGGAAGGTGCCTGAGTCGCGGACTAAACGCCGCCGCAATCGGTACCGCAAAAAACAGCACATAGTAGATGCCGTAGATCGCAAGCGAACCGCTGGTGATGAGCTGGAACGCCTCTTCGTGCCCTGCACCATACAGCGAAGCCAAACCCAGAACCAGTGCACAGATGGTGATGAAGTAGAGCGACCGCGTCGGTGTCTTATAGCGCGGATGCAGCCGCGTGAACCACTGCGGCACCAGGTGGTCCCATCCCGCCACCAGCGGCAGCCGCGACGTCGCCGCGATGATCACGGAGTATTGCGCGACCAGCGAAAGTGCCAGGGCAATGATCGCCCCACGGCCCAGCCACACAATCCAGACGGGCACCGTACCGCCTCCGCCGCCAAACGCCGCCGCCAATACCTGCGGCACCGGCGCAGCCAGATCAATCTGCGATGCTGGCGTATACGTCAGCATGGAGACCGTCATCAGGATGTAGATCAGTGCCGTGACCGGAGCTCCAATCCACGCCGAACGCAGAATCGCCTTCCCCGGATTGCGTGTCTCGCCCGCAAATACTGCGAGCTGTTCCAGCCCCGAAAGCGCACTGTTACAGATCCTGCTGAAAAGGTTGATGCTCAGCAGCGTAATGACCGGAAAGGCAAAACTCAATCTGCGTTGTGGTGAAATGTGAGGGTGAATCGCCGATGCACCCGGGTGATAAATAATCAGGATCGCCAGGGATGAGCCCAGCAAAATCGTAACCGCTGCGGAGAAGTGCGAGACCCATTTGCCCACATGAAACCCGGGCACCGTGACCAGCAGAATCACGCCGAAGAGTACGAAGTTGAGCAGGGTAATGAAGGGCTTGCTCTCCGCGATCCACGTCCAGCGGCCGCCCAGCGCAAAGGCCATGCTCGACGAAAAAATAATCCCCAGGTTGCAGACCGCGAACAGAGCCCAGATCCCGTAATTCCACGCCGCCATGAACCCGGCAAAGGGGCCATGAGCAAACTTCGCCCACTGGTACACGCCGCCTTCCAGCGGCCATATCTGCGAGGCATACTGCACCACCATGGCCTGCGGAATGAAGATAGCCAGAATGCCAAGAATCCAGAACCAGACGTGGTTGGCCCCCTGGCGCGCGGCAATACCGCTCCAGGTAATACCCACCACAAGCACAACCTGCATCAGCACCAGATCGCGCAGGCGCAGGTTCTTCTTTAGAACATGGCTCTCTTCAGCTGGCTGCTGCGTCGGCTCGCTAAAAGACATAGGTTGTCTGGCTCTAACCTCGGTACAGCATAACGAAACTTACCGCTTGCCGCCGACCGACGCGAACGCCGCATCAATGGTCTGGTACAGCTTGCTCATGTCCTGCACCTGCTGGAAGCCGCGAGCAGTAACCACAAAGATGGTCGGCGTCTCGGTCAATCCAATGCGATCGCCCAGCGCCTTGTCCGTCTTCACCTTTGCAGCCAGCGTACCCACCGGGTCCACCACAAACGGCCAATTGATCTTGTGCGCCGCAGCAAAGTGCTGGGTGAAGTTACGCAGGTCGTCCTTATTGGAGATGCCGTTCTGTGCAGCAAAGACCTTGCCGCGATACTCGTCGGCCATGCCCGGATTCTTCACCACATCCTGGATGTAGCGCGCATTCACCGCGGCATCGAAGCTCCATGCATGCATCGGCAGCGGGTAGTCATGGCGCAGGATCGGAATGTTGTACTTGTGGGCAGCCTCGTGCACGAGCGGGAACGCGCGGGCGCACGCCGGGCACTCCAGGTCCTCAAACTCCCAGATCGCGACCTTCGCGCCATACGGCGGCCTGAGCATCGATGTGTCTTTGAATGAAGTTCCAGACTGCGAAAACTGTGCATTCGCAGGGACGGCTACAGCAGCGGTGGTAAGAAGGAGGGCGAGAAAGAGTATTCGACGCATGATATTTGGACGTATCTGCCTTTCAGGAGTCTCAATTTTATTATGCGCCCGGCAAAATGCCCGCGCAGTGGTTCCGTTTCGTTATTCCGCCTTCTCCGAGAAGGTATGAATGCCGCACTCCAGCTTCTTGCCGCCCCAGCGCCCGGCGCGCGGATTGTTCGGGTCAGTCGAGAGCGCCGTGCATGGCTCGCAGCCAATGCTGGTATACCCCTTCGCATACAACGGCAGCGCCGGGATGCCGTGCGCGGCGGCATATGCCTCCACCTGCGCCCAATCCCAGTCCGCGAGAATGCTGATCTTCTTCAGATGCTTCCCATTGGGCGTAATGTGCTCTTCAATCTTCTTGATATTCGCGCGTGTGGGCGATTGCTCGCGCCGCAGACCGGTAAACCAAAGCTGATACGGCTCAATGGAGCGCATCAGCGGCTCCACTTTGCGAATCTGGCAGCACTGCGCCGGGTCCACGATGTGCAGCAGGCCAAACTGCGCCTCGTGCTCGGCCAGCGTGGTCAGCGGCATCGCATTCACCAGGTTCAGGCTCCACTCCTTCGTCATGCGATCGCGGTAGGCGATCGTCTCGGCAAAGTGGTATCCAGTCTCCAGAAAGATGACCGGGATCTGCGGCTGATGCTGCAGCAGCATGTGCAGCACTACCATATCCTCAAGCTGAAAGCTGCTGGTGAAACATGCCGGCGCACCGGGAGCCGCGGCAAAGATCTGCGCAGTCAACTCCTCCGCCGTCAGCGGCTCCGCATCCGCAATCGCAGACAAATCAGCAGCCAGCGGCAGGCCGCTCAGTTTGATTTCGGTAATCGTGTTGTCGCCTTCAAGACTCACCGGTCAGCTCCAATCTGCTTGAGCAGTTGCAACGACGCTTCCACGTCGCTCTCACTCAGATTCTCCGCACGGAAGAAGGATTCTTCCGGCATAAACCGTCGCAGCGCATTCCACGTCTCCTGCGAGACCGCTGCGGCTGAAATAGCCGTTGCCCCAGCCAGTTGCGATGCCCTCACCGCAGCCACAAAGCCCGCTGCCGGAATATGCTCATCGTCCAGCAGCACCACGCGTTCGCCGCGCGCCACCAGTTCATCGGCAATTCGCTGCGCCAGCTCGCCGCGCTCCGGCAGATGCAGGAAGCTCGGCAGCGTCGCCGTGCCGGTGCTGGACTTCTCCAGCGCGCCGTCGATCATCACCGCGCCCACCGTCGCGTTGCTCAGCGGCTCAATCAAAATCATGCTGCCGGTCAATCGGTTCTCAGCATAGGTGTCGAAGAAGACGGGTAGGTTCGTCTCGAACTCCACCTCGCCAATATCGTTCATCTCCAACTGGTGCGCAGGCACATGCGCAAAACTGTTCACATCGGCGCGATAGCGGATCGCCTTCACCTTGGCGCGCACCGTGCGCGTAGTGTGCTTCGCCAGATACGTCTTGCCGACTGTGAGTGGCTCCTCGTGCATCCACACCACCTTCGCGCTGAAGTGCTGCACCGCGTGCGGCAGTTCGTCAGGCCGCACCAGCATATCGCCCCGGCTCAGATCAATCTCGTCTTCCAGCTCCACCGCGACCGACATCGGATTCATCGCCGACTTCAAATTGCCGTCGAACGTCACAATGGCCTTCACCCGCGTCTGCTGTCGCGAAGGCAGCGAGATCACGGCGTCGCCTTGATGCAGTACGCCGCTGGCAACCTGTCCGCCGAAGCCACGAAAATTAGCATCAGGCCGCAGCACCAACTGCACCGGAAACCGCAGTGGCGCGCCGCTCATGCTCACCGCCACAGGAACCGTTTCCAGATACTCCAGCAGCGTCGGCCCCGTGTACCACGGCATATTCGTGCTGGCCTGCACCACGTTGTCGCCGGCAAGCGCGCTGACCGGAATCATCTCCACGCTCTTCAGCCCAAGGTGCGCAGCCAGCGCAAGAAACTCCTTGCGGATCGCGTTGTACTGCGCCTCATCGTAGCCAATCAGGTCCATCTTGTTCACCGCAGCCACCACATGCGGAATGCCCAGCAGCGACGCAATAAACGTATGCCGCCGCGACTGCGAGAGCACTCCCTTCGATCCGTCGATCAGCACAATCGCAACATCAGCCGTCGACGCGCCCGTTGCCATGTTGCGCGTGTACTGCTCATGCCCCGGCGTATCCGCAATGATGAACTTGCGCTTCGTCGTAGAGAAATACCGGTACGCCACATCGATCGTGATGCCCTGTTCGCGCTCGGCGCGCAGGCCATCTGTCAGCAGCGAAAAATCAATCGGCCCTGCGGCGCGGTTGATGCGGCTCTTCTTGATGGAAGCGAGCTGATCTTCGTAGACCGACTTGGTGTCATGCAGCAGCCGCCCGATCAGCGTTGACTTGCCATCATCCACACTGCCTGCCGTGGTGAAGCGCACCATCTCGTGATTCAGGTGCTCATCCAGAAAGCTCTTGAACGCCGCAGAAGGCTGCGACGTTGGCTGCTGATCCATCACGCTGCCGGAAACGGTAGAAGTCGGCATTAGAAGTAGCCCTCGCGCTTCTTGGTCTCCATGGAGCCCTCTTCGTCGTGGTCAATCGCCCTGTTCTCACGCTCAGACCGGCGGAAGGTAATCAGCTCTTCAATAATCTCCGGCAGCGTCTGCGCGTTAGAGCGAATCGCCCCGGTGCATGGCATGCAGCCCAGCGAGCGCATGCGCACCACCATCTTCTGCACCTTCTCACCCGGCAGCAGATGCGTCTCCGGATACACCACCACAATCGTGCCGCCGCGAACCACTACATCACGCTCCTGCGCAAAGTACAACGGCACAATCGGAATCTTCTGCACGTAGATGTAGAGCCAGATGTCGAGCTCCGTCCAGTTCGAAAGCGGGAAGACGCGGATGCTCTCATCCTTACGCAGCCGGGAATTGAACAGGTTCCAAAGCTCAGGCCGCTGGTTCTTCGGGTCCCACTGCCCCGCCGGATCGCGGAACGAATACACGCGCTCCTTGGCACGCGATTTCTCTTCATCCCTCCGCGCACCGCCAAACGCAGCATCGTAGCCGCCCTCGGTCAGCGCATCCAGCAGCGAGCGAGTCTTCAGCAGGCCGCAGCAATTCTGCGTGCCCAGGTCAAACGGATTGGCGCCCTTCGCAATAGCATCTTCATTCCGATGCACAATCAGCTCCGCGCCCAGCTCCTTCGTGTACTGATC
>DASWOP010000257.1:0-13404 GCA_036404255.1 Acidobacteriaceae bacterium | reverse complement strand
CACCTGCTGCTCGGGGCAAGCTGCGTGTGAGATACAACAACAAGGCATATCCACCGCGAAGCCGTGGCGCACAAGCTCCGCCGCGAGTGAAGAAAAATCCCGTCCCGGCATGTAGATCAGCAGCGTCGCATCCTGCGGCGGTGCCTCGGCAAAGATCGGCGTCGCCTGATCTTTGTTGGCAGCATAGTGCCCGCTCGCGAAGATCAGCTTCGATGCATGTCTGCGATCCGTCAGCGATATGCCAATGCTGGCCGCAGCCGCAACTGCAGCCGTCACGCCCGGTACCACTTCAAACGCAATCCCCGCCTCGCGCAGCGCCTGTAACTCTTCGCCTGCGCGCCCAAAGATCAGCGGGTCGCCAGACTTCAGCCGCACCACGCTCAAATCCCGCCGTGCCGCATCGATCATCAGCGCATGTATCTCCGCCTGAGTCACCTTCGCCTGCCCGCAGCGCTTGCCCACGCTGCTCAGCAGCGCCAGCGGATTCACCGCGGCCAGCAACTGCTCCGGCACCAGGTCATCATGCAACACGACGTCTGCCGTCGCCAGCAGCCGCGCCGCCTTCAGCGTCAGCAGCTCCGGATCGCCCGGCCCAGCGCCCACCAGGTACACCACGCCCTTGCGCGCCACCGTCTGCGGAACTCCGCGCACCCTGCTCATCGCGCAGCCTCCGCCTTCGCATGGACTTCCGCAGCATGTTCACGCGCGATCTTCCTCGACGGGCAAAACTCTGCGCCGCATACGCTGCGCTCTGCCAGATCATGCAGCAGCAACTTGCGCTCTGCGCTCTGTGGCTCGGCTGCGATGACCTCGCGCCGCAGTCGCCCAAGCTCCATCAGCCACTCGCCGCCATCGGCCGGCAGCGCCGCGTTAATTTCCTTGCGCAGCCGCATCGCCAAAGCCGGACTTTCTCCCGCCGTTGAAATCGCAATCTGCAGATCGCCGCGTTTCACTACTGACGGAAAATAAAAATCGCAGAATGGTGGATCGTCCACCGCGTTGCACAAAATCTCCTTCGCTCGCGCCTCCGCAAATACCGCACGGTTTACCTCCGGAGTCGCAGTTCCCGCCACTGCCAGGAACGCTCCCTCCAGATCGCCGTCGCGATACGCGCGCCGCGCCCACACGATCTCTCCCGCCGCCGCCAGCTCCGCCACAGCGGGCAGAGCCTCCGGCGCAATCACCGTCACTCGCGCCGTCGCATCCAGCAAACTGCGGATCTTCGACTCGGCGATGTTGCCCGCCCCGACCACAACGCATGGCCGGCCAGCGAGCTTCAGAAAGATGGGGAAGAGGCTCAAATTAATTCACTCCCACCGGCGGTCTTCCCGTCGGCTTGTCGTGCTCGATCGCAACCACCGGCTCGCCCGCGATCAACGTACGCAGGTCGTCGTCCGTCTTGCGCCGGAAGTAGCTGCGCAGATTTTCGCCCTCGCCACGCTCTTTCAAATAACCGCGCAGCAGCTGCTCAATCGCCTGCGGTACATCCTCGGCTACAGCGCGGTATCCAATCTGCCGCGCAATGCCTGCGTGCTCGCCCAGCGCGCCACCCACAGCAAAATAGAAGGCATCCTTCATCACGCCATCGTGCTTGATCTTCTTGCCCTCGAGCCCAATGTCCGCGATCCATGACTGCCCGCAGCTGTTCGGGCACCCTGTCACGTTGATGCGCAGTTGCTGGTCGAATCCTGGCATGCGCCCTTCCATCTCACCCACCAGCCACTTCGCAAAACCCTTCGTCTCCGTGATCGCCAGTTTGCAAAACTCTGTGCCCGTGCACGCCACCGTACCGCGGAAGAAATTCGTCCCTTGTACTTCAATGCCGATCTTCTTCAACTCCGTCGCCAGTTCCTGCGCCTTTGCATTGGGCACGTTGATGATCACGAAATTCTGCATCACCGTGCAGCGAATCTCACCCGAGCCATACTTCTCCGCCAGGTCAGCCACCGCATGCAGCTGTTCCGCCGTCATGCGCCCGCGCAGCACCGACGCACCCACGTAGCTCAGCCCATCCTGCTTCTGCGGATGAATGCCTGCATGGTCGCGATACACATCGTCCGGCACCGTCTCCGGCACGGCCGGTTCCAACTTGTAGCCCAGCTTCGCTTCCAACTCGCCCAGGAACTTCTCCGCCGTCCAACCCTCTTGCAGAAAGAGATACTTCATGCGCGCATGTGTGCGGCTCTCGCGCAGTGCAAGCTGCTCGCGGAATATGTCCGTCACGGCATACACCACCGCCTCCGCCTGCTCCTGGCGCACAAAGCAATCCAGCCGCACTGCAATGTGCGGCTCTCGCGAAAGCCCGCCGCCCACGCGCAGCGAATAGCCGATCTCCTGCTTGCCATTCACTTCACGCACTGCGGGGGTCAGGCCAATGTCGTTGATTTCGGGATAACAATCCCACGAGGTTGACCCGGTGATGCAGATCTTGAACTTCCGTGGCAGGTTGAAGTACGCCGGATTCGCCGTCAAATAGTGCGCCACCTTCAGCGCCAGTGGCGAAGCATCCAGGATCTCGCCCTTCTCCACGCCGGCCAGCGGAGAGCCGGTCACATTGCGCACCACGTCGCCGCACGCGCCCTTCGGGCTCAGCCCAAGCTTCTCCAGCGCATCCACCACCACCGGCAGCGACTCAATCGTCAGCCAGTGCATCTGGATATTCTGCCGCGTCGTAATGTCTGCAACGCCGCGCGCATGCTGCGCCACAATGTCTGCAATGCCGCGCAGTTGGTTCGACTTCACAATGCCATTGGGGATGCCAATGCGCATCATGAAGTATTCCGTCGCCTTGCCCTCGCCACCCACGCCGCCCACGGCTCCTACTCCGTCACCCTGCGTGTAGATGCCCCACCACTTGAAGTAGAATCCCGCCCAGTCCGGCAGCACGCTCGTAATCCCCTGCCGCGCAAACTCACGGACATCCTGCCACGCCTCCCACGGATTCTTCTCCAGCTTCAGCCGCTCAGACTTCTGCGCCTTGGTCTCTTTGGCTGGCTTGCCGGGCGTTGCAGATACAGGTGTCGTTTCAATACTGCTCATGTGGGGAAATCCTTCTTTTGCGCGAGTTGAAAGTACAAAGCCCACGTTTTTACCGTGGGCGCTTTCTGTCTGGAGATGAGTCTTGAATCCGTTAAGATATTCAGTCAGCCACAGGCATCAGCGCTACATTCCACAACAGAATGCGCGACACGGACATACCTGAATGGGGCCAATGCTCATCCCGTTAAGGGTAATCGGACGGCCCTTGCCCGTCAAGGCAACCGGCTATGATAGCGTTCGCCCCAATTTCGAAGACCAAGGAGGATCGGCTCGAGAGTCTTCCCGAAAGGAGTGAGCTCGTACTCGACATGTGGCGGGACTTCTGCAAAGACCGTACGCTTGACGAGGCCATCCTGTTCGAGTTCGCGCAGTTGCAAGGTCAACATCCGTTGCGTGCAATTGGGAAGAAGACGTCGAAGCTCTCCAAACCGGTGCGTTCCCTTCGAGAGCCAATAGAGGACGACGCCCTTCCAGCGGCCACCAATTATGGCCAGCGCCGATTCAACAGCGCAGCCGCTCTTTTCCTTACTTCGGTGCTTCACTAACGATGCCGTCGCCAAAGATCCCGCTCCTCACATCACACCCGCATTCTAATCGAGCATTGATGGTTCCCTTTTTGGTACTACCTATCAAAAATGTGCGTACTTGTGACAAGCGTACAAAGAGAGCATGCTTTCTTCAAGTATTGCTTTGCGACGGCCGGATTAGGAGAACCATGAACGTCCTCATTGTTTACGCACACCCGGAACCACGATCCCTCAACGGCTCACTGAAGGACTTCACCGTCGCTCACCTCACGCAACTCGGGCACACCGTCCGAGTCTCCGACCTGTATGCGATGGGTTGGAAGGCCGCCGCGGACGCAGATGATTTCCCGGCTCGCGATCCCAACCACCCGCTCAGCGTGGGTGCAGCTTCAAAAGAAGCCTTCGCCAACGGCACTCAAGCTCCGGAAATAGCGGCGCAGCAAGCCGACCTGCTATGGGCAGACGCAGTAATCTTCCAGTTCCCGCTGTGGTGGTTTTCGATGCCTGCAATTCTCAAGGGATGGGTGGATCGCGTCTACGCCTATGGCTTTGCGTACGGCGTCGGTGAACACTCGGAGAACCACTGGGGAGATCGCTACGGGGAAGGCACCTTCCAGGGCAAGCGTGCTCTGCTCATCGTCACTGCGGGGGGCTGGGAGTCGCATTACAGCGAGCGCGGCATCAACGGGCCTATCGATGATGTGCTCTTCCCGATCACCCATGGCATTCTGCACTATCCAGGCTTCGACGTGATGCCTCCATTCGTTCTCTACAAAACAGGGACGATGGATAACGAGCGCTTCGCACGCATACAGCGGGAATTAGGAAAGCGCCTTGATAATCTGTGGGTCGATGAGCCCATCCCTTATCGCAAACAGAATGGCGGAGAGTATGAAATTCCCGCGCTCACACTTAAACCGGGCGTAGAAATAGAAGAAGCCGACCTAAGCCATGGCAAATCGACCAGTGTTGAGATAAAGCATGCTGGTGATAGCAAAGGTATAGCGACCGCTACTGATAGTAGTCGCATAGGGGGCTTCAGACTTCACCGGCGCTCCCAGTCCTGACGCAGCTTCAGTCGCTGACCGTTGCTGTTCCAGACAACCGCCGAGCCTTAACATCCCGTATCGGAGGCTGGCCGAAAAATCTGCTGTACTCCCGGTTGAACTGGCTTGCGCTCTCATAGCCGACCTCGAAAGCCGCACTTGCCGCATCCAGCCCCTCATTCAACATGCGCTCTCGCGCTACATGCAGTCGGAGCCGTTTCTGGTATTGCAGCGGACTCATCGCAGTCAGAGAACGGAATTGGTGGTGCAGTGTCGATACGCCCATCCGTGCCAGGTTTGCGAGTTCCTCCACGCGCAATGGCTTGGCGTAGTTCGCCCTCAGCCATTCCACTGCCTTCGATGTCCGGTGGCTCTGCTCTCCGAGCGTTGCAATGGCGCGCAGATGCCGTCCCTGTGGGCTGCGGAGCAAGCGGTAGATAAGCTCCCGCTGGATCAGGCCGCCGAGAAAGGGAATGTCCTGCGGAGCATCCAGAAGACCCACGAGCCGCAAACAAGCATCCAGTAGTTCGACCGTACTCACACCCACCGCCATGCCGCGGGCATCGGCAGATGGTCCATCGAGGTGAAACTCCTGCAGGCTCAGAATCTCCCGGATCATCGGCATCTCGAGCTTGAACATCAGACCCAGTATCGGCTCCTCTACACTCGCGGCAGTCACCTGGCTCACCACCGGCAGATTGATCGAAGTCAGAAGGAAGCTCGTACGGTCACACAAAAGTATCGTCTTCCCCAGATTGATCCGCTTTTGCCCCTGCACAAAGACAATCAGCTTTGGATCGTAGGCTGCCGACACACAGGCCGTGGGTGCAGACCGGCGATAGAGGCTCACCCCGGATATCCCAGTTGCTTGTTCCCCTTCGTCCGGGGCATGGATGGCAATCCCGCGGGCCAATTCCGCCCTCATTGCCACCACCTTTGACGTCCCGTCTTCAGCTTGATTCCCAATCATTTTGCACCTTCCGCCCTTAAATAAGGTTAGCCCCGGATACTCATAGCCCATACAGAAAATCCATCAAGCAGCAGAAATAGGCAATAGATCGGCAGGATCGAGATACCGCTTCCGCATCATTCTTCCGTACTCTTTAGGACAGAGAAGGATGGTTGGCCGCCATTAGCATTTCAATCCGATGAGAAGCTTGAATGCCGGCCAACGAACAGGTGAATCAATGCAGAAACGCAAACTGGGAAACAGCAATCTGGAAGTATCTGCCCTTGGCCTTGGCTGCATGGGTATGAGTTCCGCCTATGGTCCGCCAGCCGACGAGCAGGAGATGATCTCGCTCATGCACAAGGCCGTGGATCGCGGGGTCACGTTCTTCGATACGGCGGAGGTCTACGGCCCGTTCATCAATGAGGTGCTCGTCGGCAAGGCGCTCGCGCCTATCCGCGACAAAGTGGTTATCGCAACCAAGTTTGGCTTCAAGCTGAATCCCGACGGAAGCCCCGGCTGGCAAGGCTTGGATAGCCGCCCGGAACACATCAGGCAGGTGGCCGAAAACTCACTGAAACGCCTCAATATCGACGCTATCGATCTCTTCTATCAGCATCGCGTCGATCCCAACGTGCCGATTGAAGACGTAGCCGGAGCAGTGAAGGATCTGATCCAGGAGGGCAAGGTGAAGCACTTCGGCCTTTCGGAGGCTGGTGCGCAGACGATTCGCCGCGCACATGCCGTCCAGCCTGTGACCGCGCTGCAAAGCGAATACTCGCTGTGGTGGCGGAAGCTGGAAGCAGAAATAATCCCCCTGCTGGAGGAGCTTGGTATCGGCCTTGTTCCATATAGTCCACTGGGGAGAGGCTTCCTGACAGGGAAGATGGACGAGAATACCAAGCTCGTCAAGGGTGACTTCCGCAGCACGCTGCCTCGCTTTGCGCCAGAAGCGATGAAGGCAAATCAGGCCTTCGTCGATCTTCTCGGTACGATTGCGAAGCAGAAACATGCAACGCCTGCGCAGATCGCGCTTGCGTGGCTACTCGCACAGAAACCATGGATTGTTCCGATTCCCGGCACCACCAAGCTATCTCGCTTGGAGGAGAATATCGGGTCCACTTCGATTGCATTCACGCCCGAAGAGCTGCGCAATATCAATATTGCCGCCGTCAAAATCCCGGTCGAAGGCGATCGATATACGGAGCAGCTCGAGAAAATGACTGACCTCTAAACTACCGCACGAAGGGGGCTTTCCATCGAAGGCCCCTTCGCGTCCTATCAACGCTTCATCGCTCCAGAGACAGGCGAATATGGAAATTAAGCGCATCGGTTCGCAGCCATCAGCAGAGGTCCAGCAGACTGATACACAGGCGCGTTATTCCAACAACGGCCATGACGCACATCGCGATTGCAGAAAAACTGGACGGCAAAGTAGCCGGCTGCATGGAGCACGTCAGCGACGGCCAATATCTAACCTAGCCTTGCGCATAGTTATTCGGAATATGCAGTTTCAGTCCGCGTCCGCCAGGCTCAGCCGGTGGCGCACATCGCTCCCGCGCACCCAGAAGATCACGTCTTCAGCGATATTCGTCGCATGGTCCGCCGCGCGCTCCAGGTTGCGTGCCACAATCACCGCGTTCAGCGCCTGAATGGTCGTGCTCGGATCGTCTTCCATCACCTTCATCAGGGACGCCTGCGCATCCATGTTCATCGCATCAATCTCGTCATCCATCGTCAGGATCGTCTCTGCCAGATGGGCATCCGCCTCCAGTAGCGCCTGGATCGAAATCGCGATCATGCGCCCGGCGTGCTCTCCCATTTTGTGAATTCTGTCCCCATCATCCGGCAGGTCGAGCTTTGGGTATTCCTTCAGCATCGCCACGCGTTCAGAGATGTTGATAGATTGGTCGCCCACCCGCTCCAGATCGGCATTGATCTTGATCACAGAGAAAATAAACCGCAGGTCGATCGCCATGGGCTGCTCCTTTGCCAGCAGTTCATAGGCCATCTCATAGACCTGGCGCTCCGAGGTATTGATCGCCGTCTCCAGCTTATCCACCTCACGCGCCAATGCTTCATCGCGTTCCAGGTATGCCTCCACTGAGGTCTCCAGCGCACGCTGCGCCAGCTTCGCCATGGCGAGTAGCTTTTCCTTAAGTTCCGCCAGTTGTAGCTGGAAGTGGATACGAGCCACGAATATCTCCTTATTACCTTATGCATTAAAAGATGCGGGTTCGAACACAATAGGTTCGCAGCCTGCACTTTTATTGTCAGCCATTGCGCGTCGCAGTACCGCATTAATATTTTGCTAGTGGCTCAACAATGGTTCTCCGCGTCTGGCCGCAGCACCGCTTTCGCAGCACGTGCGGCCAGAGCATCCCGTCAAGCGGGCCGCGAAGAATCGTTCAGAGCAGGCTTTATTCTGCCGCACTACGCTGTGGGGAACCATGTGAATACTGCATGAATTTCCGCCCGTATCCTGCTGCGTATTGATTACCTTGTCAACACGCCGTGCAGCTTACTGCACCTTACCCTGTGGCCGCAGCCGCGCCAGTTCCGAGCCGCAGGCAATCGCATTCAGCGCCGCCAGCTTCAGGTTGTCCGCTGCGATCCACAACCAGAACCGCGTTGACCGTCCGCTGCCCGGCGTCTCCGCAGGAGGCTCAGGCCGCACTCGTACCTGAATATTCGCCTGCCCCGCTACGCTCAGATTTGTCGGCGGCTCTGTCTCGTCCAGCAGCACGTCAATGTGTTCGCTGTCGAGCGCCGCCGCCATCTCCTCTTCGCTCGCTGGCGCCTCCAGCTCCACCAGCACAGACGCAATCGTCCCGTGAAACGAAGCCGCATGCGCCAGTTGCAGCGCTGGAGCCGGCAGCGTATTGCCTGCCAGCACCGCAAAGTGCCTGCGAATGCGCCGCTCCGTCTCCGCCAGCCGCAGCTTCGATTCTGCACCCAGCTCCGGCGTCAGGTTGAATGCTGTCTGCGTGTCGTAGATCTCTTTCGGCAGTGCCTGGAACGAAAGCAGCGCCACGGTCTGCTGATGCAGCTCATCCATCGCCTCCCGTCCATACTGCGATGCAGGCTCCAGCACGGTGGCCGAAACACTCTTCACCCTGTGCCGCTTCTGTAGTTGCGCCAACGCTGTAGCCAGCAATACAGCCGCCGGATGCGCCGCCACCACGGCTGGCGTCTGCAAATCCGGTTGCGATGCCGCGTCGCCGCCATCGGGCAGCAGCTCCGTCACCCATGGCGCGCGCACCGGAACACCCGGTGTAGTCTCCAGTGCAAAGGTCATGTCCACCACCGCAGCGCCCATCTGCTGCGCCGTGCGCCAATGCGCATTCGTCGTCTGCGCCGCGCCCGTAAAGAACACAAAGTCCGCGCCCTCAAACGAATCGGCCTCCAGCTTGCGCACGAATGTCACGTCGTCCGCAACGCTCTCCAGCTTGCCCACCGCGTCGTCGGTATCATCCAGCAACACAAAGTCCGAAGCTGCGAATGCAGACTCGCCCAGCACTTCGCTCAACTCTTTGCCCGCCAGAGTGGAGGCTCCTACAATTGCTACCTTCATCATTTTGGTCATGCGGAGTCTCTTCTCTAGTTATATTTCCGGGGAGTGTCAGCTTACTGCGTCCGTCACCGCTGCTTACACAGCACGCCTTGCCCGCGAACGCTGCCAGCCATATCCCGCCCTGGCCAGCAGCCCGGAAGTAAGGTAGCCCAGCGAGATCAGGATCAGAGACCACTGCGAATACAGCACGATCAACGCAATGATCACAGCGACCAGCACAAACGCCTGAAACGGATGGCGATGCCCCATGTTGATCTCCTTGCCGCTCCAGAACCGCCAGCGGCTCACCATCAGCAACCCGACCGAACCCACAAAGATCATCCACACCAGCGCCCACCACCACTGGTAGATCGGACTGCCCTCAAAGAAATGCACCACCGCGGCAATCACACCCGCCGCTCCCGGTATAGGCATTCCCACAAAATATTTGCGGTCCGGACGTCCCGGATTCAACGGCGCCGGGTTCGCGCTGATATTAAACCGCGCCAGACGGCACGCCCCGCAGATCAGGAACATGAAGCTGACAAATACTCCCAGCGCCACCAGCTTCTGATACGCGCTGCTATCCGGCAGAAGGTGCAGTGTGCGGAAGCCCCACGACCACGCCAGAATGCTCGGTGCCACGCCAAACGTAATCACGTCCGCCAGCGAATCCAGCTCTCGGCCAAAATCGCTTGTGGTCTTCGTCATACGCGCAATGCGTCCGTCGATCGCATCAAATGGAATCGCCAGCCCGATAGCCAGTGCTGCATGATCGAAGTGCGATGGGTCGGCGAGCGATCCCTGCAGACTCTGGGTGATGGCATAGTAGCCAAACGCGATATTGATGGAGGTAAAGACCGACGGCAGAATGAACATGCCGCGCCGGCGTCGTCCTCGTGTCTGCTGCATCTCTTCCTCTGCCTCGTACATGGCCATCCACAGTTCCCCTCTGGGAAGTGTTCCGCTTACCTTCTGCTGCTTTCCCTCAGCGGGCTAAACCAGTCTCGCCAACACACTGCTTCCGCCCTTCACCCGAGACCCCTTGCGAACCATCAATTGAGCATCTCCGGGCAAAAGCACATCCACCCGCGAACCGAACTTGATCAGTCCAATCCGCTGGCCACGCTGCAGAATATCCCCGGGCTGCACGTTACATACGATGCGTCGCGCCAGCAAACCCGCGATGAGCTTGAATGCAACCTCAACGCGGCCATCGTTCACCACCACCAGCGTCTGCTCGTTGAACATCACGCACTCCGGGTTCATCGCATTCATAAACCCGCCCTTG
This sequence comes from Acidobacteriaceae bacterium, assembly GCA_036404255.1. Lineage (GTDB taxonomy): Bacteria > Acidobacteriota > Terriglobia > Terriglobales > Acidobacteriaceae > JARLFX01. Next base: position 2,999 of record DASWOP010000257.1, on the reverse strand, counting down.
CGATACTCAACACCGGTCACCGTGCCTGCAATAGGCGTCCGGTTCACATGCACGTCAAAGACGCTCAGAAAGATGCTGATTCGCAGCCGCCCACCCTGCTCCGTCTGGATCCACTCGCACTCCGTCACCTTGCCGTCTGCCGGCGAGACCGCAAGATTGGCCTCAGTAGGTATCGTGCGATTCGGGTCGCGGAAGAACCACAGGAAAAACAGCGCCAGCAGGACAATAATGCCCGTCATGCCACGCGAATGCATCAGGTACCAGGCGACTCCCGCCGTCACAAGAAGTCCCAACCCATAATAATAACCGTCTTTAACCATCGATCCTCATTATAAGTCCTGCACTCTCACCGTTTGGCACAGGCAGATGAACGCGGAACAGACGGGCATCTTCCTTTGGATTCGAATAGTAATCCGGGCGGATGCCTGCCGTCTCAAATCCCAGTCTGGAATACAGCTCCACCGCACCCGAATTTCCGGCCCGCACCTCCAGCTCCACCGTCTCAGCGCCCTCTTCCTGCAATCTCTGCAAAGCCGCCCGGCACAACGCGGAGCCAACTCCCCGCCGCCGGGCGGTAGCGGCAACCGCCAGATTCTCGATCTCCGCCTGCGCCTCGCCGCCCACCCGCAACAGCTTCACAACGATAAAACCCAACAAACTGCCATCTTGGGAGCTTCCCGCCTCACTCTCAAAGACATAGCTCCACCGCCGCAGCGCCGCCCCTTCTTCCGGCCCCCGCAGAATCAGTGCGTACTCCGCCAGGCTCCAGTGCGCCGCTTCCCGCGCGGTATGCTCGAGCGCGATGATCGCGTCCACATCCGCCAGGCCTGCCAGCCGGATCACCGTGTCTCCGTCCGCCGAGCCGCCATCGCAGCCCGCTGCTTCTCCAGCATCTCCGCATCCGCGCGCCGCAGATAGTTCGCATCCAGCGCCGCCACATCCGCAAAATCCCCTGCCGCGAATGCAGCCTCCGCCAGTGCAAACGCATCCGTCGCCACCGGCTCCTCCACCACCACCGGGGCAAACTCCACCAGAGCCTCCGCCACACGGGCCTCACACACGCAGACAGTACCCGGCGCCTCCGCCAGCACCACCAAAAACTCCTCCCGCGTCAACATCGCCTCACCGCCGTCTTTCGCCGACTCGCTGACTTGCTGACTCGCTGACTCGCTGGTTCTCACGTAGAACTCCCCGCGCCCCGCATCCAGCACGGCATACACTCTTCCGCTCGCAGGAACCTCCGGGCACAGTGACACCAGCACCGCCAGCCGCGAGATCGCAATCACCCGCACGCCTGCGCCCTCGCTCAAACCCTTCGCCGCGCTTACGCCAATGCGCACACCGGTAAACGACCCCGGCCCATTCACCACGGCGATAGCATCCAGCCCACTCACGCTCAGCGCGGCATCCTCCAACAGCTTACATACCGCCGGCAGCAGCGTTGCCGCCGCGCTGCGCGGAGCCAACGTGCTCTGCGCAAATACCGCCGGCTCGCGCGCACTATCTGCCAGCGCAAGCGTCCCGCCGGCACCGCACAGGTCCAGCAAAAGCATCTTCATACCGTCTTCTCTCCAACAATCTCCAGCAGCACCCCGCCAGTACTAGCCGGATGCACAAAAAAATATCGGTGCCCGCCCGCACCGCTGCGCACCTCGGCATTCACCAGCCTCGCACCCGCCGCCAGCATCCTCTGCATCGTCGCATCCACATCCGTCACATGCACGGCAATATGGTGCAATCCCTCGCCGCGCCTCGTTAGAAATCGTCCAATCACCGACTCAGCCGCCGTCGGCTCCAGCAGCTCAACCCGTGTCTCTCCCAGCGGAAGCATGGCTGTCTTTACCTGCTCATGCTCCACAATCTCTTCGTGCTCCACCCGCAGCCCCAGTGTCTCGTAGAACCGCCGCGCCTCGGCAATGCTCTTCACCGCCACGCCCAGGTGGTCGAGTTTCAAATGATCGAGCCTCATCTCCGCGCCATTCAGCACGCCGCGCACAATCTCCTGCACCAGCTCATACGGATTCGCTCCCGCAGCCACCTCCGCTGCGTGCGCTTCCATCGCAGCGGCGTTCACACCGCGTGTCTCCGCCCGCCGCAGAATCTCGCGTTGCGCCATCATCAGCAGACGCCCGCCCCAGGCGCTCTGCCGCCTCTCCTGCAAGCCATCCGCACCATGCTCCAGATAGTTCTGCACCGCAGTCTCCAGCGCCGCAATGCCTGCGCTTGCCGTCGCCATCGTCCGCACGATCGGCGGTGTCCATCCCTCTGCCTCGGCCAGCGACTGCATCGCACGGATATCGCTCTCCACCCGTTCCGCGCCTTCGCGGTCGCACTTGTTGATTACAAAGATGTCGGCGATCTCCATCAGCCCGGCCTTGATGCTCTGCACATCGTCGCCCATGCCCGGAACCAGTACCACCACGGTCACATCGGCCAGCCGTGCGATCTCCACCTCGTCCTGGCCCACGCCCACCGTCTCAATCAGGATGCGGCTCTTCCCGCTCGCCTCGATCACCGTGCAGATATCCGCCGTTGCCGCCGCCAACCCGCCAAGTGTTCCGCGCGTCGCCACACTGCGGATGTAGAGTCCAGCGTCATCCTGCTCTCGCTGCATGCGAATGCGGTCACCCAGAATCGCGCCCCCATGGAATGGGCTCGTCGGATCTACCGCCACTACGCCGACCGTCTCGCCCTGCGCCCGCAGCAACCGCGCATAGCGGTCCACCAACGTGCTCTTGCCCGCTCCCGGCGGCCCCGTAAACCCAATGCGCAGCGCCTTCCGTTCCGCATTCGCAGTGTGGCACGCGCTCAGCACCGCCATTGCCGCATCGCCGCCTTCTTCCACGGCAGACACAGCGCGGGCCAGCGCGCGCACATCACCCGCACAGACCCGTTGCACCAACTCCGCCGCATCCCGCTCCGTACTCGTAATCTCGTTCATCTCAGTTTTCGGTGCTTAGTGGTCAGTCTCAGAAGCTCACTTTACATACTCTGTCATT
>DASWOP010000256.1:0-22989 GCA_036404255.1 Acidobacteriaceae bacterium | reverse complement strand
GCGGCCCTCCACGGAGTTGGCGTACGTGCCGAACTCGCGCTTCATGCGTGCGTCAATCTCGTCGCTGATGGCGACGTTCTGGCGCTCATTGGTTCCGTTGCAGATCACAAAGTAATCCGTCAGCGACGACTCCGATGGGTCGAGCGCGAGAATGCGAATGTCTTCGGCCTTCTTGTCCTCCGCTGCGGCTGCGGCGGCAAGGACCTGGCGTTTAATATCGAGCGATGGCATGTTGTTTGAGAGCTCACTTTCCGTGCTGCTGTACATAGTTATTGTATCGGTATTCGCAGAGAGCGCTGCGCCTTCGGCGAAAGACCGCCTATGGCAGCAAGGCGCACACTTGACGGTGCGACTCGTTTTCAATAAGGCGGAGGCTCAGGAATTGAGTCGAGATGAGTCGTCACCCCCGCTTACTGGTTTGGTGATGGAGGAAGCATCGGCAAAACTTGCTCTTTCTCCTTCATGTGAGATTATTCTTGCTAATTGAGTGGTCCCGAGGAGTGAGCGATGAAAAGGATGTTGATTGGCCTATTAGTCTTGGGTGCATTCGTGCAGTGCTTTGGACAGCTCCATAACATGGCAGGCAATGGGGATATAGATTCAAACGCGATACTTAGGTCCGCTGAAAAGGTCGCCGTATTTATCGAACTGGGGCCACCTGCCACCGCTCCTTATGTCCCAGATTTTGCGAGGGCGAAGAAGCAAATATCAGACAAGCTCGCCAAGGCGAAATTGAATACAGTAGTTAATCCAGCCGATGCGGACATTGTGATTGTGGTGCATGAGATCAATGAAGGGTCGGTCGGCAACAGCTTTAAAGACACTTCCTGTCTCGGAGATAAAGTCGACGTGTTCAAAGGAGGACACGTTCCGGCTGATTCGGATGCGCCAATATTCTCTGTCAACGAATATTGCGGTATTTCGTGGCCCCTGAATCGCGCAATGGATAAGCTCCTCAAGGCTATGAAGAGATAGTTTTCATATTGAAATCGGACCATGTTGGGAATAGAGATTGTGGGCGCGGATATACTCCCCCACACCTGGCGCCAGTTCTGCATCCATGTTCTCGCCCCGCGCCAACCCCTCGCGCAGAGCGGTAGCCGAAACATCCTGGTGTACCGTCTCCAGCAGGTGAACGCGGGCAAACTCCGGCGGCAGCAGCGTGAGCTTTGCCAGTGAACCCATCGAAAACCCCGGCCGGCTCACCACAATCCACTCCGCCAGCGTCAGCAACCGCTCCGGCTCTCGCCAGCGGGGCAGATCCAGAAAAGCGTCCGCTCCCACAATGCAGAAGAGCTCATTGCCCGGCGCACGCCCGGCATCCAGCGTAGCCAGCGCATCCACGGTGTAGTTGGCGGAGCCGTCGGCCAGGGGTTCATCCAGCGTGCTCGCGGCAAACCGCGCGTCAGCCTGCACCGCGCGCTCTACCATACCCAGCCGGTCGGTGTAGCTGGCATAGATTGTGCCGGGTTTCAGTGGCTGCCGCCCAGCCGGTGCAAAGAGCACGCGATCCAGCCGGAAAGCATCCGCCGCAGCCTGTGCTACCGCAATGTGTGCACGATGCGGCGGGTCAAACGTGCCGCCGAAAAGCGCAATCCGCACGGCTCTTAGCGCTCCTCAACGACTACGGCAGCCGCTGCATTATCCACCGGTCGCAGCGCGCGGACCTGATGTCCAACCTCGAACTTGAACGCTTCGATCCCCTCGCCGGTAACGGCAGAGAGCGCGAAAAACGGCAGTTTCTTCCGTTTCGCCATAGCCTTCAGCTTCTTCAGCTTCTCCGGATTGGCGATCTCGATCTTCGATGCCACCACGATCACCGGTTTATTCTCCACGCCATGTCCAAAGCTGATCAACTCGTTCTGGATCACGTTGAAGTCTTCGACCGGATTATCCCGCCCGCTGGCGTCCGAGACGTCCACCAGGTGAATCACCAGGCTGGTGCGCTCAATATGCTTCAGAAACTGCACGCCCAGCCCAGCGCCCAGATGCGCGCCCTCGATCAGTCCGGGCAGATCAGCGATCACAAAGCTCTCTTCGTGCGGCCATTCGCCAATCGAGACCACGCCAAGCTGTGGCTCCAGCGTTGTGAACGGATAGTCCGCAATCTTTGGCCGCGCAGCCGAAACGCGCGAGATCAGCGTCGATTTTCCCGCATTGGGATACCCCACCAGCCCGGCATCCGCCAGCAGCTTCAGTTCCAGCCGGTAATTCCGTTGTTCCCCGGGCCGGCCCAGCTCATGCTCCCGCGGAGCCTGGTGCGTCGACGTGGCAAAATGCTGGTTGCCGCGCCCGCCGCGCCCTCCATGCGCCACCACAATGCGCTCACCCGAGCGGCTGAAGTCATGGATCAGCTCATTTGTCTCCTCGTCATACAGGAGTGTGCCCACCGGAACCTTCAGCACGGTGTCGATCCCCTCGCGCCCCGAGCAGTTGGAGCCCTCTCCATGCCGCCCCCTGTCTGCCTTGTATTCAGGGTTGTAGCGGAAATGGATCAGGGTGTTGTGGGAAAGAGACGATTCCATATAGATGTCGCCGCCATGGCCCCCATCGCCGCCGGAAGGCCCGCCCTTGGGGACAAACTTCTCCCGCCGGAAGGCCATGCAGCCATTTCCGCCATCGCCTGCCTTAATTCGTATATGGGCTTCATCTATAAACATCTTATTTGTCACACACTTTTCACTTCCCAGTGTAACGGAAGCAGGTTAGGATTACTTCATAACAGCAATCTGAACCTCTCTCGGAGAACCTTGGCCGAAGGGGAGTTCATTTTTTTGACGACGCAAGGCAAATATGCCGCGCGTCAATTGCGGGCCCAAATCCCCCTGCAGCGACCTTATAGCCGCATTGGCGGAAGATAGCGCATTTGCGCTACAGCAATTTAGAAGCATCTTTTAGGAGAGCCACTATATGTTGAGCAAGAGCCTGAAGCTTTTTAGCGTCGTCCTTCTGGCCTGTCTGGCCGTATCTTTCCGCGCCAACGCCCAGTCCACCACCCAGGGAGCCATTGCCGGCACGGTATTCGATGCCAACAGTGCGGTTGTAGCGAATGCATCCGTGGTGATCCACAATGACGGCACAAACAGTGAATTGACCCTGACCACCGATGGAAGTGGGTACTTCAAGCAGCCCCTGCTACAGCCCGGAACCTATACCGTAACGGTCCACGCCGCAGGCTTCAAGGATTATAAGGCGACCACGGTCACGGTCGAAGTCGGTAAACTGACCCAGCTTCAACCGCATCTTCCTGTTGGTTCTGCTGCGGAGTCTGTCACCGTTTCGACGGATGCTCCGATCATCAACTACGAAGCTCCCGATTTTGCATCGAACCTGAATGAGCGCGCCATAGACAGCCTGCCGATCAATGGTCGCCGCTGGTCCGATCTGACTCTGCTCACGCCCGGCGTGACCTCTGATACAAGCGGCTTCGGGCTGTTGAGCTTCCGCGGCATCAGCACCCTTTTCAATAATGTGCAGATTGACGGCGCCGATGACAATCAGGCGTTCTACGCAGAAGAGCGCGGACGTACCCGTGAAGGTTATTCTACGGCGCAGGTCGCGGTGAAAGAGTTCCAGGTCAATACCGGCGTCTATCAGGCAGAATATGGCCGCGCAGCCGGTGGCGTTGTGAACTCGGTGACCAAGAGCGGAACCAACCAACTCCATGGCGAACTCTACTTCTACGACCGTGATAACAATTGGGGTGCGATTAACCCATTTGCGACCATTACGCGTGTATCCGGTACCGCGGTAGTCACCTCTCCATACAAGCCGAAGGATTGGCGCAAGCAGTGGGGTTTTGGCCTCGGCGGCCCGATCATCAAAGACAAGGTCTTCTTCTTCTATGCGTATGACGGCTTCCGCCGCAACTTCCCCGGTACGGGCGTAGCGAACAATCAAAACGGCGGTACCGGAGCAACCGGTAGTGCGCAGGGTTTCTACTCTATCCCGACGCAGACCGCTCCCGGCAATGGCGGCACTTGCAACGCGACCGGCCAGGTAACAGGCGGCACTGGCACGGTGACTCCGATCGACAACCAGGCCTGCGCTCTGGCAGCACGTACTGGCCAGACCTATGCCGCAGCTGCGGCAACATGGGTAACATATCTGACGGCGCTGAATACCGACCTTGGTCCGGTAAAGCGCACTGGCGATCAGACCATCAACACGCCAAAGATCGATTGGCAAGTCAATAGCAAGCAGCATCTCAGCCTGCTCTATCACCGCCTCCGCTGGGATTCGCCCGGTGGCGTACAGACCCAGAAGGTTAACATGTACGGTACGGGCAGCTTCGGCAACGACTTCGTCAAGCTGGACTACGGCCTCGCAAAGCTGGACAGCGTGATCACGCCTCACATTACCAACGAAATCCGTTACCAGTATGGCCGCGAACTGAACGACGAGAGCGCGCAGCCGCAGACGCCCTACGATATCGCCAACTATACCAATGGAAGTGGCGCTCTTCCCCAGTTGCAGATCGCGTACAACGGTGGCATTAACTCGACGACGACAAACTACGGCTTCTATGCCGGTACACCTTACTACTCCTTCCGCCTTGCTCTGCCGGATGAGCGCAAGTGGCAGATTGCGGATACCCTGAACTGGGTTCATGGCAATCACACCTTCAAGGCTGGTGTTGATATCGTCCACAACAACGACATCATCAATAACCTGTATGAGTCGAATGGCTTGTACGCGTACGCCTTCCTCGGCAACTACTTCGCCGATGTTTACAACAAGAACAATGCTCGCCCAAACTCTTGCGATTCAAGCGGTCAGCTTGCGTATGCGAGTTCTACCGCGGGTGCTGTAACCGGCGCATATCCCTGCTACTACCGCTACCAGCAAGGTTTCGGTACGCCGGCATTTGAGCTCGCGACGACAGACTATGGCTACTTCGTGCAGGACACTTGGAAAGCGACTCCGCGCCTGACGCTCGACCTCGGTCTGCGCTATGAATACGAGAACATCCCCTCCCCCTATGCGAGCACGGTAAACCCCGTGATCCCGCAAACGACAAACCGTCCGAACGATAGAAATAACTTCGGGCCGCGTGCCGGATTTGTGCTCGATCTCTTCGGTACTGGCAAGTCAGTTTTGCGTGGCGGCTATGGTCTGTACTACGGGCTGGTTCCGGTCTACTACGTCATTACGACTTACATCAATTCTGCAAATGCTGTAACTGCAGGTCAGAACGCAATCACATATACTCCCATCACAGCCGGTGCCCCAAAGTTCCCGGCCGTGGTGGCTACGGCGTCGTCTAATTTCCCGGCTCCGCCCAACGTAGAGTACTTCACGAAGAACTATCAGAACCCCATGGTTCATGAGTTCGACCTTGCCGTGCAGCAGGATCTGAGCCATGGCACGGTGTTGTCGGTCAGCTATCTCGGCGCTCTTGGCCGCGAATTGCCCAACACGCTCAATGTCAACCTCAACCCGGCAGCCGCATACACAGAGACCATTACGCCGAAGGCAAACGCGAACGGCCAGTATGGTCCGCTTGGAGCGAGCGCCTTCAACACCACGGTCTACGCTGGTACGCAGACGACGGTAAGTGGCGGCGCGGTGGTTTCAACGCCGGTTCTGAAGAATCCGGCCTACGGCGCAATTCTCCAGAATGTAAGCAATGTCAACTCGAGCTACCACGCACTAGTGGCTGAAATACAAAACAAGACCTACAAAATGTTCCAATGGGACGCGAACTACACATGGTCGCACGCACTGGATTTCAACCAGAATGCCAATACCGCGCCTGGTTCAAATAACTGGGCCGACCCGTATAGCAACCCTCGCGTCAACTATGGCCCATCCATCTACAACATCCCCAACCGTTTTGTGGGCTGGGTGCTGATCAGTTCCACGACGCACTACACCGACTGGAAAAAATACATCTTCAACGGATGGAATCTGAATCCGTTGTTCCAGGCGCAGACGGGCTTGCCCTACAGCATGGCCGTCAGCTCGGTGCCGGCGCAGTGCACGACAACCACAACCAACCTTACCCCTTGCTATCAGGCCAGTGCGGCTGGTTTTACCGGCTCGGGTGTTACCTTCGTCCCCGGCCAGCGCAACGCGTATCACTATCGCCGCGACCTCGTGCTGGATCTGCGGGCTGAGAAGGAATTTACGATTGCCGAGAAGTATCGTCTGCAGTTGATCGGTGAGGCCTTCAACTTGGCAAACCATATCAACGTGACCGGGGTCTCCTCGACGACAGGTTATTCGTTTGCAACCACGGGCACCGGAGCGGCAAATGCAACGTTCACCACGCCGTATACCAGTGGTAACTTCGGCTTCCCCAACAACGGAAACTCGAATTACACCTATAGCGAGCGCCAGATTCAACTTGCTATTCGCCTTGCGTTCTAGTCCAGACACAAACCCACAAAAGGCGGCAACTTTGGTTGCCGCCTTTTGTTTTTAACGCAACAGCCGCTCGAGTTTAAGCCTCCCTTAACACGCGACAAACTTTGCCTCTTCCCATTTGCCGCTATCCGCGATACTCTGCATTCGATCTCAGCAAACGTTTTGTTCGCACTTCTAGCAGGTCTTCTCCTGCGAACGGGCCCGTCTATCCCCTGCTGTGTAAGCTCGCTCCGCCACCGCACACCTTGCGGCAGGCAGAGCGCTATGGAAGGGGAAAGAAAGCGTGCCGCATCGTGCAGCAGAGAGTAAGCGAACACACCCCGGCTCGCCCCCCATCCGCCAGCGGCACCTCATACACCGCGCGTTCTGCGCCACCATCCTCGCCCTCTCGCTTGCTGCCCATGCGCAGTCCGCAGCGGAGGGAGGATTAGCCGGCACGGTAACCGACACCCATGGCGCCGCGCTTGCTGATGCCGTTCTACTCCTCACCAACACCGCGACCGCGGCAGAGATCAGCACCGGCACCGACGCACGCGGCCAGTTTCAACTCCCTGCGCTCGACCCCGGCGAATACAACCTCCGCGCCGCAGCCTCCGGGTTCGCCCCCCAGCAAGCCACGGTCACCGTCCGTGTCGGCGAACTCGCCGTCTTCCGCATAAAACTATCCGGTTCTGCGTCTCACGCTGATGCAGGCGCCATCATCGAACGTCCCATCAACTCCGCCAGCGCATCCTCCAGCCAGATCACCCTGCAGGAGATCCGCGCCCTCCCCGCCGATGGCCGTCGCTGGTCCAACCTCGCCCTGCTCACTCCTGGAGCTAGTCCTGACGCCTCCTCAGGCCGCGGCCTCATCTCTTTCCGTGGCCTGCCGTCGATCCTCAACAATAACCTCGTCGATGGTAGCGACGATAACCAGGAGTTCTTCGCCTCCGCTCGCGGACGCACCCGCGCCGCCTACACCTTCACCCAGGAATCCGTGCATGAGTTCCAGGTGCTCGCCTCGAACTACGCCGCGCAATACGGCGGCCCAGCCGGCGGCACGCTCAACATGGTTACGCGCTCCGGCGGCAAATCCTTGCACGGCTCGCTCTTCTACTCCCTGCGCGATAGCCGTCTCGCCGCTCACAATCCCTTCTCCACCTTCACCTCCTTCAATGCCGCCACTGCCACCGCCACGACTATCCTGGTCAAGCCGTACGATCAGCGCCAGCAGTGGGGCGGCTCCATCAGCGGTCCGGCAAACTTCGGGCGCCACCCCATCTTCGGCGGTGCACTCTTCTACTTCTATGCGTTCGATCAGCAGCACCGCGACTTTCCCGCCGCCTCCTCGCCGCAGAGCCCCCAGTTCTACTCGCTGATTGCGAACCAGACCGCTCTGCTCCGCAACAATCGCGGCCTCACCATGGCGAAGATCAACGCCGCGCTTGGCTATCTCAGCTCGCTCGGCGGCACCCTGCCGCGCCTCGGCAATCAGACCGTCAACTTCCCCAAGTTGGACTGGGTGCGCAGCCGCCAACATGCCAGCCTGCAATACAACCGCATGCGCTGGAACTCCCCCGCCGGCGTGCAGACGCAGACCGTCGTCGCGCGCGGCCTCGCCAGCTTCGGCAACGACTCCACCAAGGTGGACACCGTCCAGGCCCGCTGGCAAGCCGGTCTCGGCCCACGTCTCATCAACGATTTGCGCGCGCAATACAGCCGCGACTTCGAATTCGAATCTCCCCAACAGCCCCTCCCGCAGGAACCCGCCACCGCCCCAGGCGGCTACGCGCCGCAGGTCAGCATCTCGCCTGATGGATTCACCTTCGGCACGCCCCGCACCGTCAGCCGCGCTGCCTACCCTGACGAACGTCGTCAGGCGATCAGCGATCAACTCACTCTCGTGCGTGGCCATCATCTGCTCGCCGCTGGCATTACCTTCAACCGTGTAGACGAGCGCATCAGCAATCTGCTCGATGCAGAGGGCAGCTACCGCTACTCACCGCGCCTTCTGCTTGCCAATGGGGAAGGCCAGCCCAATGGCCTCGCCGACTGGATTACTGACTTCACCTTCAGCGCCAACAGCTACCCCAGCGGCGGCTGTCCCGCGGTCGAAGGCGGCGCTCTCCACTACTTCTGCTTTCGCAGCTTCACCCAGGGCTTCGGCCCACACGAATCCCGCTTTACCCTGCGGCAGTGGTCTGGCTTCGTGCAGGATGAGTGGCAGCTCCTGCGCCGCGTTCACCTCAGCTTCGGCGTCCGCTACGAACTCGAGCAGCTCCCCGCTGCGCAGCATCCCAACGCCGCACTGGACGCAGCCTTCGGCGCGATCGGCAGCACCAGCACCTTGCCCGCGGACCGCAACAACTTCGCCCCGCGCTTCGGCCTCGCCTGGAGCCCCGGCAACAAAGGCCGTACCGTTCTCCGCGCCGGCTACGGCGTCTTCTACGGTCGCGTCGCCGGAGCCACGGTGCGTAGCGCGCTCATGGACACCGCCGTCTCCAGCAACGGTCAACCCATCAGCGCCTTCCACATCCGCATCACGCCCACTACGGAGGTAGGCTGTGGCCCCGGTGGCACCGCGCCCTGCAGTTGCCCTCCCGGCAGTGACGGTTTCGGCTACCCCTGCACCTTCACCAGCCTCCCCGTCGGCATACCCGCCGTGGCGAACACCACGTCCACCGTCTTCTTCGACCATCACTTCCGCCTGCCCATGATCCAGGAGGGCAGCTTCTCGCTGGAGCACGAATTCCCCGCGAGCATCATTGTCTCCGCCGGCTATCTCATGAGCCTCAGCAGGCAGCTTCCCAACTTCGTGGATGTAAACATCGCGCCCTCCACCACGCTGGCAGAGTTCCAGTCGCAGGGCGGCCCCTTCGACGGCCAGATATTCTTCGTCCCCAAATACACCGCGCGCGCGAATGCAAACTTCGGCCCCGTTACCGACATCCTCTCCAACGTCAGCGGCAGCTACAACGCTCTGGTTCTGCAGGCGCGCAAACGGCTGCAGCCCGGCGTCGAACTTCGCGTGCACTGGACCTGGTCCAAAGCGCTGGACTTCGGCCAGAGCAGCGCGGCTGTTGCGGAAGAGAACGCGCAGTTCGATCCCTTCCATGTCCGGTATGACAAAGCTCTCTCCTCGCTGAACTATCCCCACCGCATCGCCCTCAGCATGGTGCTCTCGCCGCGCATCGCCTTCGGCAACCGTCTGCTCCGCGCCGCCGTCAACGGCTGGCAATTCGCGCCTGTATTCACAGAGTCCAGCGGTCGCCCTTACAGCTATCAAATTCGCGGAGGCACTTCCCTCAACGGCGGCCGCCTCAGCATCAACGGCGCCGGAGGCGCTCTCTATCTGCCCTCCGTTGGGCGCAACACCCTACGCCTGCCAGACACCACAAACCTCAATCTCCGTCTCGCCCGTCGTGGCAGGATCGGCCCGCGGGTGCGGCTCTCTGGCTCAGCGGAACTCTTCAACGCGCTCAATCACACCAACTACTCCCGTGTGAACACTACCGCCTACGACGTTGGCCCCACCACCACCGGCGTTACCAAACTCATCTTCCAGAGCGCCGCCGTCAATCCCGTCACGCCATTCGGCCAGCGCACTGGCGCTGCCACGTCTCTAACTCGCGAGCGCCAGGTACAGTTTTCCCTGCGTGCAGAATTTTGATCCTGCATTAATCCTCCCCGGCAAATCTTCAACTCTCCAAACTGCCCATTAACCTGCGCCTGCATCCTATGCAGTACGCAAGCAGAATTGTCCGTTCCGCACAAAAGTTAAAACACCATGCCTCCACCGCACCCTGGTTGTCTTCTTGTATGCCTCGTACTCTTCGTGTCAGCGATGGGCGTGCCCCTGCCTGCATCGGTGGCCTTGCTGCTTGCGGGTGCAGCCGTGGCGCACCACGCGCTCAATCCCCTGACAGTTGCTGCTTCCGCGATTGGTGCCGCCTTTCTCGGAGACTCCTTGATGTTCCTCGGTGGTCGCTACGCCGGTTGGTGGTTGCTCGCCGCCATCTGCCGCCTCTCGGTCAGTCTTGAGTCCGGCATCTTCACCTCCGCAGACTACTTCTACCGGCGCGGCGCAAAGACAATCCTGTTCGCAAAATTCCTTCCCGGCCTCGGCTCCATGGCCGCTCCCCTCGCCGGCAGCCTCAAGATGCGTTACAGCCGCTACGCCCGCCTCGACCTCATCAACGTCTCCACCTACTGCCTCGTCTGGCTCTCCGCCGGATTCTTTCTCAATCGCTTCGTCACGCAGGTTGCGCTCGCCGCCTCCACTGCCGGCCACCTGCTCGCCTTTGTGGCCTTGTTGCTCCTTCTGGTCTATGTCGGATTCATCACCGCAGCCAGCATCAGCACCCGCCGTCTCCGCGGACTCGAGCGTGTCTCCGTAGCCGACGTCGCCCAGCGGCTGGAGGAGCGAAACCTGGATCGTCTCGTGGTCATCGCGGACGTGCGCAGCCGCGGCTACTACGATCCCGGCATGCTGCGCATCAAAAACTCCATCCGTCTCGAACCCAACCGTCTGCTCACTGAGTTTGAGGCCTTACGCGAATTCATGCAGCCGGAGTGCGAGATCTTCGTCTACTGCAGCAGCTCCCGCGAATCCACCAGCGCCCGCGTGGCCCACCAGCTCGCGCAGCGTGATTGCAAGGTAAAGATCATCCAGGGCGGCCTGCGCGCATGGGAGAAGGGCGGATACCCCATGGAACCCGTCCCCCTCTCCGACCTTGCCCACCTGCCCCGCTTCGACTAAAAAGCATCGGCCTCCGGTGGCCAGCATCTACTACAGGGTAAGCACTTCCTCGTAAGCCCCAATCCCTTCAGGAGATCTCCATGCATTCACACGGCTATGCTGCCCTATCAAAATCCACGCCTCTTGAACCCTTCCAGTTTGAGCGTCGCGAGCCCGGCCCAACGGACATCGTGATCGCCATTAAATTCTGTGGCGTCTGTCACTCTGACATCCACCAGACCCGCGACGAGTGGGGTGGTTCGCTCTTCCCCATGGTCCCCGGCCACGAGATCGTCGGCGAAGTTACCGCCGTCGGCAACCAGGTCACTAAGTTCAAGGTCGGTGACCTCGCCGGCGTCGGTTGCATGGTTGATTCCTGCGGCCACTGCGTCAACTGCGACGCTGGCGAAGAGCAGTTCTGCCAGAACGGCATGGTCCTCACCTACAACTCGAAAGACAAGCAGGGCGAGCTCGTCCAGGGCGGATACTCCAACAACATCGTCGTCACCGAAGCCTTCGCGCTCAAGCTCTCCTCCAAACTTGATCTCGCCGCCACCGCGCCCTTGCTCTGCGCCGGCATCACCACCTACTCACCCATCAAAGCCGCAGGCGTGAAGCCTGGCCAGAAGGTTGGCGTAGTTGGCCTCGGCGGCCTCGGCCACATGGGCCTCAAGTTTGCCCATTCCTTCGGCGCCAAGGTCACGCAGTTCACCACCTCGCTTAACAAGAAGGAAGACGCTCTCCGCCTCGGTGCAGATGAAGTCATCCTCTCTAAAGACCCTGCTGCCATGGCCGCTGCTGCCGGCACCTTCGACTTCATCCTCGATACCGTCTCCGCCCCACACGACATGGACCAGTACCTCTCGCTGCTCAAGCCCCACGGCCGCTACACCATCGTCGGCGTGCCGGAGAAGCCCATGTCCGTGGCAGCGTTTACGCTCATCATGGGCAACCGAAGCCTCAGCGGCTCCGCCATCGGCGGCATCGCCGAGACCCAGGAGATGCTCGACTACTGCGCCGAACACAACATCGTCTCCGACATCGAGCTGATTCCCATGCAGAAGATCAACGAGTCCTACACCCGCGTCGTCAACAGCGACGTCAAGTACCGCTTCGTCATCGACATGAACAGCATCGCCTAACTGTAAACAGGGGTAACAAAAAATTTGTCATCCTGAGCGAAGCCTCTCGCAGCTCCATCGCGAGAGGCGCAGCCGAAGGACCTGCTTCTCGCTCATAGCGCTGGCAGTGCCCGCACCATTATTTCTCGCCCTGCACAAGCTCAGCGGCGGTCAAGTTCTTTACGGTCTGGAACTGGTCGTTTAGGATGAGAGCTGCCGGGAGTAAATGCTGGTGCAAGTCCAGCCGACCAATTGGAACGATGAGATTGGCGTCGTCTAAGCAAGACATCCCGGTTGTGAAATCAAGCAGGCCCGCAGCGATGCCATGCCCCCTCCACGCCCATCCACCCTGTAAAATAAAGGACGATGGCCTTCTCCGAGCACTTTGACATCCTCGTCGTAGGCGCAGGGCACGCCGGCTGCGAAGCCGCCGTGGCCGCCGCGCGCATGGGCCTGCGCACCGCCATCTTCACCCTCAACCTCGATCTCATCGCGCAGATGTCCTGCAACCCAGCCATCGGTGGCATCGCCAAAGGCCACCTCGTCCGCGAAGTCGATGCGCTCGGCGGCGTCATGGGCGAAGTGGCAGACTCAGTCGGTATCCAGTTCCGCCTGCTCAACACCTCGCGCGGCCCCGCCGTCTGGTCGCCCCGCGCCCAGTGCGACAAAGCCCAGTACCGCGTCAAGATGCGCGAGATGCTCGAAGCCCAGACCAACCTCTTCATCAAGCAGGCCGAAGTCGTTGATCTCATCATCGAAGCCAGCGAGCCAGCGGAACAAGGTCGAATGCCCGCCCGTACCGTCCGCGGCGTCAAGCTGCGCGATGGCCGCTCCATCACCGCCGGAGCCGTCATTGTCACCACCGGCACATTTCTCAACGGCCTCATCCACTGCGGCGAAGAGAGCTACACCGCTGGCCGCAGCGGCGAACCCGCCGCCGTCCTCCTCGGCGAGTCCCTCAAGGGCCTCGGCCTCCGCGAATGCCGCCTCAAGACCGGCACCCCGCCCCGCCTCGACGGACGCACCATCGACTGGAGCAAGTTCGAAGAGCAGCCCGGCGACGCCGACCCCACCCCCTTCAGCTTCCGCTCCATCAGCCACGTCGGCGAGCGCTGGACACCGCCGCAGCGCCAGATCAGTTGCCACATCGCCTACACCACACCGGAGACGCTCCGCCTCATCCGTGAAAACGTCCACCGCTCGCCCATGTTCAGCGGCCAGATTGAGGGCATCGGCCCGCGCTACTGCCCCTCCATCGAAGACAAGATCGTCCGCTTCCCGGATAAGACCCAGCACCAGTTCTTCCTCGAGCCCGAAGGCCTCAACACCCACGAGGTCTACATCAACGGCATGAGCACCTCGCTCCCCATGGACGTGCAGCACGCCATGGTGCGCAGCATCGCCGGCCTCGAAAACGCCGAGATGCTCCGCCCCGGCTACGCCATCGAGTACGACGCCATCGACCCCACCGAACTCGACCGCTCCCTGCGCGTGAAGAGCATCGCCGGCCTCTACCTCGCCGGCCAGATCAACGGTACCTCCGGCTACGAAGAGGCCGCCTGCCAGGGCCTCATGGCCGGCATCAACGCCGCCCGCAGCGTCCGCGGCGAAGCCCCCTTCACTCTCGATCGCACCGAAGCCTACATCGGCGTGCTCATTGACGACCTCATCAGCAAGGGCACCAACGAGCCCTATCGCATGTTCACCTCGCGCGCGGAGTTTCGCCTCCACCTGCGCATTGACAACGCCGACCGCCGCCTCACCCCGCATGGTCGCATGCTCGGACTGATTGATGATGCCGCATGGCAGCACTACCAGGCCCGCCAGCAGCGCGCCGCATGGCTGGAGAAAATGCTCGACCAGCGCGTCAGCGACTCCGCCAGCAGGGAAGTCAGCGCCATCACCGGCATCGACGCCATCGCCCTCAAGTCGCAGACCTACGCCCAGCTCCTGCGCCGTCCAGAGATCACGATTGAGCAGCTCGTCCCCGCCCTGCGCCCCATCATCGCGGAGCAGACCGCGCAGCTAGACTACTTCAACGGCTTCCGCGAAGCACTCGCCGCGCCGCTCTCATCCGCCGTCCGCAACGAGCTCAAGTCCGTAGAAACCGAGATCAAATTCTCCGGCTACCTCCAGCAGCAGCGCCGCAGCATGGAGCGCATGAAGCAGGCCGAGATGCGCGAGATCCCCGCCTGGTTTGACTACGCCAACATCAGCGGCCTCTCCCGCGAAATGCAGGAAAAACTAACCCGCGTCCGCCCGCAAACACTAGGCCAGGCCAGCGGCATCCCCGGCGTCACCCCCGCCGCGGTCTCACTCATCAATATTTTCATTGAAATTCAAGCGCGGAAGCAAACGGCATAAATCGTCCCACTATGTATGCCCACCATAAATACTCTCCAACAAAGCAAATCCAGCTGGATCATACATGCGCAGAGCATCCGGGCCAGCGAGCATAAGCGCAGTGGAAACGCGGTTTCCATGCGATCCGAAGTACCACATCGAAAGTTCAGCCCAGTATTCCTGCGCATTGACTGCGGCATAACTGCCCTTCCATAGGCCCCGGCTGATTGCATTGTGGTATTGCTTCTCGATCGCAGCGTGCTGCTGCCCATTTAGGCCATGGTCCATCAGGTCGTGCGCGAACTCGTGCGTGCATGTATCGGAGCCATCGCCATATCGATCACCGGGCAGACCAAGCAGATTTTCTTCTCCACAGGAACTCTTCAGGCCGCCTACACCGCGTGTTCGAGCGTTCATATCCGTGCCGTGGCCTTCGGCATCCACATAGGTTGAACTGCGATACGCAGCATTTTCCGGCAGGTCAGACGTGCCTTGAAACTCGCCGATGATATGGAACTCAGCGCCTGCTGTTATAAGCGAACGCCGTGCGGCGGGCAAGTTCTGTAGCATCACTCTTACCTTGCCGCAGGCAAGTACCAGTGCGTCGCTATCCACGATGGCTGCAGAGCGTATCGGAATACCGCTGCAATCCAATGTCTTTGCAAAGAAATGGTCGCGCAGAGGCTTGAGACTGGTTACCTGCGGAGCTCCAAGCGCGCTTTCCATTTCAATCGCCCGTTGCACCGCTTCCCAACTGCGCAGAATCTGTGGGTCCTGCGGCAGGAGTTGGTGTGCAAAAAAGAGTTGCTGGCGCGCCTCGGCGGCTTTGCCCGCGAGCGCATTCAGGCGCCATGAATAATAGTGTGCGTGTGCATTGCAGGCATCAAGCTCAAGTGCGCGATTGAATGCAGGAATTGCGAGCGACATCTTTCCCATCTGGTAATAGACCTCGCCCAGCACTGCTTGCAGGTCGGCGCTGCCTGGATTCGAGGTCGTCCATTGCTGAGCGAGAGCCAATGCTTCGTCTAATTTGTGTGCACGAATCTGCCAGCGCACATGATCTACCGTGGTGTTGATGTTTTTCTGTTCGGGAGCCCATAGCTGGGATGGAGACCCCGTCACACAGTGGGCCAACTCTGTCTGCACATCTGCCGCGTGCCCAGGAAAGGCGTGCAATGCAAGCACAAGCGTGAGGACGACTGTTTTCATGGATGCAGCCCTACTGCGTAATCTGCCCCTCCGTATCATCCGTTGGCGAATCCATCTCCGCATCAAACCCATCGCGCAGCTGCTCCAGAAAATCCTCCACGTCGATCGTGTCGTCCTGCATCGCGTGCGCGTTGGCGATATGCTGCGCCAGGTCGGCCAGCATCATTCCCCAGTACGCCGGATCGTCCCACACTCCGGTACGGATGCTCACATGCTGATTCTGCTCCGCTATCCACACACGGATCAATTCAAACGAGGTTTTATCGCGTTGAGCAACTGGCGGTATGTCGAGAAACTTGTTAGCTGCCATTGGTTTGTGGAGTCCTTTGCGATGGGCTGGCACTAGGATAAGCCCGTCCGTCCGCGCATTCCACAGATATCGTCCACTTATCCGCAAAATCCTCAGGCGCTCTCCGCCTTGAGCGGGGCTATCCTGAGCATGTTCCCCTGTTCTTGCCATTGCCCTGTTTTTGCGACAATGGAAGTGCGGGCGCACGCAAAGCTATGGCATCCATCCCTTACATCCTCGATCAGCAGCAGGGCCGTCCCGAATCCGTACAGGCCGAAGTCACCATCCTCGGCGCCATGCTGCTGGAGCCGCTCGCCATCCTCGACGCGACCATGAAGCTCCAGCCGGACGACTTCTCGCTCGACTCGCACCGCCGCATCTACGCCTCCATGCTGCACCTGCAGGAGCTTGGCCAGGCCGTCGATCTCATCACCGTCGGTGAAGAGCTGCGCAAGCGCAAAGAGATTGAGGCCATCGGCGGCCCCGCCTACCTCGCGTCGCTCACCGAAGGCCTGCCCCGCAACCTCAGCGTAGAAAACTACGTCCGCATCGTGAAAGACAAGAGCCTGCTCCGCCAGCTCATGTCCGTCTGCGATCTCGGCATGACCCAGGCCGCCGACCAGAGCCAGGACGCCATCTCCGTCCTCAACGACGTCGAGCAGCGCCTGATGGACATCTCCGAATCCGCCGTCACCGGCAGCTTCTCCAGTATCTCCACCATCGTCGCAAACTCCTTCGGCTCCATCGACCAGCTCTACGAGCAGGGCCGCGAGATCACCGGCCTGGAAACGCACTATCTCGAATTCGACCGCATGACCAGCGGCCTGCAGAAGTCGGAGCTCATCATCATCGCCGCCCGCCCCTCCATGGGCAAAACCGCCTGGGCCATCAACATCGCGCAGAACTCCGCCGTGAAAGACGGCAAAGTCGTCGCCGTCTTCTCGCTCGAAATGTCGAAAGAGTCGCTTCTCCGCCGCATGCTCGCCTCCGAAGCGCTGGTAAACTCCCGCAAGATCCAGACCGGCTTCCTTCCCCGCGAAGACCGCGGCAAGCTGGTCAACGCCCTCGGCCGCCTCACCGAATCCAAGCTCTTCATTGACGATACCCCCGGCATCTCCCTGGCCGAGATGCGCGCCAAGGCCCGCCGCCTGCAGCAGCAGGAAAAGGGCCTCGACCTCATCGTCATCGATTACCTCCAGCTCATGTCCGCCAGCAGCAGCGGCCCCGGCGGCAAGCGCTTTGAAAACCGCACCCAGGAGGTCTCCGCCATCTCGCGCGGCCTCAAAGCCCTCGCCAAAGAGATGCGCGTCCCCGTCATTGCCCTCTCGCAGCTTAGCCGTGGCAGTGAGCAACGCACAGGGGACAAGAAGCCCCTCCTGAGCGATCTCCGCGAATCAGGCTCCATCGAGCAGGATGCTGACGTCGTTGCATTCATCCATCGCGACAGCTACTACAACAAAGACGAGAATGGCGACGAAGACCCAGACTCCAAGGGCAAGGCGGAGATCATCATTGCCAAGCAGCGCAATGGCCCTACGGGCAGCGTGCATCTGGCGTGGCTTGCCGACTATACCCGCTTCGAAAACCTCGGCTCGTCCGACGGCTCTCCCAGCTACTAATACCGCCAAAAAAAATTACGGGCTGCATTGCCGCCAATGCAGCCCCGCCAGTGATGCAAGTGTTTGCAAATGAGTAGTTTGCAGTAGGGTAATCACTGATTGCATCCGTTGAGACCACTGCTGTGTTTTACGGGTCCAAGACGGGCAATATGACGGGCTGCACGGTGCTCAACGGATAATCTGCCGCTGCTGCTGGTTCCAGTGCTGCACACTCGGCGGACCCACCAAAATCTGTTTGGTCTTATCGCGCTTAATTCCAGGATCACTCTTAAGCTTTTCCGGGACGGCTATCATAAAGCTGAAGGGCAAAGCACCGTGACCGATAGCGCAAGCACAGCAGACAGCAAGCAGCAGCCCATCTGGGCCGAAATTTCACTCCCCCGGCTCGTAGCCAACATGCGTCAACTTCAGCAGCAACTCGCTGGCGCAGATCTGCTGGGAGTGGTGAAGGCAGACGCCTACGGACACGGCGCCATTCCCTGCGCCATCGCGCTGGTGCAGGCTGGGGCGCAGTGGCTCGGCGTCACCTCTGCAGAAGAGGGCGCCACCGTCCGCGCCGCATTACAGGCGCAGCATCTCACTGCAAGAATCCTGCTCATGCGCTGCATTCTGGCAGAAGACGCGGAGCCCGCGCTCGCCTCCAACCTCACCCCCGCCATCGCCGAGCCCGCACATTTTGAAGCCTTGGAATCCGCCGCCACCAAACTCGGCCTGAAGAACATTCCCATCCATATTGAGCTCGACACCGGCATGAGCCGCCAGGGCGTCTCGCCCCAGCAGTTGCCCGCGCTCCTCGCCCGCTTCACCGCCACCTCGCCGCTGAAGCTCGAAGGCGTCATGACGCACTTCGCCTCGGCAGAAGAGGTGACCGCGCCGCAGAACCTCGACCAGATCGAGCAGCTCGCTGTTGCTCTCGCGCACATTCGCGCCGCTGGTCTGCCTCTGCAATGGCTCCATGCCGGAAGCACTGCCACCATTGACGCTGATGTCGCTCTGCCCGCCCTGCGCAAGCTGGCCGCTGCTGCCGGCGCTCGCCTCATGTGCCGCCCGGGCATCGGGCTTTACGGATACGCCATGGAGCTCACCGGTGGCGCAGCGCATGTCCGCCCAGCACTGCAACCCGTGCTCGCGTGGAAGACGCGCATCCTCGCCCTGCGCGAGGTGGGCCCCGGCGCGCGCGTGGGCTACAACGGCACCTTCATCGCCCCGGGGCCGACCCGCCTCGCTCTCCTCGCCGTGGGCTATGCAGACGGTCTCCGCCGCTCACTCTCCAACACCGGCGACGTCCTCATCGCGGGCAAGCGCGCGCGCATCGTGGGTCGCGTTTCAATGGACGTCTGCAGCGTAGACGTGACCCACATCCCGGAAGCAACAGTAGGCGACGAAGCCATCATCCTCGGCGAGCAGGGCACAGAGAAGATCACCGCAGACGATCATGCCCGCATCGACGGCACCATTTCGTACGACATTCTCTGCGCCATCGCGAAACGCGTCCCTCGCCTCTACTGAAGAGCAACAGCTCACCACGGATTGCACGGATCAGCACGGATAAAAACAGTGAGAACTTATGCCTTCCTCGTTTTGTCCCCTCCTCCCCATCTTGTTCTAGTCGCTTTGATCTGCGTTTTGTTCTGTCTTGTCCTTAAATCTCAAAGTCCTTTCTGTTCTTAAATCCGTGTTGATCCGTGCAATCCGTGGTGCGCTGTTGCCTTTGCCTTTCGTGACGCCACTCACATCACCATCCTTCCAAGTTGTTATCCTTGAGAGATGCTTTCCGAGCTTTACAGCAAGTGGATGTATGCGTGGGAGACGGCACTCACGACACGCGACACCAACCGTATTGTGCGCCCGCTGGAGTGGGGCTTTGACTGGCTGACAGATTTCAGCGAGACCGCCAAAGAGCAGGTCAGCAAGTCAGCGAGTCAGCAAGTCAGCGCAAGCGAGAGCCTCGCCGCCATGATCGCGATCAATCACGAGATCGTCAGCCGGAGCAAAGAGTTCTACGGCTATAAGACGCCCACCGACTTTCGCCTTGAGATGCGCTACCCGCAACTCTTCCCGACTAACGTGCGCCCGGAGACGCTCGCGCAGGCCGCCTCGATGGAAGCCGAAGCCGAGGCAGGCAAGGTGCGGAAGGCCGAGTTCCTGCGCTTCACCTCGCCCGTCGCCACCCCTTACCCGGAGAACGATCTGGTCAACGCGTGCTGGTATCCCGCGCGTCCTGAATCTCAGGTGGGCAAGCCGAAGCAGGCCATCATTGTGATGCCGCAGTGGAACTCGGATGCCATCAGCCACAACATTCTCTGCGAGATGTTCAACAGCTTTGGCATCAGCGCGCTGCGGCTTTCGCAGCCGTACCATGACATTCGCCGTCCCGCCGAGCTGGAGCGTTCCGACTACGCCATGAGCTCTAACGTCGGCCGCACCATCTCCGCAGCCCGTCAGGCCGTGGTGGATATCCGCAGCTGCATCGACTGGCTGGAGACGCAGGGCTACACCCAGTTCGGCCTGCTCGGCACCAGCATCGGCTCCTGCTACGCCTACATTGCCGCCGCGCACGACCCCCGCATCCGCATCTGCGCCTTCAACCACGCCTCCACCTACACCGGAGACGTCGCCTGGGCGGGGCAGAGTACGCGCCACGTCCGCGCCGCGTTTGCAGAAGCTGGCCTCACGCAGGAAGATGTCCGCGCCATCTGGCTCGGCCTCAGCCCCATGGCCTACATCGATCTCTTCGCCGCCCACCCCAAGCGCGTGCTCGTGGTGCATGCCCGCTACGATCTCACCTTTCCGCTGGAGTACTCGCTCGACGTGCTGAAAAACTTCGACCGCCTCGGCGTGGATTACGTATCGAAGGTGCTCCCCTGCGGCCACTACACCACGGGCGAGACGCCGTACAAATACATTGACGGCTGGTACCTCGGCTCGTTCGTGTACAGCGCATTCAAGCGACTGCGCGAGTGTTCACAATAGCTCTATATACTTTCACCATTCCCCCAAGAGCATAGAGTTGATGCAGCAGAATGATGAGGAAGTACGATGATCCGTATTGCAGAACCGAAGAGCCTGCTGCGCCGGGCCTTCTTTGGCATGGCGCTGCTGGCGCTTTGCGTGGCTCCATCTATGCCGGCACAGACCATGGCGGGCACCTTCAAGGACATTGCAGACAAACCGCCCGCAGGCTGGACGCTGGCCGGGAGCAACCCGGAGAACTACAAGGCCGGCATCGACGGGCAGGCTGTATTTGAAGAGAAGCCGAGCGCGTATCTTGAGGCGAAGGTCCAGAACACGGGCGGCTTCGGTACGTTGATGCAGAACTTCAGTGCGGAGCAGTATCTCGGCAAACGTGTCCGCCTGCATGCGTGGGCACGCGCTCTCAATGCAACGGGGTGGGCAGGTATGTGGATGCGCATCGACAAGGGGTCTGGACAGATAGCCTTTGACAATATGGAATCGCGCCCCATCAGGGGCACCACCGGCTGGACGAGTTACGACGTGGTGCTGGACGTGCCGCAGGATGCGACCACCATCTCCCTTGGGATATTGCTGACCGGGCCCGGTAGAGTGTGGATGAGCGGCGTGAAGTTTGATACCGTGGGCAAGGATGTTCCTGTGACCGGCGGGCCAAAGCCGCCGCCGGGCCCGGTGAATCTGGAGTTTGGCAAGTAATTCGCTAAAGCAGACCAACGAATAGCGGAAACGTCAGCAGACGCCACGCCCTCAACAAACCGCTTCGCTGCAGTGGTTTGCCGTGAAAACCTACCGCGCATCGCCCTGCGCGGTAAAATTAACCTATGTCGACCACTGTTGCTGAAAATATCTCCGCCATGAGTCTCTCCCTCGCCCAGTCCGATCCGGCCGTTGCCGAGCAGGTTGCGAATGAAGTTCGCCGCCAGCACGAGGGGCTGGAGATGATCGCATCAGAGAACTTCGTGAGCCGCGCCGTGCTTGAAGCCGCCGGCACCGTCTTCACCAACAAGTACGCCGAGGGCTACCCCGGCAAGCGTTACTACGGCGGCTGCGAATACGCCGACGTGGTGGAGAACCTCGCCCGCGACCGCGCCAAGCAGCTTTTCGGTGCCGAGCACGTCAACGTGCAGCCACACTCTGGCTCGCAGGCCAACGCCGCCGCCTACATGAGCATCATCCAGCCGGGCGACACCCTCCTCGGCCTGGACCTCGCCCATGGCGGACACCTGACCCACGGCCACAAGCTCAACTTCTCCGGCAAGCTCTACAAGATCGTCGGCTACCAGGTCCGCAAAGACACCGAGACCATCGACTACGACGAACTCGAAGCCCAGGCCCTGCGCGAGCGGCCCAAAATGATCATCGGCGGCGGCAGTGCCTACCCGCGAACCTTCGACTTCGCCCGCATGCGGCAGATCGCGGATAAAGTCGGCGCCTTCTTCGTGGTGGACATGGCCCACTTCGCCGGGCTTGTCGCCGGTGGCGTGCATCCCTCGCCCGTGCCTTACGCGGACATCGTGATGACCACGACGCACAAGACTCTCCGCGGCCCTCGCGCCGGCCTCATCCTGAGCAAGGAGAAGTTCGCCAAAGACATTGACCGCAGCGTCTTCCCCGGCCAACAGGGTGGCCCGCTCATGCACATCGTCGCCGCCAAAGCCGTCGCCTTCCACGAGGCCCTGCAGCCCGAGTTTAAGGTTTACGCAAAGCAGATCGTCGCCAACGCCAAGGTGCTTGCAGAAGCACTTGCAGGCGAAGGCTTCCGCATCATCAGCGGCGGCACGGATACCCACCTCATGCTGGTGGATGTCTTTACCAAGGGCATGTACGGCTCTGAGGCCGAGCACGCGCTGGGCGAGGCAGGCATCACGGTGAACAAGAATGCGATCCCCTACGACACCAACCCGCCCATGAAGCCCAGCGGCATCCGCGTGGGCACGCCTGCGCTCACCACCCGCGGCATGAAGGAGCCTGAGATGCGCCAGATCGCCGTATGGATCGCGCAGGCGCTGGAGCATCGCAACGACGCTGGCAAGCTCGCCAAGATCCGCGGCGAAGTGCTCGAGATGGCGGAGAAGTTTCCGCTCTACGGCTGGCTCCGCGCCTAAGCAAAATTCAATCAGCTACACAAGTGGATGCCCAGGCCTCGATTTTTGAGACCTGGGATTTTCTGCGCCACGAACCCCTCCGCAGCCATAAACTCAATGTCCCGCCGGAGCCTTTCCGCCCACAGAGAATCTCTTCGTCAGCAAAACCAGCGGCGCAGCCACCAGCGTGATCACCCCAAGAGCAAAGAAGCAATCCATAAAGGCCAGCAGCCTGCTCTGCGTCTGCAGTTGGTTGTAGTAGAAG
>DASWOP010000255.1:0-6751 GCA_036404255.1 Acidobacteriaceae bacterium | reverse complement strand
CCGAATTTGCGGCGGTATGAACAGGGATAGAGCTTAGCGGCGCTGGCTGCGGGCGATGGCGGCTTTGGTTTCTTTGTCGGCTTCGCGCTTGCGCTCGGTCTCACGCTTGTCCCAGTCCTGCTTGCCCTTGGCCAGTGCGAGCTCGCATTTGACCCGGCCATTGCGGAAGTAGAGGCGGGTGGGGATGAGGGTGAAACCCTTCATGTTGGCTTTGCCGGAGAGCTTGCGAATCTCATTCTTGTGCATGAGCAGACGGCGGGTGCGCAGGGCCTCGTGGTTCATGGCGTTGCCGTGGGAGAAGGGGCCGATGTGGGCATTGAGCAGGAAGATTTCGCCGTCCTTGAGCAGGCCATAGGCGTCTTTCAGGTTAGCCTTGCCTTCGCGGATGGACTTGACCTCGGTGCCGCGGAGCTCGACCCCGGCTTCAAAACGGTCGCTGAGGAAGTAGTTGAAGCTGGCGGAGCGGTTGTAAGCGGCATCGCGCTGGCCGGCGGCGACGGGGTCGCGCGGACGGGTGGGCTTGGCCGTGGGGCTCGGCTGGTTGGGGGTCGTCGGTGTGGGTGTGCGTGCCATGGACGTAAAGATTGGATGGTAGCACGGGGCGAGCGGGTGCAACTGTTGCTGGACGCCCCGCCAAGGGAAAGCAGATACCAAATGTTATACTTGGCAGGCTAGAAACCCTATTTGGAAAGATAGTTGGACTGGCCCGGCGCGGGTAGCCTGGGGGCCTGTGCTATTGCCGGGAAGGTGGATTGCCCCGTGCATGGCAAGACGACGGAAGTTATTGTCGAAGATTTACAGTGCTGAAGTTGTGCGGCATTCGTCCAAAGAAATAATCAGGGAATTTGATATTGCAGGAAGTTAGGAACGGGAGTGGAATGGATCGCCGTCTGAAGTCATTTTTATGGAGAGCGCTGCCCGTCCTCCTTCTGTTCGTACTGGTGTTGCCGGTTGCCAAGGCGCAGGCTGCGGGCACGTGGGTGAAGCGTGGCGTGAACGCTGAGGCGCGGGGTGATTACGACGCCGCATTTGAGGATTACAAGCGCGCCTACGAGAAGCATCCGAAGAACCTGGCGTACAAGACCCACTACGAACGCGTTCGCTTTCAGGCGGCGGCGGGGCACGTGGACCAGGGACGCAAGTTGCGCGCCATGGGCGATCCAGCGGCTGCGCTGACACAGTATATGCGCGCGCTGGAGATCGATCCGTCGAACCAGGCAGCACAGCAGGAGATCGAAGAGACACGCAAACAGCAGATGTCGCTGCCTGCTCCCGGCGGTGGTCAGGGCGAGCAGATGTCGCAGCAGCAGGAGTCTTTGAAGGCGATTGGCTCGATGGGTGGACCCATCCAACTGAAGCCGCTCTCCAGCGATCCAATCACGCTGCACATGGTGGAAGACGCGAAGGTGATCTACCAGGCCATCGGCAAGACGGCAGGGCTGAACGTGCTCTTTGACCCTGACTTTACATCGAAGCGGATTCCGGTGGACCTGACGAGCGTCTCGCTGGACGACGCGCTGCGCATTGTGGGTGCGATTGCGGGAACATTTTGGAAGCCGGTCACCAACAATACGATTTTTGTGGCACAGAACACACGCACCAAGCGCACCGATCTGGACAACCTGGCGGTGCAGACGTTTTATCTGACCAATGCCGCGCAGCAGAATGATGCGAACGAAGTGACTACGGCGTTGCGCAACCTGCTGGACCCGAGCGTGAAGGTCTACCTGGTGCCTAGCCAGAACGCCATTGTGATGCGCGCAACGACTGACCAATTGCTGCTGGCACAGAAGCTGATCAACGACCTGGACCGCACACGGCCCGAGGTGGTGGTGGACGTAGCGGTGCTGGAGGTAAGCAAGGCGAAGGAACGGAGCCTGGGCATCACTCTGCCGCAGAGCTTCAGCGTTGGACTACAGACGCTGGCGGCGGCAACCTCGACCACATCAACGACGACTACAACGACGACCGGAACCAGCCAGATGACGCTGAATGACCTGGGCAATCTGAACGCGCAGAATTTTGCCGTGACGGTGAGCACGGCAACCGCGAATCTGCTGCTGAATGACAGTGACACGCGGGTGCTACAGAATCCACGCATACGGGCGACGGACGGGCAACGAGCGACTCTGAAGATTGGCTCGAAGATCCCGGTTGCGACCGGGTCTTATTCTGCGGGCACCGCCGCGACGACGGTGTCGCTGGGCGTGCAGACGCAGTTCCAATATCTCGATATCGGTGTGAACATCGACATGACGCCGACGGTTCACTATGACCGGCAAATCTCGCTGAAGATGAAGATCGAAATCTCGACGCAAAGCGGCCAGGTCACGATCAGCGGCGTGACGGAGCCGATCATTTCGCAACGCGTGGTGGAACAGCAGATCCAACTCCGCGAAGGTGAGCCGAGCATTCTGGCTGGGTTGCTGGAGCAGGACACAAGCAATGCGGTGGCAGGTATGCCGGGGCTGGGTGAGCTTCCGTTCCTGAAATACTTTTTTTCCTCTTCAGACAAGAAGGTCAACCAGGACGAGATCGTATTTCTGCTGATTCCGCACATTGTGCGTGAACAGGTGTTGAGCCCGCTGAATACGCGGGCGGTGGATACAGGCACGAACCAGGAGATCGAGCTGCGCCGCATGCCGGTGACCAGCGTGGATGACGACGATACCGCGGGACGGAACCCGGATGTGCTGCCGATTGGGCAGACGAGCTCCGGCATCAATCCGCCGCTACCCAGCCCGAACCGCAATATGACAGCCAAGGCCGCGGCGAACATGGCAGCTGCCGGTATGGCCCAGCAGGCGAAGGCCGGTGGTGGTATGACGGCCTCGGACGCGGCGTCAACGGCGATCGGGCAGATGCAGCAGCAGGCTGCGCAGGACGGCACGAACGCTCCGCTGGCGCTGAATGTGATGCCTCCAGAGAGCACGCAGACGGTGGGCAGCACCTTCCAGATGGCAGTGATGGCCGGGAATGCGCGCGATGTCTTCTCGGTGCCGATGCAGGTGCAGTTCAATCCTGCGGTGCTGCAGCTGGTGAACGTGGATTCCGGCGAGATGCTGGGCCGCGACGGACAGGCCGTGGCACTGGTGCATCGCGATGACGGAGCTGGGCTGGTGACGATTACCGCATCGCGTCCGCCGAATGTGGCGGGAGTCAGCGGGCAGGGTGTGATCTGCACGATGACCTTCCGCGCGACGGCGAGCGGCGATGCCAAGGTGACACTGGTCAAGGTGGGCGCGAAGAACAGCGCACAGGGTAATATTCCGGCCATCGGTTCGCAATCCACTGTGCATGTGAAGTAGGTGCCGGCAATGACGCAGAAGCATAGATACGCAGAACACGGACTGACGCTGGTGGAACTCATCATCGTCATTGCGATCCTGGGTATTCTGGCTGGCGCGGCATTGCCGATTGCGCGGTTCCAGGTGAAGCGTGAGAAAGAGAAAGAGCTGCGGCGCGATCTGTGGATGATGCGCGCGGCTATCGACCGGTACAAGGATGCGGCGGAGAATAACCAAAGTAAGTTCATGACCAAGGCTGACAGCTTCAACTATCCGCCAGATCTGGAGACACTGGTAAATGGCGTGGATGTGCAGGACAAGAAGCTCAGGTTTCTGCGCCGCATTCCTATAGACCCAATGACGAAGAGTAAGGACTGGGGTTTGCGCTCCATGCAGGATGATCCGGATTCGGACAGCTGGGGCGGCCAGAATGTGTTTGACGTCCACACCAAGAGCTATGGCAAGGCATTGGACGGCAGCAAATATTCAGATTGGTAGGCTAATGAAGAGAGGCGCCACAATCCGGACAGGAGGTACGAGCCAAGGGTTGACGCTGGTGGAACTCATCATTGTCATTGCGATCCTCGGCATTCTGGCTGGAGCCGCATTGCCAATTGCACGGTTTCAGGTGAAACGTGAAAAGGAAAAGGAGTTGCGGCGCGATCTGCAAGAGATGCGCGACGCACTAGACGAGTACAAGGACGCGGCGGACAAGGGCGCGTTCATGACCAAGGCTGATAGCTTCAACTATCCGCCGGACCTGGAGACGCTGGTGAACGGCGTGGATGTGCAGGACAAGAAGCTGAAGTTTCTGCGCGAGATTCCGGTGGACCCGATGACGAAGAGTAAGGACTGGGGTTTCCGGTCGATGCAGGACGATCCGGATTCGGATAGCTGGGGTGGGCAGAACATCTTTGATGTCCACACCAAGAGCTACGGCAAGGCGCTGGATGGCAGCAAGTATTCAGACTGGTAAGCATGATGAAACGTTGGGCAACAATCCGGGCAGATAAGGCGCGCGAAGGCTTCACGCTGGTGGAGCTGGTGATCGTGATGCTGATCATCAGCGTGCTGATGATGATTGCGGTGCCCAAGTATGTGCAATCGATACGGCTGGCAAATGAAGCTGTGCTCAAGGAAGATCTGCGGACGATGCGCGGAGCGATTGATTCGTACACGGTAGACAAGCAGAAGGGGCCGACTGCGCTGGAAGACCTGGTTCAGGCGGGCTATTTGCAGAAGATCCCGATCGATCCGTTGACCAAGAGAAGTGACACGTGGATGACGACCCAGGATGACGCGATGTATAGCCTGGACCAGACTGACCCGGGTATTACGAATGTGCATAGCGGGGCCCAGGCGACCGCGGCCGATGGGACTTCGTACAGCACCTGGTGAAGGGAAATTCTGCGAAGGTCGCGCTATGCGCACGATGCCCACGCAGTACGTGATCCAGCCGAAAATCGTGCCGCTACGAGAGCCCAGGTCTCAGAATCGAGACCTGGGGCACCCACTTCTGGGCCGCCCCCCGAATTTGCGCGCGATTGTCCTGGTGAGATTCTTCGCTACGCGCAGAATGACAAACTTGAAAATCGACGATTATTTTTGACCGGCGAGGATCATGCGCGCCCATAGGGCTTTCAGGCCGGCGCTGGTCTTGGCGGAGCAGGTGAGAATCTCTTCCAGTTGATGCTCGCGCTTGAGCAGGACGAGGGATTTGTTGAGTTGGTTGCTGGAGAGCTTGTCCGCTTTGGTGCCGACGACGACGAAGGGGCGTTCGAGCTGGCGCAGGAAATCCAGCAGGTGGGCGTCGTTGGATTGCGGCGGCACGTTGGTGTCAATCAGGCAGACGCAGAGTGCGAGGGTCTCGCGCTCTGCCAGATAGGGCTCGATGAACTTGGGCCACTCGGCGGAGATGGATTTGGAGATCTTGGCGTAACCGTAGCCGGGCAGATCGGCCAGGATCAGTTCGGGACG
The DNA here is from genome assembly GCA_036404255.1 of Acidobacteriaceae bacterium. Classification (GTDB taxonomy): domain Bacteria; phylum Acidobacteriota; class Terriglobia; order Terriglobales; family Acidobacteriaceae; genus JARLFX01. The sequence goes on along the minus strand of DASWOP010000255.1, from coordinate 1,487 downwards.
GAGCTTTTTCTGCGTGCCGACGCCTTCATGCAGAGCAAAAAAGTTGATGGCGCGGGTGCGGCCCGGCGTGGAGGAGACGTGTGCCTGTTTTGAGCCGAGGAGAGCATTGATCAGGCTGGATTTTCCCACGTTGGAGCGGCCAAGGAAAGCTACTTCCGGCGCGTTGTGCGTCTTGAGCGCGGTGGGGAAGTGGGCGGGGTCCGTGGCGGAGAGCAGAAATGTGGGATTGAGACGCATCCCATCCAGTCTACTTGTATTCGACGAGCTGCGGCCGGGTTTTACGGCGGCGGGTGCGGTAGTTGAGCTGGCCGATGAAGATGGGTATTTGCTGCAGGTGGGAATGGACGCCGTAGGCCATGCGGGTGGGGATATCGGCGGCTTTGTCGCGGGCCTTGAGGGCAGTGCGTTGGACGAGAGTTGCGAAGAAGAGCAGGCCGAAGATGAGCGGCCAGATGGACCAGACCGCCAGCGCGCAGAGGATAGAGATGTTGAAGAGCAGGGTGAGGGCGACGGCGCGGAGGATGTTGGCTTTGGATTCGCGCAGCCAGAGGGGAATAGGCGTGTGGCGGTAGCGCTCGCTGATCTGCGCGTAGGCGTAGCCGGTGCGGGTGTGGCGGCGCCACCACTGCGAGAAGCGGGTGATGGCGAGGTCGTGCATGGTCATTGGCGTATCTATGTGCAGAATGTGCAGGCCATGTGCGCGCAGGCGGCGGCAGAGGTCGGGCTCTTCACCGGCGATGAGGGAGGGGTCGTAGCCGTTGCAGAGTTGCAGTGCGCTGCGGCGGAAGAGCGCGTCGCCACCGCAGTAGTCGACCAGGCCTGCGGGGCCGTTCCAGTCGAGGTCGAGGACTCGGTTGTAGATGGAGCGCTCGGGATGGGATTCGCGGCGGTTGCCGCAGACGGCGACGATGGTGTCATCAGCGAGGCTGGGCAAGACGGTGCGAACGAAGTCGGGGTCGAGGATGGTATCGCCGTCGAGGAAGAGGATGTACTCGCCGGTGGCGGCGTTCCAGCCGATGTTGCGGGCGAGGCCGGCGGTGGGGTAACGGGTGTCTACGGTGAGCGTGTGGGCTCCAGCGGATTGGGCGATGGAGAGGCTGTTGTCGGTGGAGTTGGAATCGACGTAGATAAGTTCGAGGGCGAAGTCTTCGTGGCGCATGGCGGCGACGGAGGCGAGGCAGGCGCGGAGGCGCTCGCCTTCGTTGCGGCCGATGATGACGACGGAGATGAGCAGAGTATCTGGCATGGGGATTTGAGATTCTTCGCTGCGCTGCGGAATGACAACTCAAGAGTAATTCAGGGGACAATTCTAGAAACAAACAGCGACCAAGGCGAGAAGCAGATTCTCCTAAGTTCACAAACGAAGTGCAACAGGCTAAGGTCGTGTTGCCATGGAAGGCCACTACGGACAGTTGTCGCTGGAAGAGCGGTGCACGATTGCCCGGCTTCATGAAGCCGGGCAATCGTGTCGGGAAATTGCTGCAGCT